>JAJDTN010000204.1 GCA_022827165.1 Candidatus Latescibacterota bacterium
TCCAGGGCGTAGCGGCGGGCGTCCTCGATGAACCGCAGGTGCCGGGGCAGACCGGTGCCGGCCAGGGATTCCAGGGCGTACTGGAGGATGCCGTAGGGGCTGAGGCGGTTGACCAGGGCGCCCGCTTCGACCGGCCGGAGCTGCCGGCGCAGCTTCTCCTCGTGGAAGTCGCGGTCCAGGCGCAGGTGGTCCCGCAGGAAGTCGCTGAACTCCGCCAGGAACGCGGCGGGAGGAGGCTCGCCCGGCCGGGCGGGGTTGGTCTTGCCCCAGAGCTGGTGTTCCTGTGTCAGGGCCCGCCGCTGCGAGATATGGTTCCCCCAGTCCATCTTCGGCTCCTGGAAGTAGCTCACCGCCCCCGAGACCGTGTTCGGCAGCAGCACCAGCAGCACCGTCCACACCAGCAGCAGCACCACCAGGGCCGAGGAGGCCCGCTCGCTCAGGCAGGAGACGAGCAGGCCGAGCCCCACGAAGCAGGCCAGGTAGAGCAGGCAGGCGAGATAGACGGGTGCCAGGCGCAGGAAGAGATCCGAGCCCAACGCGAGGGTGCCGGCCAGACCGAGGATGAGCAGGTTCAGCAGAATCCCGAGGGTGAGGGCGACGGCGAGGACGACCCAGGCGGCGGTGAACTTGCCCAGCAGCAGGCCGAAACGCGGCACCGGCCCCGAGAGGGCGAGCTTGAGAGTGCCCGTCTCGCGCTCGCCGCAGACGCCGTCGTAGGTGAGCAGCAGGGCCATCAGGCTGAGGCAGAAGCCGACGATGAAGACCCAGTCGACCTCCACGAAGTCGGGGACGATGCCGGCCGCGGGCGGAGCCACCGGGGACGAGTACACCAGGATCCACGGGTTGTGGATGGTGAAGCCCGAGCCCCATCCGTAGGAGCCGGTCGACTGTGCCCGAATCGTCCCGGGCAGGAAGTCCTCGCGGCCGAAGGCGACGAAGGAGAGCGGGCTCGGCCGCTTGGCCAGACTCCCGGGGCCCATGACCGCCAGCTCGCCGAGGCTGCCGGCCAGCCCCTCGATCCGGTCCCCTGCCCCCTTCACCTGCTGCTGATACCGCTCCATGGCCCGCTCGTGACCGGGGCCGCTGAAGACGGCGCCGTTCACCGCCATGAGGGCCGTGGTGATCAGCAGGGTCAGGGCGAAGCGCAGACTGGTGAGGTGATCGGCCAGCTCCCGGCGCAGGATCGTTGCGATCACGGCCGTCCCCCTAAGCCAGGTCGTAGCGCCGGAACCGCCAGTACGCGGTCATGAAGGCCGCGCCGGCGAAACCGGCCAGCAACAGCAGCGGCGCCGAAGCGCGGGCGACACCCTCGCCGATCGAGTCGGCGGACTCGCGGTAGCGGGGCAGGTGCTCGAGGGTGGCCTTCGCCGACAGGTCGAACCACTCGCGGGACCCGAACCAGCCCTCCTGCTCGTAGAAGGCGATCAACTGGCCCCGGTAGCCCCGCGCCGATTCCAGGAAGCGCCAGTAGTCGCCGCGGTCCGTGCGAGCCAGGGCCGCCGTGGCCTGGCCGTGGGCGCCAGCGGGAGAGAGAAGGGACAGTCCCGAGGCCACGGCGTGGAGGCCCCTCATGCCGATCTCCAGCGGCTCCCAGGCCTCCCGCCAGACCCGGTCCGCGTAGGCCATGCGCTGCTGCTCGACCTCCACGAAGAACGAGGTCAACTGCCGCACCTTGCGCTCGACCTCGGACTCCGCCTCACCCTCGGCGAACCCGATGGCCATGCAACCATGAGGAACGGTCCAGTTGCGGCTCGAGTAGGTTCCCCCCAGATCGCTCCAGTCCCTGACCACGACCTCGCTCTCCCGCTGGCGGACCCACTCGCCGAAGCTCGCGTAGAGCTGACCCTCGATGTCCCGGGACGACTCGACCGAGAGGCGCGCACGGGCATGGGTGTCGACGGCGAAGCCGACCACGTTCGGATAGACGGCCACGCCCAGCAGCCACCCGAAGACGGCCAGGACCAGGGCCGTGGCCGAGCGCCGCGTGCAGATCGACAACAGCAGACCGACCGCGTACATGGCCGCCACGTAGAGTCCGGACGCGCAGAGCATGAGGACCGCGCGGCCGATCTCGCCGGCCCCGAGATGCAGGGCGGGTGAGGCCTGCACGAAGAGCAGGGCCACCACGTACGTGACCGCCAGCAGCACCGCGAGCAAACCCAGGTGGCCGGCTGCCTTGCCGACCAGGATCTGGTCGCGGGCCACGGGATTGGCAAGCATGAGCCGGAGAGTCCCCCTTTCGCGCTCGCCACAGACCGCATCGTGCGCGAAAAGCAGGGCCAGCAGGCCGAGGACGATCTGCACGATGAGCGACAGGTCGACGGTACGGAAGAGGACCATGTAGGGGTTGGAGGTGCCCAGCCACCTCGACTGTACTGGAACCGCGTGGTGAGTGACCGTGACCTGGTTTCCCTGCCAGCGGTCGGAACCGACGCTGAACACGGCCAGTTGCCGGGGCTCGCGGAAGGCCTTCAAGTCGTTGACCAGGTGGCTGTACGCGCCCTCCTGCTCCAGCTCCGTCTCGTATTCCCGGACCTGCTCCAGCCAGGCCTGCCGCCGGGACTCGTAGTCCTCGATCATGGCCAGGGTGCCGGCGGCCACGGCCACCACGCACAGGATCAGGCCCACGGCGAAGCGCAGGGTGAGCAGGGCCTGGTGGAACTCCTTGCGGGCGATGGTGGTGATCATTGGAACAGGGCTCTACGGTTGCTCCGGTGGCAGCGCCGACCCGGCGTCCCGATGGGCCTTCTCAAACGCGCTCTTCAGGTCTCTGTACAACTGACGTGTCTCAGCCGGGCTCTCGGCGTTCACCATCACTGTCGCCCCGGCGGACCTGACGATGAGAAACGGCGGCTTGTCGACATCGGCGAAGACCTGGCACTCGCCAACATCCCTGCAGTTGAACTCGATGCGCACGGCGGTAGCGATGAAAGATCAATCTGCTTCATGGTTGAGGACGACCTGCCTTCCGTCGCTCCACGGGCGCCATCACGGCGCTTGCGCGGCCACTAACACATCTCCTCGACGAAATCCGGCTCGGGCGTCTGCGCGAACTGGACGGCCTTGATCGTCCTGCTCCCCTCGAGCAAGGCTCGAGCCAGACGGTGACCTCCGTCCATCAGACCGCCGTTCTCGTTGAGGATTACAGGGAATTCGCTGTCCACCTCATTGATCCGCTTGCAGTGGCCGGCCACCTCTCTGATGGTCGGCGTACGCCCCCTGCCGAACCAGCAGTCCCGGTCCAGTTCCTGGAGACTCTCAACCTCGACTTCGAACTCAGGCAACTCCCGCGCCAGCCTCCACAGCCGCTCGGTGTACCAGATGTACCTCTTGTCCCCGACTCGCGTCGAATGGGTCTCTCGACTACGCCTCTGCAATGGCCCTCTCCCTCAGCTCTCTCAGCTTCCAGAAAGCCCTCCAACAACGCCTGTGCCAGGACACGACCTCCTTGTCGACCGGGGCCATACGCCTGACCTGCACAACTCAGAAAGAGCCAGTGCGCTCTTTCTTGCGGTACCACGGGGACCCAATCCCGAACGGTCCGCGAATCCGGCCGGGTAAGCCTTGAGGATGACTTGCTTTGGAAGACCGTCCAGGTCCACATCGCAGTCCCACACACTGCAGCCACTCCTTCCGCCCATGTCCCGGTAACAAGTGACCACCAAGTCTCTTCGCCCGATGCACCTGCATAGCCATTCCTCAACAGTGCTCATGCGGAGATCTTGCCTGGCGGATCGCCCCGGGATCTCCTCTGGTGCGCAGGTGCTCCCGAAACAACGACGGAGACAGCACTGGGTGTGTTCTCCCCTCGTTTGACCAGTCTGGCCAGACACTCGGACTTCGGAGTGTCGACGAAAATGGAGTAGCCGTAGAATTCCCTCAGCTCCGGACGAAACGAGTAGACCCCGTCGATCAGTATGATGCCCTCAGCCGGTCTGTCGATCCACTCTGCCAGCTGGTTGATCCCCCAGTCATAGCGCTGGTAGCGTGCTCGAGCTCCACGCGACAGCGGCTCGAGAAGTTCACGGCTCATCCTTTCCCAATCAAAGTACCGCATGTAACCACATTCAGGCGTCAGGGCCCTTCTCGCATTCTCCTCCATTGGAGCATAGAAGTCATCCCCGTGCACTATTGAGACGAGATTGCAGCTCTCGCTCAGTCTCTTGGCGAGGGTTGACTTGCCAGCGCCACCGGGGCCGTCGAGTGCGACTACCAGGCGTCTATCTGAGCCCAAGGCCGAGACAAGTAGCGATGAGAGAACACTGATGTCCATGTCGCGAAGGTATCCACCTGAAGGAACAGCCGCAGAGAGCTCGGCAGGTCGGACCGCGGTGTTCGGAACGCGGGGCTGCGGATCCGCTCTCACACACGAGGGCGGCGCCTCCCACTCGGATCGAGGGCGGCTCAAGACTCCAGCCCGTAGGCGGTGATCTTGGCCAGCAGCGTCTTGCGCGTGATCCCCAGCCGGGCGGCGGCGCACCTGCGGTTGAGGTCCTCCTCCGCCAGGATGTAGGCGATCGCCTGCCGCTCGAGCACGACCGGACGTTCAGCCAGTCGATCTGCTTCTTGGAGCAGAGGGGGATCAGGAAACTCCCGGCTCTTCGGTGGACGCCCGTCTCTTGGAATCAGTCCAGTCCACAACTCTGTGGGCGTACTCACGCTCCCTTTCGCGGATCATGGCCCCCAGGCGATCCACGTCATAGTCGTGTTCGCGAGCTATGTCCTCCTTGACTTTCCACAAGGCGGCTATGACTTCATCCTTCATCAGGGCAAGTCTCCTATCATTTCTTGAGGAGTGCAATTCCACCAGGATGCCGTCACCTCCTGCCAGGCCGCCACCAACGGACTGGACGATGGACGCGCTGTCAAGTAACTGACTATCGATGTCTCGATGTAGACCGAGGGCATGGGAGGAAACCTGATTCAGCCAATCGGCTCTTGAGTAAGGCCTCCGTGTCTTGCTTCTGATCCCCGAAGGTAATCTCCCTGCATGAACAGCCGCAAAGAGCCCGGCAGGTCGGACCGCGGTGTCCGGAAGCGCGGGGCTGCGGATCCGCTCCCACTCACGAGGGCGGCCCCGCCAGCCGGATCGAGGCGGCCTAAGACTCCAGCCCGTAGGCGGTGATCTTGGCCAGCAGCGTCTTGCGCGTGATTCCGAGCCGGGCGGCGGCGCGCGTGCGGTTGTGGTCCTCCTCGGCCAGGGCCTCGGCGATCGCCTGCCGCTCGACCACGGCGAGACGTTCGGCCAGTGTGCCCGCGGAGGTTCCCACGGACGGCCGGCGCAGGCGGGGCGGCAGGTCCGTCTCGTCCAGTTGCGGACCACCGCAGAGGATGGCGGCGCCGCGGATGACGTTCTCCAGCTCGCGCACGTTGCCCGGCCAGGCGTAGGACCGCAGGAGGTCCATCACTCCGGGGGTGACCCCTTCCACGGGCCGCTCCAGCTCCGAACCGGCCTTCTGCAGGAAGTGCTCCACGAGCAGGGGCAGGTCCTCCAGCCGCTCGCGCAACGGGGGCAGACGCAGGGAGACGACATTCAGGCGGTAGAACAGGTCTTCCCGGAATCCTCCTGCCTCTACCTGTTGTTGCAGGTCACTGTTGGTGGCCGCCACGATGCGCACGTCCACGGGAATGGCGGCGGTGCCGCCGATGCGGCTGATCTCGCGTTCCTGGAGCACGCGCAGGAGCTTGGCCTGCACCTCCGCGGGCAGCTCGCTCACGTCGTCGAGGAACAGGGTGCCGCCGCCGGCCTGCTCGAACCGGCCTCGGTGGCGGCTGCGGGCGTCGGTGAAGGCGCCCGGCTCGTGGCCGAAGAGTTCGTTCTCCACCAGGCTCGCGGGCAGGGCGGCGCAGTTCAGGGCGACGAAGGGACCCTCCCGGCGCCGGCTGAGGTTGTGCAGGGCGCGCACCACCAGCTCCTTGCCGGTGCCGCTCTCCCCTTCCACCAGGACCGTGGCCTCCGTGGGAGCCACCCGCGTCACCTGGGCGCACACGGCCCGCAGGGGGCCGCTGATGCCGACGACGTTGTCGAGGGCGTAGCGCTCGTCCAGTTGCTCGCGCAGGGCGGCGACCTCTCCGCGCAGCCGGCGCCGCTCCAGGGCGCGGCGCACCAGGGAGAGCAGCTCGTCGTTGTCGAACGGTTTCTCCAGGTAGTGAAAGGCCCCCTCCTGGATGGCGCGCACCGCCGTGGCGACGCTGCCGAAGGCGGTCATCATCACCACCTCGCCGTCCCATCCCCCGGCGCGCAGGCCGGCCATCGTCTCGAGGCCGTCCCTTCCCGGGAGGGTGAGGTCCATCAGCACGAGGTCCGGCGCCTCTTCCGCCACGGCCTTCAGACAGGCTTCCCCGGACTCCACCGACCGCGGGTCGAGCCCCTCTTCCCGCAGCAGGAGGGTCACGATCTTCCGGATGCGGGCCTCGTCGTCGACGATGAGGACGCGGTCCGGAGCGCGGGTCATCGCGCCCTCCCGTCGGAGGGCAGGCGGACGTGCACGGTGGTGCCGGCGCCGGGGCGGCTCTCGATGTCGATGCGGCCGTCGTGCCGGGAGACGATCCCGTAGCACACGGCCAGGCCGAGTCCGGTGCCCTCCTCGCGGGTGGTGAAGAACGGATCGAACACAAGTTCAAGGTCGTCGGCGGGAATGCCGTTGCCCGTGTCTTCCACGCTGACGCGGAGGGTGTGATCGGAGCGGACCACCCCGAGGGAGAGGCGGCCGCCCTCGGGCATGGCCTGCAGCGCGTTCATGCACAAGTTGAGGAAGACCTGCTTCAACTGGTCGGGGTCGCCGCGCGCCTTCCCCTCCGCCTCCGGCAGGACGAACTCGACCCCCTGGGACCGGGCGGCGCTGTCGATCAGGCGGCCCACCTGGCGCAGCAGCGACAGCACGTCGACCTCCTCGAAGAGGGGCGGCGCCGGGCGCGCGAAGGAGAGGAGACCGGCGATGATGCCGTTGATGCGGGTCCACCTCGCCCAGCAGCTCGTCGACGAGGACGGCCTTCTCCGAGCCCTCCTCGAAGTCGGGGCGGAGGTACTGGATCGTGCTGCGGATGCTGGTCAGGGGATTGCGGATCTCGTGGGCCGCCCCGGCGGCCAGCTCCCCCAACGTGGCCAGCCGCTCGGCCCGGTAGAGACCGCGCACGCGCTGGCGTCCCTGTCGCAGGAGCAGGGCGTTGTGCAGGGCCAGGCCGAAGAGGGGCAGCAGGTCGCGGAGAAGGTGCTCGCGCTCGGCCGTAGAGACACGGACCCCGCCCAGGAGGAGCAGACCCACGAGGTGGTTCATGGACACCACGGGATGGATCACGTCGATGCCGAGGCGCTGAAGGAGGGTGTTCTCGGAGTCTGCGAGGTAGTCTCGCACCTGCGGCGCCTCGAGCAGGTCGAGTGCGGTCTCGTTCACCACCAGCCACTTCACCAGCCGGCTGTCGCGGCCGAAGCGCAGATCCGCCAGCGCGGTTTCGTCGCAGCCGCGGTGACAAAACGGCGCGAAGGGCTCGCGCGCCTCCTCGGCCAGCAGCAGCGCCGCGCGCCGGGCGCCGAGAGCGTTGCGAACGCGGGCCACCTCTCCCTCGGCAAGGGGCTCCAGATCGGTTACCACGGCCAGGGCGGTCGAGAGGTCTGGCCGGTGCTCCGGTGTCGAGCCGCGCGATGGGGACCGCCGGCGAAACCACGACATGACGGGCCTCACGAAGGCGTTCCCGCCGGGCGGCGCGGATGCGGATGGTTGCGGGACTTGTAGTGGATGGCCACGTGCCAGAAGCTACCGTGGAGCGGTTCGGTGGTCCACGACGTGGGTGGTGTCAGCGGACGTCGTACCGCCGGAAGGAGAAGTAGGCGCCGAGGAAGCAGACGCCGTTGGCGAGGACGAGGACCAGCAGGGGTACCAGCGCCGCGTCGAGGCGTTCGCGCAGGGACGGTGGGCGGAACTGGAAGCGGGGCACCTCTTCCGGCGCAACCGGCTTCATGGAGAAAGGGCCCCAGCGCGAGGGATCCCAGACATGCTCGCTGTCGGGGTCCTCGGCATCCTTGCGGCGCAGGAAGTCGGCGAAGTCCCGACGATGCTCGTGCGCCTGCTCGACGAAGGTGCGGTGACGCACCACGCCAGTTACGGTGAGGGCCTCGGAGGCGAGGCTCAGAGCTGCCACAGGCGACACCAGGGTGGCCTTTCGGGCTACCTCCACTTGGTGACCCAGGAGGTCCCAGTAGTGCTTGAAGGCCCGCTCGAGGGCCCGCAATTGGGCCTCCCGCGTCATGCCCGGCTTCAGGTCGAACATGGCCCTCCGCGCCTCGGTGTAGGTCGGGACATCCACGAGGTGGTCCCCTGCGAGCACCCCCGCCTGGGGCAGGAACACGGCGAGCAGCGCCCACACGACCAGGCTGACCAGCAGGGCCAGGGCCGAGTTGTGGGTCCGGCTCGAGGCCCACAGGCCCAGCCAGAGGAAGACGGAGACGCAGAGAAGGGCGGCGGTCACCACGCCCACCAGAGCGGGCCATCCTTCGCCGGGCAATCCCTCCCCGAGCAACTGGATGATGGCGACGGAGGCCACGACGCCGGTCAGGATCGGCGCGGTAGCCATGGCGAGACCGGCGAGGTACTTGGCGATCAGCACCTGGTCGCGGGGCACCCGGTTGGCCAGGAGTTGGCGCAGGCAGCCGCGCTCCTTCTCGCCGGCGACGCCGTCGTAGGTCAGCAGCAAGGCCATCAGCGTCCCGAGCATGCCGGCGATGAAGACCCAGTCGGGGTCGAGGCGGAACAGCATCGGGTTGGGATCGCCCCGCCGCTCGAAACCGTTCACGCGCACCGATCGGAAGATGTTGGCCACATTCGGCAGGCCGCGGCTGAATCCGCCGCTGGCGAAGGTCAGGCCGGCCGGCGGAAGCCAGAGGTTCTGCCTGGTGAAGAACAGGTCCGTCAGGCTCTTGGGTGCCGCGCTCTCGATGGCCTCTTCATACTCCTCTACGCCAAGCCGATGGCCCTTGCGCTCTTCATCAATGCGAAGATTCCAGACGGCGGCGCCGACGACGAAGAGCCCGACGATCGTCACGAAGCTGACCGCGAAGCGCAGGCTCCTCAGGTGCTCGAGGAGCTCCTTCCACACGAGTACGCCGAGCACGGTCGGTCAGCCGATCTGGCGCCGGACGAACCAGCGCAGGCCGAGGAAGAAGGCGAGACCGTTGGCGGCCAGCAGCGCCGCCAGGTCGGGGCCTGCGCCACCCAGCAGGGTGGCGACGGAAGGTCGGAAGTCCGGGAAGCGAGGCACTTGGGAGATGTCGACGACCCCGTCTGCGGGGAAGTGGGGGTGGCGACTCAGGAGGCCACGCTCCGCGAGCCGGTCGGTTTCCCGACGCGAGTACAGCTCGTTTTCCGGTTGCGGGCTGAAGAACAGGACGGAGGTGAACAGCCCCTGCTCCCGCATCCAGTCGGCCAGCGAGGCGCGGTGCCGGCGGGCGTGAGCGACGAACACCTCGAAGGAGCGCAGGTCGGTGCCGGCCAGAGCCGACACGGCATTGCGAAACGCGGGCGCGACAAACCATCGGTTCACGCTTGATGCTATCCGGACCTGGCGTGCCCGGGCCTGGACCAGACGGTCCTCCACCTCGGCGATGTCACGGCCGGCGGCCATCCGGCGGGGCTCGAAACGGCCATAGAACGAGGCGAGGAACGGAATCGCTTCCGTGTACATCCCCTGAATGACACGGATGCTGCCCAGGGATGCTCCGGAATACCTGACTCCCAGTCCGAACATACCGAAGTCCATTCCCATCCGACGACCAAACTCTTCGCTGAGTCGCTCGAATTCCTCGCTGAACTCACGCCCCATCTGACGAGCGATCTCCTCCCATTGCGCTCTCAGTTCCCGTTCCGGTGGCAGCGGCACCACCTCCCCCACCACGTAGGGGACCATCGCTGGGGCCACGATGGTGCAGCCGGCCCAGACCGCGATGCAGGCCACCAGGGCGGTCCCCGACTGGCGGGCCCGAGACGAGACGGCCAGACCCACCAGGTAGAACGCCGACGTGTAGAGCACCACGGCAGCGAAGATCAGACCAACCCGCAGCCACTGCGCCCCGGACAGGGACACCTGAGGCGAGGCGGCGAGGATCAGCGTCGCCACGAGGAAACCCAGCGCCGCCGGCAGCAGACTGCACGCCCCGCCCCCCAGCCACTTGCCCACCAGGATCTTCCAACGAGCCACGCGATTGGCCGCCATCAGCTTGAGGGTGTTCCCCTCCTGCTCCCCGGAAACAGCGTCGAAGGCGAAGAACAGGGCCATGAGGCTGAAGAGCAGGGCCGCCACCGTGGCCAGGTCGAAGGGCGGGAAGGCGGCCACCAGCGGATTCGTCTCCTTCTTCCAGGTCAGCATGGTGGGCACCTTCGCGTGGGAGAACCGCAGGATCGTCCCCATGCGTTTCTCCAGCCCCTCGCTGAACACGCTCAGCGGAGAGGGCGGTCGCGACACCGTCTCCTCCAGCTGGGCGTAGACCTTGATGTCCTCCAGGTCGGCCCGGATGCGCGCCAGCTCGGCCTCGTGGGCGTTGAGGCGCCGGGCGTAGTCGGCGCGCAGGACCACGGCGCTCACCGACAGGAGCACGATGCTGGCCGCCACGGCCAGCCCGAAGCGCCAGGTCAGCAGGTTGGCGAGGAACTCCTTGGCAGCGATGGTCAGGATCACTGGATTCAGCCTCTCACGAGGCGCATCAGGTCAATCGCCCGCAGCATGGCTTGCCTCACTCTGAGCGCAGGTCCTCGGCGGGCCGGACGCCGAGGGAGCAGCGCATCCTGCGCTTTCTGACATATGGAGTCTCGATGCCCTGGGCCCGGCAGGCGCGGCCGAAGCCGCGCATGGTCATGCCGAGAGCGGCTGCCGCCTCCGCGTTGGTATGGTAGAGGCGGGCCACTCGCTCCAGGGCCTCGTGGGAAACTCTCTTCATGATCCGTTCTCCTTGGGCAGGCGACCCACCCTGCTGGGACTGAGTCAACGGACGTCGTACCGCCGGAACGAGAAGTAGGCGCCGAGAAAGCACACGCCGTTGGCAATGACGAGGACCAGCAGCGGGACCAGGGCCGAGTCGAGGCGTTCACGCAGGGACGGTGGGCGGAACTGGAAGCGGGGGATTCCCTCTGGAGGGACCGGTTCCGTGGCGCCGGCACTCCCCGGTTCGGGCCTTATACCCATCCCCTCAAGCAACCTGAGGTGGCGGTACACTCCGTGACTCTCGATACCCTCACGGCGCAGGAAGTCGGCGAACTGCCCTCTGTGCGCGTGCGCTTGCTCAACAAAGACCCGGTGACGGACGACGCCAGTGACGGTCAGGGCCTCTGAAGCAAGGCTCAGGGCCGCCACAGGGGACATCAAGGTGGCCCTTTGGGCAACCTCGACCTGCTGAAGGAGCAGGTCCCGGTAGTGGTGTTGAGCCCGGTCCTCGGCCCGTACAGCTTCCCAGTAATCCTTCTCCTCCAAGCCTGCCCTCATGGCAGCTACTCGAGCCACGGTGGCGTTGGGAACATCCACGAAGTACTCCCCGGCAAGCACCCCGGCCTGTGGTAGAAACACAGCGAACAGCGACCAAAGCACCAGGCTGGCAAGCAGGGCCAGAGTCGAGTTGTGGGTGCGGCTGGATCCCCAAAGGCCCAACCAGAGGAAAGCGGAGACGCAGAGAAGGGCAGCGACCATCACTGCTGCCAGAGGGGTCCACTCATTGTTGGAGAGTCCCTGCCCGATGAGTTGGATGATGGCGACAGCACTCACGGCGCCGGTCAGGACCGGCGCGGCAACCATGGCCAAGCTGGCGAGGTACTTGGCGATGAGGATCTGGTCGCGGGGCACCCGGTTGGCCAGCAATTGACGCAGGCAGCCGCGCTCCTTCTCGCCGGCAACGCCGTCGTAGGTCAGCAGTAGGGCCATCAGAGTGGCCAAGGTCCCTGCGATGAAGACCCAGTCCGGGTCGATCCGGAACAACACCGGGTTGCTCTCGGAGCGCTGCTCGAACCCGTGCACCTTTGCCTCATGCATGACGGCCACGTTCGGCAGGCTGCGGCCGTAGCCGCCGGCGGCAAACGTCAGCCCAGACGACGGCAACCAGAAGCGGAACTCCGAACCCTGCAGCGCACCCAAGTCCCCTGCAGTTTCCCGGATGCTCTCTTCATACTCCTCCACCCCGAGACGATAGCCCTGTCGCTCTTCGGCGATGCGCACGTTCCAAACGGCGGCGCCGAGGACGAAGAGCCCGACGATCGTCACGAAGCTGAGAGCGAAACGCAGGCTCCTCAGGTGTTCGAGGAGTTCCTTCCAGACGAGGACCCCGAGCATGACGTATCAGCCGATCTGGCGCCGGGCGAACCAGCGCAGACCGAGACAGAAGGCGAGGCCGTTGGCTAACACCAGGATGGCCAGATCCTGCACGGCTCCGCCGAAGACGCCGCCCACCGAGGGGCGGTAATCCGGGAAGCGTGGCACCCGGGATGTGTCGATTCCGTCCCCGCGAGGGCCACCCTGTTCACCCTTTTTCGAGGCTTGGAGAGTCTCCTCCCGTGTAAGCAACTTGTCTTCTGGTACCGGACTGAAGAACTGGACCGAGGTGAACAGGCCCTGCTCCCGCATCCAATCGGCGAGCGTCGCACGGTGCCTGCGGGCATGGGCGATAAACCCCTCGAAGGAACGCAGATCGGTACCGGCCAGTGCCGACACGGCGCCGCGAAAGGCCGGGGCAACGAAGAGGCGGCTCACACTGTGCGTGAGCCCCACCTGCCGGGCCCGGGCCAGGACCAGGCGATCCTCCACCTTGGCGATTTCCCGGCCAGTTGTGATGCGGCGAGGTTCGAAACGGCCGTAGAAGGTGGTGAGAACCGGAGTGGCCTCCCTGAACAGGCCAAGGATCAGGGCGACTTCTCCCACGAATGCGGGGACTCGTATCATGCCCTTTCCTCCGAAAATGCCGGCTCGCCTGTGCATCTCGCCAAGCTGGCTGGAGTAGGCATCCCTCAACTCTTGGAACCGAGTCCAGAACTCGGAACTGAACCGATGCTCAATCTCCTCCCACTGCGTCTTCAATTCCCGCTCAGGCGGCAGCGGGACCAGCTCCCCCACCACATAGGCCGTGGCCGTTGGAGCCAGGATGGTGCAGCCAGCCCAAACTGAGATGCAGGCCACCAGGGCCGTCCCCGACTGGCGGGCCCGAGACGAGATCGCCAGACCCGCCAGGTAGAACGCCGACGTGTAGAGCAGCACCGTGGCGAAGATCAGGCCCACCCGCAGCCACTGCGCCCCCGACAGGGACACCCAAGGGGAACCGGCCAAGATCAGCGTCGCCACGAGGAAACCGACCGCCGCCGGCAGCAGGCTGCACGCCCCCCCTCCCAGCCACTTGCCCACCAGGATCTGCCAGCGGGCCACGCGATTCGCCGCCATCAGCTTGAGCGTGTTCCTCTCCTGCTCCCCGGAGACCGCGTCGAATGCGAAGAACAGGGCCATGAGGCTGAAGAGCAGGCCCGCCACCGTGGCCAGGTCGAAGGGCGGGAAGGCAGCCACCAGCGGATTCGTCTCCTTCTTCCAGGTCAGCATGGTGGGCACCTTCGCGTGGGAGAACCGCAGGATCGTGCCCATGCGCTTCTCCAGCCCCTCGCTGAACACGCTCAGCGGCGACGGCGGCCTCGACACCGTTTCACGGAGCCCTGCGTAGTAGTGGATTCTCTTGAGCTTCTCCCGGATGCGCGCCAGCTCGGCCTCGTGCGCGTCGAGGCGCCGGGCGTAGTCGGCGCGCAGGACCACGGCGCTCACCGACAGGAGCACGATGCTGGCCGCCACGGCCAGCCCGAAGCGCCACGTCAGCAGGCTGGTGAGGAACTCCTTGGCGGCGATGGTAAAGATCACGGGGGTTCATCCTCTTACGCGTCGGCAGCCGTCGACAACCCGCGTGTCACCGGACATCATACCGCCGGAAGGAGTAGAAGGCGCCGAGGAAGAACAGCAGGTTGTACACGAGGAGAACGACGACGCTGTCCACGGCGCCGGCGAAGCGCTCGGCCAGAGTGGGGGCCAGGAACTGGAAGCGGGGGGCCTCCTCCTTGGCCGCCCTGGCGGCGGCGTCCGCGGCGTCCCTGGCGGCTACTTCCTCGGCGGTCTCCGGGATGTGGTACATGTGGCGGTCGTCGAATGACAGTCCTGCGGCGTAGTCGAGGAAGTGGCGCCGGTAAGCCTCGGCCTGGGCCAGGTAGTCGCGGTAGTGGACGATGCCGGTGGAGGAGATCGCCTCGGCAAAGTAGCGGTACGCGGTAACCGCCGAGATGTGGGTGACCGCCGGGGCGACATCCATCTGACCAAGGTTGCGCTGCCAGTGGTCTTCGCGGCTGCGGGCCACCATGGCGTCGGTGTCTTCGTCCCAACGCTCCCGCCAGATCCGCTGCAGGTCGCGCTCCAGATCGCTTTGACTGGGTGCCGGGGCAAGGTGCCTGGCCGCCAGGCTGCCGCTGCCGGGGATGAATACTGCGAGCACCGACCAGACCACGAGGCCGGCCATCAGGGCCAGGGCGGCGTTGCCCGTTCGGCACGAGATGAACAAGCCGAGCCAGACGGCCGCGGACAGGCACAGGACGCCGGCTGCGAGGCTGACCAGGGCAGCGCCCCAGACCCCGGCCGACAGCTCGATGGTGCCGGCCAGCCCCATGAGCAGCAGGGCGAGGGCGGCGCCCACCAGGACCGGGATCGACACACTGAGCAGGGCGGCGCCGTACTTGCCGAGAAGCAGGAGGTGGCGGGGAACCGGATTGGCGAGGGTTTGCCGCAGGGTACCCCCTTCCTTCTCGCCGGCGATGCTGTCGTGGGTCAGGAGCAGGGCCAGCAAGGTACCGAGGAAGCCGAGGATGAAGGCCCAGTCGATATCGCGGCGCAGCAGGAGGGGATTGCGGTCCCCCTTTTGTTCGAGAGTGATTCCTTGGCGGTGTACCATTGCGTGGTTGGGCATGCCGCGGTCGTGGCCTCCGGCGATGAAGCCCAGGGAGCTCAGGGGACGGCGCAACTCGGGGCTGAAGAGTGTGGTGGACCCGTCGTGGCGCTGCGTGAACCTCACGCCCGTCTCCCCCTCCTCGACCACTTTCTGCTGAGTTGCTGCGTCCCGGGGCTGGCGGACGTTCCAGGAGACGGCGCTCGCGACGAAACAGCCGACGATGAGGACGAAACCGACGGCGAAGCGCAGGCTCTGGAGGTGGTCGAGCAGCTCTCGCCACAGGATGACGCCCAGCATCACACCACCTCGCGGCGCAGGAATCCGTGCACGGCGAGCAGCAGCAGCAGCACGTTGGCCAGGGCCAGGAGGGACAGGTCGACGGCGGCGTGGGGGACCACCTCGGACAAGGTCGGGCGGTAGGGGGGGAAGGCGGGCAGCCCACTTAGGTCCGCCTGATCCCAGTCCCGCCAAGCGGTAGTCCCTATGATGTCCCTGAGCATGGCTCGCATCTCCGCTCGCGGCAGGTCGGTGCGCGACCTCATCTTCTCCATGAAGGCCATGAGCTCCTGCCGGCCAACGGCCTCGTTCACATCGTCGGGTGTGAAGTAGCGGGGGGAGGAGTAGATCCCGCTCTCGCGGAGCCAGGCGACCAGGTTCTGGCGGCACCGACGGGCGTGCTCAATGAAGGCGTGGTACGAGGACAGGTCGGTGCCGGCCAGGGCGGCGACGGCCCCGGGGAAGGCGGGAGCTACCAGGAGGCGCCGGATCGTCCGGTCGAGCCGGACCTGGGCGATGCGGTCGGCCAGGACCTGGTCATCCAGGCGCCCGATTCTCTCGGCGTCGCGGATGCGCTGTGGCTCGTACTCGGCATAGAAGGCCTGAAACTTCCCAATGAGCTCGCGGTAGAAGCCACTGCCGATCACCCTGCTCTGAAGGAGGCCTCCGCCGAAGCTGGCATTCCCATAGGGGAGGCGCTGTTTGTCGAGCAACTCGTGCAGCTCTCTCACCCCGTAGCCGATCTCGAAGTGCTCGACGTTCTCCCGCACCTCCCGCGCCTCCCTCTCCCCTTCCATCGGCATCAGCTCCCCCACGAGGTAGGCCGAGGCGGTGGGCACCACCACCGTGAGCACGGCCCAGATGGAGATGGCCACCACCAGGCCGGTGGCCGGTCGGTCGACGCGCACCGACAACCAGAGCCCCAGCAGGTAGAAAACGGAGGCGTACAACAAGGTGGCCGCGAGGATCAGGGCGATGCGCAGCCACTCGTCGCCGGTGAAGTGGACCGCCGGCTCGCTCACGGCCACGAGAAGGGCTACGGCGAAGCCGGCCATAACCGGCAGGCCGGTGCAGGCCAGGCCGCCGAGCCACTTGCCGAGGAGCAGGTGCGCCCGCGGCACGGGGTTGCTGAACAGCAGGGAGAGAGTGCCGGCCTGGCGTTCCCCCGAGACCGAGTCGTAGGCGAAGAACAGGGCCACGAGGCTCAGCAGCAGCGCCGAGATGGTGGCCAGGTCGAAGACGGGGAAGGCGTGCATGAGGGGATTGCTGTCCTGGGGCGCGGACAGCAGCGTGGGGACCGAGCCGTGGGAGAAGTGCAGGACGTTGCCGAGACGGTCCTCGAGACCTTCGCCAAAGATGGCCAGGGGAGACGGCGGCCGATGGGTGAAGGGTTGGTACTTCAGGAGCTGGGCGTAGACCTTGATGTTGTCCAGCTCCGCCCGTTCCTGGACCACCTGCACCTCGTGGGCCTCGACTCGCAGGGCGTACTCGTCGACGAGGGCGTACGCGCTCAGCCCCATCAGCACCGCGCACGCCCCGAAGGCCATGGCGAAGCGGTAGGTGAGGACGCCGGCCAGGAACTCCTTGTAGGCGATGGCGGCGATCATAGATCGACGGCTTCCCCGGCAGGGTCAGCGCGGATCACGGGACTCCACCCCTCACGCCGCCCGCATGTAGTCGAGGTAGATCCGCTCCAGGTCCTCCGACTTCAGCTCCTCCCGGTCGCGCACCATCACCAGGTGGCCCTCCTTCATAATCCCCACGCGGTCGGCGATCTCCCGGGCCCGGAAGATGTCGTGGGTGGAGATGAAGACCGCCTTGCCCGCGTCGCGCATCTCCATCAGCAGGTCGCAGAAGTCGGCGGCGCCGGCCGGGTCGAGACCCGAGGTAGGCTCGTCCATGACCACCACCGGCGCGTCCTTCACCAGGACCGCGGCGATGCCGAGGCGTTGGCGCATCCCCTTGGAGTAGGTGCGCACGCGATTCCCGAAGGCCCGTTCCGGCAGGCCGACGCGGCGCAGGGCCATGGCGTATTCCTCCCGCGTGCACCGCTTGCCCGCGAGCCGGGCGAAGAAGTGGAGGTTCTGCAGCCCGGTGAGGTTACCGTAGAGGGTCACGTTCTCGGGCAGGAAGGCCACGCGCTCCTTGGAGTCCAGCGGATTCTCGACCACGTCGACCCCGTCGATCACCGCCGTCCCCTCCGTGGGATCGATGAACCCCAGGACCAGGTTGATCGTCGTCGTCTTGCCCGCCCCGTTCGCGCCGAGCAGGGCGAACAACTCCCCCCCGCTCACCGTCAGGTTGAGGTGGTCGAGGGCCAGCACCCCGTCCTCGTAGCGCTTCGTCAGGTCGATCGTCTGCAACATTGGTTGTGCCTCACTCCACTGCGGGTGAATTGTGTGTCCCGGTGCAAGACCCGTGCCGGGATGCGTTAATCGCCATAACCGATAGAGAGGCAACAGCTTGTGTGGATGCAGTCAAATCCCGGGGCATCGCCCAACTGGGTAGGAAGGGAACAGCGCGAATCTCCATCTCCTGGCTCAGTCCATTGCCGGGCAAGGATATAGCCCTTGTTGGTTCTCTTCTACACACTCCGACTGCCTCCTCCGCACATCGGAGACAACCTCTGTCCCCAAGTGGATCAGGCGCCGACCTGCCCGCGGCCGGACCTCACCATGGTGGCTCTCACACTACCCCCACATGGTCTCGCATGCCAGACGGCTCTTCGAGTACCGCTTGCGGCGGTTGATACCGGCGCATAGCTTCGTCCGGCCAAGTGATTTTGGCGCTAAGAAAAGGAGTAGGACATGTCGGAGGAATACCGGCTTCATCTTCAGATCAGACGAGTAGAAAATGGTCAGTACCTGGCCACCTCCGAGGAGTTCGCCGGCTTGGTAGCCCAAGGGCGAACAGTGGCTGAAGCGGTTGAAATCGCTCAAGATGTGGCAAGAAAACTGATTGAATCCTGTAGGGAACATGGCGACCCTCTGCCGGATGGCTTGCACACGATGAGAATGGATGTCGTGGAGTTGGATATTCCCGTAGGTGTCTGATGGGTCGGCTCTCCGGATTCACCTATCGACAGGTGACCCAGAAGTTGAGACGGTTGGGATTTGCATTTGAACGCCATGCTCGAGGCAGCCACGAGATTTGGTGGAACCCCGTTACTCGACATCGAACCACCATTCCCAATCACTCTGGAGACTTGCCGGAGGGCACCGTTTCTGCCATCCTGAAGCAAGCGGAAGTGACGGCAGAGGACTTTCTTCGAGCGTAGGTGTTATAGGCAATCGGTTGTGTGCGACGCACCGGCCTTCGGCTGCCCTCGCACCCACGCAGCCATTCTCTTTGATCTCCACGAAGCCCTGATAGCCGCCTCGAATCCTGGCCGCCGGCGCGCGAGCGCGGTGCCCGCCTGGGTCTCTCGGAAGCCTGCTTTGACCGCGAGTGGAGTGCGCGGCACGACCGGCGGATGCGCGGAGAGTACCCCGACTACGGCTCCGTGATCCGTGACATCTGCGCCTCCGCTGGACTGACCCCCGAGGAGAGTGTGATCGAAGAGTTGCCAGGAGCGGCTGACGGAGAAGGCCCTTGCCTTCCGGCAGCTCGACACCGGCGTCCTGGACATGCTCTCCGCTCTGCGCGAATCGGGATACTCGGTCACCGTCGTCAGCAACACCACGCACGAGGAGGTCCACGCCTGGAATTCGTGCGAGCTGGCGAACTTTGATCGAAGACCCCGTCTTCTCCTTCGAAGTCGGAGCCATGAAACCCGAGCCCGCGATCCATGCGGAGGCACTGCGGCGTGGGGTGCGCCGCCTCGGAGGCGGTCTTCGTCGGTGACGGCGGCGGCTCAGAGTTGGCAGGCGCCCGGCGATCCGGAGTGGAACCGATGGGCCACCTGATTTCTCGAGGCCGTGGCCCGGTTGGCGGATGTCGGAGGTGTAGCCGGAGGCTGGTCCTGCAGACGATGCAGAGATCCCGCGGACCTGATCGGCATCTTGCAGGATCTGTGAATCCGCTTGACTACGTCCACGATTGCCGATAACTCCGACATGAGGCGAAAGGGACGAGTCATGGGTTTGCGGACGACACAGAGAGCGGCGGCGGCGATCTCCAGCCGGGTGATCCTGTTCACCCTGGCGCTGGCCGGCTGTTCCTCCGAGCCGGACCGCCCCATCGGCCCCGGGCCCGATCCGGACGGCTCCACCGGGGGCGTAACCCTCGCCTTCGCCGACTCGTCGCTGCAGTCCGCCGTGGAGGAAGCGGCGGCCGAGAGCGGCGACGCGGCGGGGCTGGTCTCGCTGACGGCCAAGGAACGGGGGATCGCCGGTCTTGGCGGCATCGAGCAGCTGACGCGACTGGAGGTCCTGGACCTGTACGGCAACGAGATCCGTGACCTCACTCCGCTGGAGAGACTCGGGAGGCTGCGCTACCTCGACCTGGGGAACAACCGGGTCGAGGATGTCTCACCCCTGACGTCGCTGAAGAGCCTGCAGGTGCTGCTGCTGGCCGACAATGCGGTGACGGAGGTGCCCGCCTTCGCGGGTCTCGACAGCCTGCAGAGCGTGGACCTGACCGGCAACCCGCTGAGCGAGGCGGCCCGGGCCCGGCTCGCCGACCTTCGGGAGCGCGGCGTCACCGTGGAGTTCACCTTACCGGAGCCTGAGCCGGAGGACAGCGTCGAGGTGGTCCCGCCGGAGGAGCCGCCCGAGGGTTCTCTCTCTCCCCTCGGGGGCCAGCAGCTCGTGTTCGCCTCCAACCGGCGCCGGGAGGACTCCTACCTGTCCGGCCTCGAGGTGCACACCCTGGACCTGGAGACCGGCGAGGTGGTCAACCTGTCCGCCGCCCTGGCCGTCCTGCCCTACTCCGATGGCGCGGTGCCCGACACCCTCGTCGACTACCACCCGCGCAGCAGCGAGGAACCGGCCCGGTCGCCGGACGGCACGAGGGTGGCCTTCACCTCGCGCCGGGAAAGAGATCTTGGTCTCGAGATCTACGTCCTCGACGCCGGCGGCGGGGATCCGGTGAACCTGACGCGGCACCCGGCCAACGACCACTCTGCCGCCTGGTCGCCCGACGGACAGCGCATCGCCTTCGTCTCGAACCGCGGCGGCGGCGGCCGACTGGGCCACCTCTTCGTCATGGACGCGGACGGCGGCGGGGTGGAGCAGCTCACCGAGGAGCCCCAGGCCTCCTGGGCCTTCTGGCCGGCGTGGTCCCCCGACGGCTCGGTCATCTCCTGCGTCGCCTCTCAGGCAGACGTGGTGGGGATCTTCGCCGTGGACGTGGCCAGCGGTGTGATGCGCCTGCTCTCCCCCGAGGGCGGGGAGTCGTCGTGGTCCGCCGACGGCGCCCGCATCGCCTACACCGTCCGGGACACGACCAGCGACTCCAACCACATCTGGACCATGGAGGCCGACGGCACCGGCGCCCGCCAGCTGACCTCCGGCGAGGTGTGGGACCGGACCCCCACATGGTCCCCCGACGGCAGCCGCATCGCCTTCGCGCGGCAGACACAGGAGGAGACCCGCTACGACATCTACATCGTCCCGGCGGGAGGCGGTGACGTGGAGCGGGTGACCGACGATCCGAACGATGACATGCACCCCAACTGGACGCCCTTCTGAGGTGGCCCACCTCGTGGAATCCGCCATGCCATCGAGGGAACTGATCCAGCCGTGTCAGGGGCTGGCTCCGGGGCGACTGTGCAGCCTGGTGGCCGGGCTGGCCATCGCCCTCGGCACGGCCACCCGGACGCCGGCCGACGACTGCCATGGCATCCCCGAGGGCAGCAGTGGATATCACACGACCTCCTTGCCGTGCGATTGGGAGAACCACAAACCCAACGAGTTCTGGTACGACTACTACTTCCACAATCCCGGCTATCGGCAGGACCACTACTACCATCATCCCGGCACTCCGGCATGCGTCTACCTGACCTCCACATGCGGCCCGGGTGCGGCCACCGCTCTCCTCTCCGGCCCGGTGACCGTCCCCCTCACTCTCGCTCTTGGTGTCAACTACCCCAACCCGTTCAACCCGGCCACGATCATCCCTTTCTCGGTGCCCGTCGATGCTGGTGAGGTGGAACTGACCGTCTACAACGTCTCGGGCCAGTTGGTGCGCCACGTGTGGAGCGGTCCCTTGCCGGCCGGCGAGCACCGGCTGGCCTGGGATGGCCGGGATGCGCTGGGCCGACCCGCCGCCGCTGGAGTCTACTTGTACCAGCTGCAGGTGGGGGAGCGGAGCAGCGGCATCCGGAAGATGATCAAGCTCCAGTAGCTGCGGAGCCGCCCTTTACGATTGAGTGCGGGGTGTCACCTCGGGGAAGAAGGCGGCGATGATCTTCCACTCGCCCTTGATCCGCCCCGTGAACCACACATTGCGGGTGTCGTCCCAGCGGACGTAGACCTCGCCGCTGTCCGACCGCCAGCGGCCCGACTCGCGAACGACGGAGATCGCCATGTTGCCGCGGACCTCCGTCTTCAGGATCTCCTGCTCCTGCTCGTAGTGGGCCCCCTCGGGCATGCGGGTCTCGCCCCACTCCTGCATCTCGCTCTGCATCAGGAACAGGTGGGGCACCCAGTCCAGGGGATCCTTCGACCCGCACCCGAACCAGCGCAGATAGCTCTCGTCGTGGCAGGCGCGGACCTCGTCCCAGTCCTGCTCCTTGTGGGCCTGCTGGTAGCGGCTCAACAGGCGGTGGGTGACGGCGACGGTTACCAACCGGCTGAAGGAGGACTTTCCCGACGGCCGCGTGACCTTCGTGCTGCCGGCCGGGGTATCAAGGGATTCCTGGTTCGGATGCGGATGCCAATGGTCGCCGGGGCCGGCACCGTCCCGGGGGTCGGCCCCCGCTTGTGACCGTCCAAACGCTCCTGTACGTTCCTGACGAGCCCCGCTTCGGTGGTTCGCCAATCGCGAAGACATGGAGATCACAGGATGAATGAACGGATCGCAATCGATCCCTCGATCCGCCATGGCAAGCCGGTCGTGAGGGGAACCCGGGTCCCGGTACACAGAATCATCGGGAGCCTTGCAGGCGGTGCCACGCCCGAAGAGGTGTGTGAGGAATACGGCATTGTAGACGCGGACGTACGGGCCGCGCTTGAATATGCCGAAGAGCTCGTAGAAGCAGAAGAAGCCCATCCTTCGTCATCGACGCGGACCTTCCTCGCCCTGTTGCCGGCGTGATCGCCGAATAAGGAAGCAATGCAGTGGGCAAGATATTCCTGATCGCCGATGGGGGTGACCTCGTCGAACTCGAGCAGCAGGCGTACTCGTCCGAGGACCAGTTGCAGGACCTTCTCGCCCGCTTCCCAAGCCTGCTGCCGGGCGACGACTTCGATCCAACCTCACCCCGCCGGTGGTTGCTGGTCTCGCGGGAAGCGGGGATTCCGGGCGAGAGCGATGGCGGCGACCGTTGGTCCCTCGACCACCTCTTCCTGGATCAGGATGGAGTGCCGACCCTGGTCGAGGTCAAGCGGAGCTCGGACACCAGGCTCCGCCGAGAGGTGGTCGGACAGATGCTCGACTACGCGGCGAACGGGGTTGCCCACTGGCCCCTCGAGCAACTGCAGGCTCTCTTCCGCAGTTCATGCGAGGACTCGGGGAACGATCCCGATCTTCAGTTGCAGGAGTTCATCGAGCATGAGTCGGCGGAGGAGTTCTGGAAGGCGGTCAAGACCAACCTCCAGGCGGGCCGGATACGCCTGGTCTTCGTGGCCGACGAGATCCCGTCGGAGTTGCAGCGAGTCGTCGAGTTCCTGAACAACCAGATGGACCCGGCGGAAGTGCTCGCCGTGGAGATCCCGCGCTACTCCGGAAGTGGCCTTGAGACGCTGGCCCCCCGTGTGATCGGTCAGACCGTCGCTGCGAGGACGAAGAAGGCAGGCTCGACTCCGGGGCAGCCTTGGGACGAGCCTCGGTTCCTGGCGGCCTTGGAGCAGAACGAGGGCCCGGAACACCGGGCGCTGGCGGCGGACCTGATGGCCTGGTTCAGGGAGCGGGGCATGAACGACTCGTGGGGCATAGGAGTACGCACCGGCATCTATCGGCCCATCGTCACCCAGGGCAAGTCCCGGTATGCTCCGCTCGCACTGCGGACCTCCGGGCTGGCCGCAATCCGGTTCCGTGACATCAGGACGCGACCTGCCTTCTCATCCGCAGAGATGCGTGAGCAACTTCGCCAGAGATTGAACGAGTTGCCCTCCGTGGAGATCCCCCCCGACGGCATCGAGAAACGGCCCAGCTTCCCGATGGGCGTCCTGAGCGACCCGGCCAGCATGGCCTCCTTCAAGTCCACGGTCGACTGGATGCTCGACCGCATCAAGGATTCGGGATGACCACAACTGTGCCGATGCTGAGTCGAACAACTCACGCGGGAAGTGCCAGAACCACTCGCGGCGCCTTCGGCGTATCCTGACCCCTCTCAGGCCGGGTCCAGCGACAGGCTCCCCGCCCAGACCTCGCGCACGGCGCCGCCCTCCTCCAGAAGCAGCTGCCCGCCGTCACCGAAGCCGGCGAGCACACCCCTGAGCCGCTGGCCGCCGTCGACCACGGTGACCCGCTCCCCGAGGCCGGCGCAGCGCGCTTCCCAGCCGGCGCGCAGGGCGGTGAAACCGCCCGCCGTCCAGGCCTCCAGCCACGGCGTCAGCCGCCGCAGCAGGCCGGGGAGCACCTCCTGCGGCGAGGGCGCCGAGCCGGTCTCCACGAGGACGGAAGTGGCCGGCTGATCGATCGCCTCCGCCTCGGCCCAGGTCATGCCGAGGTTCAGGCCGATGCCGAGCACGACCAGCTGGGGCTGCCGGCCCCCCGGAGCCGGCTCGGGCAGGATCCCCGCGATCTTGCGGCGCCCCGCGATCACGTCGTTGGGCCACTTGGTCTGCGCCGTCAGGCCGTGGTCCTCCAGGCAGTCGGCCACGCCCAGGGCGGCGGCCATGGACAGGGATCCCAGCTGCCGCGCTCCGGCCCCCGCGGCTTCGAGCACCAGGGAGCAGGCGAGGTCGCTCCCCGGGCGGGAGACCCAGGCGCGCTGCCCGCGCCCTCGGCCCCCGGTCTGGTCGTCGGTGGCCAGCACCGTCCCGGGGGACGCGCCCGCACCGCTGCCGATGCGCTCCAGGAGGAGGGAGTTCGTCGAAGCGACGCGGTCGATCCATTCAGGAGGGCGGAAGTTCATTTGGTCTGATCCGGGGCGGTCTGCTGAGTATCGGCATCGCTCCGGCGGGCGCCAACGGGCCGGGGTTTGACCCGCCACGCACGGCACCCTCCCTTCAGGTCCCCAATGCAAGGGGAGCCTTTCATGAGACGCGCCAACCAGGGTCCCGGCCATCGGCCCCCGGATCCGAATCCCCGGCGGGTGCCGGCGAGGGGACGGTTCACCTTCTCCTCGGGGCGACCCTGCCGACCGTAGATGCGGCCGAGGCCCGCGACCAGCACAGGAACCGCGGCTTCGACGGGCCCATCGCAGCAGGCCCCCAGCCGCTGCCCGCAGGAGACCACCCCATGACCCGCTTCGGCGACCTGCCCCTCTCCCGCCCGGCTCACGGCGACTACGGCAGCCTCGAGGAGCCGGTGCGGCGCATCCGCGCCCACCGCCCTCTCGACCTGAACGCCGAGCGCTGGCGGGCCCGCCACCCCGGCGGCTCCTTCGAAGCCTGGCGGGAGCAGGCCCGGGGCTGCCTGCTGCAGGGGCTCCACTGCGACCCGGGCCCCGCCGACCTGCACCCGGAGGTGCTCGACTCGGAGGAGCGGGACGGCCTGATCCTAGAGCGCGTCGCCTTCACGGCCACCCCCTGGAGCCGCCTCCACGGGTACTTCCTGCGGCCGGCGGATAGACCCGGACCCCTGCCCGGGCTGGTCGTGCTCCACGCCTGGGGCGGACCCATGCTCTTCGGCAAGGACGGCATCGTCAACAGCGGCCGCGACCATCCGGTGCTGGTGGAGCACCGGCGCCAGTACTACGGCGGCCGCCACCTGGCCGAGGTCTTCGCCGCCGCCGGGTACGCGGTGATCGTGGTGGACGCCTGGCACTTCGGCGAGCGCGCCCCCCGGGGCCTGGACGCCGGCGGCCTCGGCATCCCCGCCAGCTACGATCCCTTCGACCTGACCGAGGAGGAGTACGAGGATCTCGACGGCCGGGTGCGGCAGGCCCTCTACCTGGGCGTGCGCCAGCTGAACTGGGCGGGCACCACGTGGATGGGTGTCAACTACTGGGACGACAGCCGCTGCGTCGACTACCTGCTCTCGCGGCCGGAGGTGGACGGCGGGCGGATCGGCTGCACCGGCCTGTCAGGCGGCGGCTGGCGCACGAACGTGCTCGCCGCCCTGGACGGGCGCATCAAGGCGTCGGTGAGCGTCGGATGGATGACGACGGGGGACTACCAGCAGGTCTACAACGTGGACGGCGCCATCGGCACCTTCTGCCTGCTGCCGGGGGTGTGGGACCGCCTCGACGTGCCGGACCTCGCGGTCATGTCGGCGCCGGGAGCCGCCATGGTGGTCTCGGGGCGGCGGGACGAGCTGTTCCCGGTGGAGGGCCAGGCCGACGCCGCGCGCCAGATCCGCGCGGGGTACGAGTGGGCGGGCTGCGGGGATCGGTTCCGCGACTACCGGCCCGACAAGGACCACTGCTACGACGCCGAGATCCAGGCCGAGGCCCTGGCCTGGTTCGGCCGGCACCTCGGCCGCTGAAGCGCCGCCGGGTGCGACGGCGTCAGCCCTTCTCGGCCTCGATCTGCCGGAAGGGCACCTCGTTCACGTACTCCTCCACCACCTTGCCGCCGATGAGGTGCTCGGTGATGATGCGCTCGAGCTTCTCCACCGTCATCGAGTGGTACCAGGTCTGCTCGGGGTAGACCAGGACCGTGGGCCCGCGCTCGCAGACCCGCAGGCAGTCCGCCTTGCTGCGGTGGATCCCGGAGGTGGGATCGCCGTAGCCCAGCTCGCGGAGGCGGTTCTTCAGGTAGTCCCAGCACTCCTCGCCGGTGCCGTCGCTGTGGCACTTCGGCTTCGTCGGCGTGGCGCACAGGAAGATGTGACGCCGGATCGTGCTGTCCGTCTGCTCGCTCATGCCTTCCACTCCTCCACGATGCGCCGGTGCGCGTACGGCCTCGGCTGGTCTCCCTCGTAGTAACCCACGGTGTGGCCCTCTCCCTCCATCAGGTACTTGTAGGTGGTCAGTCCCTCCAGCCCCACCGGGCCGCGGCTGTGCAGGCGGCCGGTGCTGATGCCGACCTCGGCGCCCAGGCCGAAGCGGAAGCCGTCGGCGAAGCGCGTCGAGGCGTTCACGAAGACCGACGCCGAGTCCACTCCCTGAAGGAAGCGCACCGCCGCCGCCCGGTCCTCGGTGACGATCGTGTCGGTGTGGGCGCTGCCGTAGCGGTTGATGTGGTCCACCGCTTCCTCCAGGCCGTCCACCACCTTCACCGCCAGGATGTAGTCGAGGTACTCGGCGCTCCAGTCCTCCTCCGAGGCCGCCCCCACCCGGCCGTCGCCGGCGATCCTGCGGGTGCGGGGGTCGCCGCGCAGCTCCACGTCGGCCTCGGCCAGCCGGCGCAGCGCCGTCCCGAGGAAGGCCTCGGCCACGCCGGCGTGGACCAGCAGGGTCTCGGCGGTGCAGCAGGTGGAGACGTCCTGCACCTTGGCGTCCACCGCCACCTTCAGCGCCTTGTCGAGGTCGGCCGCGGCGTCGACGTACACGTGGCAGACGCCGTCGGAGTGGCCGGTGACGGGGATCTTCGTGTGGTCCATGATGTAGCGCACGAAGTCGTTGCTGCCGCGGGGGATGATCAGGTCGATGGCGTCGTCCTGCTCCAGCATGGAGCGCACGTCCCCGCGCGTCTCCAGCAGGGTGAGCCAGCCGCCGGGGAGCCCCTCGACGCCCGCCGTGGCGCGCACGATGAGGTCGGCCAGGGCGCGGTTCGACCGCGCCGCCTCGGAGCCGCCTTTCATGAGGACGGCGTTGCCCGACTTCAGGCAGAGGGCGGCGATCTGCACCAGGGCGTCGGGCCGCGACTCGAAGATCACGCCGAGGACGCCGATGGGCACGCTCACCTTGAACAGCCGCAGCCCGTCGTCGACCTCGGTGGCGCGCTGGGTCTGCCACAGGGGGTCCTCCAGGGCGGCGACGCTGCGGACGCTCTCGACGGCGCGCTCGTACTTGCCCGAGGCCAGGTCCAGGCGCGAGACCAGCGGATCGGCCAGCTCGCCGCGGGCGGCCAGCTCCTGCGCGTCCCGGCGGTCGGCGGCGTTGGCCTCCAGCATCGCCTCGCGCTCGGCCTCCAGGGCCCGGGCGATCGCCTCCAGGCCGGCGTCGCGCACGTGACCGGGAGTGGCCGCCAACTTGCGGGCCGCTTCACGGGCCGCCAGGGCGAGTCCGCGCAGGTCGGCGGGGGCTTGGGTCGCCGTGCTCACGAGTCCTCCTGCTGGCGCGCCGAGAGGGCCGCCTCGCTTGCGGCGCCCATCATCTTCTGGATCTGCCCCATCACCCGCTGGGGGTCCTCCACCTGGCCCTCGGCGAGGAGCACGTAGTCGACGAGGAAGTGGGCCCACGACTTCAGCTCCTCCGAGTCGCGCTGGGCGCTCAGCAGCTGACCCATGTTGCGGATCGCCGCGTGCCCGGGGTTGATCTCGAGGGTGCGCTTGGTGAGGGGGAAGCTCTCGTCGCTGATGCGCATGAGCCGCTCCATCTGCTGGCTCACACCCCCCCTGGGGGTCACCAGAGCGCAGGGGCTGTCGCTCAGCCGGCTCGACTCCCGCACGTCGCCCACCCGCTCACCCAACTCCTTCTTCAGGTAGCTCACCAACTCGATGGTGCGCTCCTTGTCGCCGGCGTCCTCGGTCCCTTCGAGCTTGACCTCCTCGGGCAGCTCCACATCCTCGGCGTCGATCGACTGGAAGGGCTTGCCGTCGAAGTCCTGCATCGAGCCCACCACCCACTCGTCCACCGGGTCGGTGAGATAGAGGACCTCCAGGTCGTGGCGCCGGAACGCCTCCAGCAGCGGGCTCTGCTCGACCGCCGCCCGGCTGTCGCCGCTGAGGTAGAAGATCTTCTCCTGGTCCGACTTCATGCGGTCCACGTAGTCCTGCAGGGCGACCAGCCCTTCGGTCTGAGGGGTGCGGGGCTTCTCGGCGCTCTCGGCGCCGTCACCGGCGTCCGACTCGGCGCCGCCGGCCTCCCGGGCCGCCTCCCCGGCGGCTGCCTCCGCGGCGGCTTCCTGACCCACCTCCCTGGCGTCTGCCTCCGCCTCAGCCTGGCCTGTCTCCCCGGGCTCCGCCTGCGCGCCGGGTTCCCGGGCCGCCCCACCGGCTTCCGACTCCGCTTCCGACTCCTGGCCCGCTTCCTCGGCCTGCGCCTCCACGGCGTCCGCCCCAGCGTGGCCGGCATCCGTGGCCAGCTTCTCCGAGAAGGAGGAGTAGAAGCGCAGCAGCTTGCCCACCTGCTCGCGGTGCTCGAAGTCGCGGGCCACGCCCTCCTTGAGGACGATGCCGAAGGACTCCCAGAAGGTCAGGAAGGCCGCCGGATCCCGGTCCGCGAGACCTTCGATGCAGGACAGGACCCGCCGCGTCAGGGTCTGCCGGATCTTGCTGACCACCGGGTTGTTCTGCAGCGACTCGCGGGCCACGTTCAGCGGCAGGTCGTCGCAGTCGACGACGCCGCGCACGAAGCGCAGGTACAGGGGCAGGACCTCGCAGTCGTCCTGGATGAAGACGCGCTTCACGTGCAGGTTGACGCGCACCTTGGGATCGGGCGAGAACAGCAGCTCCAGCGGCGACTGCCGCGGCACGTAGAGGACGGCGTAGAACTGGATCGGCACGTCCACGGCCACGTGCTCCCAGACCAGCGGCTCCTGGTGGTCGCCGGAGAGGTGCTGGTAGAACTCCTTGTACTGTTCCTCCGTGATCTCGCTGCGGGGGCGCGCCCACAGGGCCGAGGCCTCGTTCGCCTGCTTGCCCGCGACCTTGATCGGGTACGCCACGTAGTCGGAGTGCCGCCGCACGACGGCCTCGAGGCGGTGGGCGTCGAGGTACTCCTCGCAGTCGGAGCGCACGAAGACCTCGATCTCGGTGCCGCGGCGGGTCTTGTCGCGGGTCGTGGCGACGGTGTAGCTGCCGTCGCCGGTGGACTCCCAGACCACCGCCTCGGCGTCGGGATCGGCCGACCGGGTGGTGAGGACGACGCGCTCGGCGATCATGAAGACCGAGTAGAAGCCGACGCCGAACTGGCCGATCAGCTTCAGCCGCTGCTCCTCGTCCTGCTCGGCCGACAGCCGCTCGAGGAACTCCCGCGACCCGGAGTGGGCGATGGTGCCGATGTTGCGGTTCACCTCGTCCCGGTTCATGCCGATGCCGGTGTCGCGGATGGTCAGCTTGTTGGCGCTCTTGTCGACGCTGATGTCGATCTCGAGCTCGGCGTCGGGGTCGACGATGCCCTGATCGGTGAGGGAGCGGAAGCGGATCTTGTCGAGGGCGTCGGAGGCGTTGGAGACCAGCTCCCTCAGGAAGACGTCCTTGTCGGTGTAGAGGGAGTGGACGAGGATCTGCAGGACCTGCTGAACCTCGGTCTGGAAGGCCCGCTCCTCGACCTGGGCGTCCTCTTCGCTGGTGGTGTGATGTTCGGTCATCGTCCGTTCCTTGTGGGAAACGTGAGAATCTACGGCCGCCCCCGGCCGGGGCAAGGCGGCCTTTGGCCGGTCCCCGGCGGCGCCCGTATCTTCCTGCCGCCATGCAAGCTGACTGCGACCTGCTGATCGTCGGCGCCGGCCCGGCGGGCACCGCCGCCGCCATGTACGCCGCCCGCCAGGGCCTGACCTCGATCGTCGTCGACCGCGACACCTTCCCGCGCGACAAGATCTGCGGCGACGCGTTGTCCGGGAAGGCCCTCTCCGTCCTCGACGAGCTGGGACTCCTGGAGGGGACCGCCGCCCTCGAGGGCAGCGAGATCAACCGCGTCCTCATGGCCAGCCCCGAGCACGTCGGCCTCAGCGTCGACCTGCGCGACCGCCGCCACCACGACCCCCTCACCGGCCGCGAGCTGCCGCTGCGCGGCTACGTGATCCGCCGCCGCGTCTTCGACCACTTCCTGGTGCGCGAGGCCCGCGCCCGGGGCATCGAGGTTCGGGAGGGATTCGCCGTCAAGGACCTGGTGCGCGGCGACGATGGCCGCGTCGTCGGCGTGCGCGGCTACCACACCGGCGGCTCCGGCAACGGCAACGGCCACCGCGGCCCCGAGGAGACCCTGACGGCGCGTGTCGTCCTCGGCTGCGACGGCTTCAACTCCATCGTCGCCAGACGCGCCGGACTCTATGCCCACGATCCCCCGCACTGGGTGGTCGCCCTGCGCTGCTACTACGAAGGCGTGACCGGCACCACCGACGAGATCGAGCTGCACTTCGTCGACGAGGTCCGGCCCGGGTACTTCTGGATCTTCCCCCTGGAGAACGGCGGCGCCAACATCGGTATCGGCATGGTGCACTCGGAGATGAAGCGCCGGGGCGTGGACCTGAAGGCCGCCCTGGAGCAGGTCATCGGCCGGCCGCCCTTCGCCGAGCGCTTCGCCGAGGCCCGGCGGTTGGAGCGGCCCGTGGGCTGGAACCTGCCCGTTGGCAGCCGCCGCCGCCCCTGCCACGGCGACGGCTTCCTGCTGCTGGGCGACGCCGCCAGCCTGATCGACCCCTTCACCGGCGAGGGCATCGGCAACGCCCTGTACTCGTCCCGCATCGCCGCCGAGGTCTGCCGCGAGGCCGTGGACGAAGGCGACACCTCGGCGGCCGTCCTGGGCCGCTACGAGGACCGCCTCTGGGAGGCCCTCGGCCCCGAGTTGAAGGTGAGCTACCAGATGCAGCGCATGGGCCGCGTGCGGCCGCTGCTCAACTTCGTCATCGGCAAGGGGGCGCGCTCTCCGAAGGTCTCCGAGCACATCTGCGGCATGATGGCCAACGCCGTGCCGAAGAAGGAACTGACCAGCCCCCTGTACTACCTCAAGCTGCTCTTCACCTGAAGAAGATCCACCCGGGGCCGGCGCCCCGGGCCTACAGAGCCATGCTCAGGAAGCCGCCGTCGACGCACAGGTCGGCGCCGGTGACGAAGGAGCTGGCCTCGTGGCAGGCCAGGAAGACCGCCGCCCCCACGAGTTCCGACGGATCGCCGAAGCGCCCCATGGGCGTGTGCGCCAGGATCTGGCGGCCGCGCTCGGTGGGCTCCCCGTCCTCCCGGAACAGCAGCCGGCGGTTCTGCTCGCCGGGGAAGAACCCGGGGGTGATCGAGTTGACCCGCACCGCCGGCGCCCACTCGCGGGCCAGGAACCGCGTCAGGTTGAGGACCGCCGCCTTGGCCGCCGAGTAGGCCACCACCCGCGACAGGGGCACGTGGGCGCTGATCGATGCGATGTTGACGATGGAGCCGCGGCCGGCGGCCCTCATGGGCGGTCCGAAGACCTGGCACGGCAGCAGCACCCCGGCGGACAGGTTGAGGTCGAGGCAGTCGCGCCAGGCCTGAAGGTCCACGTCCTCGAAGCGGAGCTGCTCGCTCAGGGTGACGGCGGGCTGGTTGCCGCCGGCGGCGTTGACGAGCACCGCCGGCTCGCCGAGCCACTCCAGCACGAGATCCCGCGCCTCGGCCAGCCGCTCCCGGGAACCCGCGTCGCAGGGGGTGAAGGCGGCGCGTCCTCCGGCGGCCTCGATGTCGGCCACGACCCGCCCGCCGCGGCCCTCGTCGCGCCCGGCCACGGCCACCGCCGCCCCGGCCTCGGCCAGGCCGCGCGCCATGGCGCCGCCGAGAGCCCCGGTGCCGCCGATGACCACGGCGACCTGCCCGTCGAGGCGGAAGCGTTCCACTCGATCTGGACCGCCGTTACTCGTCGCCTTGGGATGTATGGGGACCTGTCAGGGCGAGTAGCTGGTCAAAGACCTCGCGTAGATCCTTCTCGATCACCGCCCACACCCGTTCAAGGTCTTGGAGGCCCGCCATACCCCGCCAGCGTACACCGGGATGTGCCTTCCGGAAATCGTCAGGGATCCGCTTTGTCGCCTCTCCGATCACCTCCAGGTTGCGCAGGACTGCGTCCTGAACCATCGAGTCCGCCAGGAAACTCTCCCGGCCGCCCTCGGTGTAGCGCCTGATGCGATTGACCGCCTCCTGGATCTGCAAGAGGTAGACCTTGGCATCCCTGGTCACAGAGGCCGCGCCTCCTTGAGAATCCGCTGTCTCAGCAGGCGATGCAGGTTGTCCTCGATGGCGATGTCCACCGGCCGGCCGAGCAGATCGCCCAGGTCCGCGACCAGTTCGGCCAGGTCGAGCAGACTCCGGTCGCGATCAAGATCGACCAGGAAGTCGATGTCGCTCTCCTGTCTGTCATCCCCCCGGGAGGCCGAGCCGAAAACCCGGACGTTGCGGGCCCCGTGACGGCTGGCGACCTCCAGTATGGAACTGCGCTTCTCGCGGAGCAGGGCGGTGGTGTCCATGTCGATAAAATAGGGCAGGTCGCCGGCCCTCACCGCGCTGATTCCAGTTCTGCCCTGAGGTGTTGGCACCAGCTCTACGGATGGGCGCAGATCGTCAGGTCACGGCACCCCCCGCAGGCCCCAGCCGGCGGCCACGGCTCTCGACAGCAGGCCGATGAGGCCTCCGAAGACATTTCCCCAGACGATCAGCCAGCCGAGGTGGCGGCGCATGACCTGCTCCATCATCTCCTTGACGACGGCGGGCGTCAGCTCCTCGAGCTTGGCCTCCAGCAGCGCGTCGACCTGCTCCCGCAGGGCCGGGATCCCGGCCGCCGGGTCGGCCCGCAGGCGCCCCTCCACCATGGGGGCCAGACGGTCGATCAGGGCCCCGACGAACTGACGCGCCAGGAGCTTGACCGCGTCCGGGCCGGCCATGCCGATCATCATGCCCATGGGGCCCTGCTTCAGGCTCTCCAGCTCCGCCTCGATGGCCCGGTCGGCCTCCTCCGTGTCGAGCAGGGCCCGCATCGCCTCCCCCAGGCGCGGGGCCTGGCCGCCGAACCCGCGCTCCTCGAAGAACCGGCGCAGGTAGTCCTCCTCGAAGAAGTGGGCCATGATCAGCGTCTTGATGTTGGCGCGGATCTCGCGGAAGCGGGCGGGGATCACCCCCGACCCGTAGAGGCCGGGCACGCGGTCGAAGAGCATCTTCACCGCCAGCCAGTTGGTGATGCCGCCGGCAAACCCGAAGAGCCCGGCCGCCAGCGCCCAGGGAGCGGCCGCCGCCAGCCAAGCGGGGACTCCCGCTCCCGCCGAGAGACCCAGGCCCGCCAGCAGCAGCAGCAGAGAGCAGCCGTTGGAGATCTTCCCCTTGGTCCAGAAGCCGGGGTCTTCTCCGGAGAGGCCCGGGATCTCCGCCGCCGCCGCGGGCGCGGGACCCTCGCTCACGGCAGCCCCCGGTCGGTGGAGGTGTCCGTGCGGTCGCGGTGGCGCTCGAGGGCCAGCTGGATCAGGCGGTCGATCAGCTCGGCATAGCTGACGCCGCTGGCCTCCCACAGCTTGGGGTACATGCTGATGGGGGTGAACCCGGGCATGGTGTTGATCTCGTTCACGTAGACGCGCTCCTCCTCGCCGCGGCCGACGAAGAAGTCCACCCGCGCCAGGCCGGCGGCCTCCACCGCCAGGAAGGCCCGCCGCCCAAGGTCGCGCACCCGCTCCTGCGTCCCGGGGCCGATGCGCGCCGGGATGATGAGTTCCGAGTTGTCGTCGAGGTACTTGGCGCGGTAGTCGTAGAACTCGTTGCCGGGCACGATCTCCCCCGTCACCGAGACTTGGGGCTCCTCGTTCCCGAGGACCGAGACCTCCACCTCGCGGCAGTCGGCGGCCTCGGCCTCGACGACGAGCTTGCGGTCGTAGCGCGCCGCCTCGTCCATGCCGGCGGTCAGCTCGGCGGCATCCCGCGCCCTGGAGATGCCGACGCTGGAGCCGAGGTTGGCGGGCTTGACGAACATGGGGTACCCGAGGCGTTCCTCCAGCTCCCGGCGCACGGCCTCCGGCTCGGCGCGCCAGCGGCTGCGCAGCACCGGGGCGTACTCCACCTGGTCGAAGCCCTCGGCCTGGAAGACCCGCTTCATCATGTCCTTGTCCATGCCCACCGCCGAGCCGAGGACGCCGGATCCCACGTAGGCGACGCCGGCCAGCTCCATCAGGCCCTGCACGGTGCCGTCCTCGCCGTAGGGGCCATGGAGGATGGGGAAGATGACGTCCAACGCCTGCGTGCCGGCGGTGCCGTTCTGCATGACCAGATCGCCGCCCGGGTAGTCGAGGGCAACGGGCTTGAGGCCCTCGCCCCCCACCCGGCCGGCGGCGAGCAGGGCCGTGGCGTCGCCGGCGGCCAGCCAGCGGCCGTCGCGGTCGATGCCGATCATGGTGACCTCGTACTTCTCCCGGTCGATCGACTCCAGCACCGAGCGCGCCGAGGTGACGGAGACCTCGTGCTCGGCGGAGCGGCCGCCGAAGAGGACCCCGACCCGGATCTTGTCGGCCATTTGGGGTTGCGCCTTTCTGTGCGGCAAAGGGGTTTCACCAAGATACGCAGGCAACCGGAAACCGGCCCCCCGGAATCCTTGCCCGGCCGGAGCGCGGCGAGGTAGATTGGCCATCCCTTGCAGGAGGACCCACCCCATGATCCGTGCTCTTCTCGCCGTCGCCGCGGGGATCGCCGTCGCCGTTGGCGGCATCACCCTGTTCCAGTCCGTCGGCCACCAGCTCTACCCGCCGCCGGAGGGCCTCGACCCGGCCGACCGGGAGGCCTTCGCCGAGATCGTCGGCCAGATGCCGGTGGGCGCCCTGCTCATGGTGCTGCTCGCCTATGCCCTCGGCACGTTCTGCGGCGCCTGGTTGGCGGCGCGCATCGCCGGCCGGCCCTTCCCCGCTCTGCTCGTGGGCGGCGTGATGATGCTCGCCGGCATCTCCAACCTGGCGGTGATCCCGCACCCGCTGTGGTTCATGGTGATCAGCGTTCTCGTCTTCGTGCCCTCGGCCTGGCTCGCCAGCCGCGTGGCCGGGGTCCACTCCTCGTGAGCGCTGCCCCTGCTCGCGCACGGGTGCCCGCCGATGCGCGCACGGTCTCCGTCTTCTGCGCCGGCTGCCGGACACGGCTGCTGCGCTACCGCAAGGGGGGCGGCGGCGGCCTGGTGAAGATCCGCCGCGAGCGCATCGCCGAGGACTTCACCGCCGGCGACCTGCGCTGCCCCCGGTGCGGCCAGACCTTCGCCCGCGAGCGCGGCCCCGGCGGCGGCCCGGCCTTCCTCATCGGCGGCAAGGTCTTCACCCGGGGCCTGCGGCGCCGATGAGCGCGAGCACTCCCTCTCCCGCCCCCGCCTTCGGCCGGCCCCGCGAGGTCGACGTCCTCGTCGTCGGCGCGGGGTCCGTCGGCGTCTGCAGCGCCTGGTTCCTGCGCCGGGCCGGGGCCGAGGTCGTCCTCCTCGACAAGGGCGCCGTCTGCTCGGGCAGCTCCCACGGCAACGCCGGCCTCGTGGTGCCCAGCCACAGCGTGCCCCTGGCCGAGCCGGCGGCCCTGCGCGCCGGGCTGCGCTACCTGATGAGCCCCGACAGCCCCTTCTACATCAAGCCGCGCCTCGACGGCGACCTGCTGCGCTGGCTGTGGCGCTTCCGCCGCGCCGCCACGCAGGACCGCGTCGACCGGGCCGTCCCCGTGCTGCGCGACCTCCACCTCGAGAGCCGCGGTCTCTTCCGGGAGATCGCCGACAGCGGCCTCGACTTCAGCTACGGCGAGATCGGCCGCCTCATGCTGTGCGACACGCCGGAAGGGCTCGCCGACGCCGAGGAGGAGGCCCGCCACATGGGCGCCGCCGGCATCGAGGTGGAGAGCGTGGACGCCGCCGAGGCCGGCGCGCGGCTGGGCGGCTTCGAGGTCCGCTGCGTGGGCGGCGTGTTCTACTCCCAGGACTCCCACATGGATCCCGGGCGCTTCGTGCGCGGCCTGGCCGGCCGCGCCGCCGAGGAGGGGGTGGACGTCGTCGAGGGGGCGGAGGTGCTGCGGCTGCTGACGCGGGGCGACACCGTCGAGGCAGTGGAGACGACGCGCGGCGCCTTCCGCCCCCGGCAGCTGGTCCTGGCCGCCGGCTCCTGGAGCCCGGAACTGACCCGCGGCCTCGGGGTGAAGGCGCCGATCCAGCCGGCCAAGGGCTATTCCGTCACTGTCGAGTCGCCGGAGGGCACGCCGGAGCTGCCCCTCATGCTGACCGAGGCCCGGGTGGCGATGACGCCCATGGGCCGGAACCGCCTGCGCTTCGCCGGCACCCTCGAGCTGGCCGGCATGGACCTGTCGATCAACCAGCGCCGCGTCGACGCCATCATGCGCGGAGTGCCGCGCTACGTCCCCCACTGGGACCCTTCGAGCTTCCGCGTCCACGAGGTCTGGCGCGGGCTGCGGCCGTGCACCCCCGACGGCATGGCCCTCCTCGGCCGGCCGCGGCGGTGGGGCAACGTGGTGGTCGCCGCGGGGCATGCCATGATCGGTCTCTCCCTGGGGCCGGTGACCGGGCGCATCGTGTCGCGGCTGGTGGCCGGCGAGGAGCCCGGCCACGACCTGAGCCTCCTCGACCCCGACCGCTTTTCCTGAGAAAGGGCGTCATGCTCCCTATCGACCTGGGCAACCTCTACCTCGACCGGCGCGCCGAGTCGCGCTCCCTGAGCGCCGAGAACCCCGACGGCGCCGTCGGCGGCGGCGCCCGCGCCGAGCCCGGACCGGACAGCGCCGCGCGGGACCTCGGCAAGGGCTGGAAGGTGCGCCCGTGCCTGAAGCTGGCCCCCGGCAGCACCACCACCCTGATGGACCACGAGGGACCCGGCGTCATCCGCCACATATGGTTCACCTTCCGCCACAACTTCTACCGCTCCGTCATCCTGCGCATCTACTGGGACGGGCAGGACCACCCTTCCGTGGAAGCGCCCCTCGGGGACTTCGGCTGCAACGCCTGGAACGAGCGCCAGGACGTGCTCGGCGCGCCGGTCAACGTCAACCCCCACGGCGGCATGAACGTCTACTTCCCCATGCCCTTCCGCCGCCACGCCCGCATCACCGTGGAGAACGACGGCGTCAACGAGCTGCCCGGTTTCTTCTACACGATCAACTACACGCTGGAAGAAGTGCCGGAAGAGGCCCTCGCCTTCTGCGCCCAGTGGCGGCGCACGAACCCGCTGCCCTACGCGCAGGAGTACGTCATGGCCGACGGCATCCGCGGCCGCGGCCAGTACGTGGGCACCTTCATGGCCTGGCAGCAGAACAGCGCCGGCTGGTGGGGCGAGGGGGAGATCAAGATGTTCCTCGACGGCGACGGCGAGGACCCGACGATCTGCGGCACCGGCACCGAGGACTACTTCTGCGGCGCCTGGGGCTTCGACCGCCGCGACTTCTCGGGACCGTACGCCGGCTTCCGGCAGGTGGTGAAGACCTCCGGCGAGCCGGGCTGCCGCATGACCTTGTACCGCTTCCACGTCCACGATCCCGTGTTCTTCAAGAGCGACCTGCGGGTCCACATGCAGGCCCTCGGCTGGCGCTCGGAGGGCCGCTACCTGGCCCTGCAGGACGACATCTCCTCCGTCGTCTACTGGTACCAGACGCTGCCCTCGGCGCCCCTGCCCGAGCTGCCCGGCGCGGACGCACGGGAGGTGATCTGAGCCGCGATCCGAGGCCGAACCGCGGCTCCTGACCCCCGGCGCCGGATTCTTGTCGCCACCGGGGGTGGTGCGTACCTTGCGCCGTTCCCCCTTTACGACGGCAACGGACCTCCACCCGGAGCGCGTGACCGCACATGGCTGACCGGGCTCTCGTCTTCATCGGCAACTACACCAGCGGTGACGACGCCGCCATCTACTACGGCGAGGCCGACCCCGCATCGGGGGGCCTGCGCATCAATGGCCGCACCCCGTGCGAGGACAACCCCTCCTTCCTCGCCCTGCATCCCAACGGCCGCTACCTCTACGCCGTGAACGAGGTCGCCCACTTCGACGGCGGCGGCGCCGTGAGCGCCTTCTCCATCGACACCGACTCCGGCGCTCTCACCTTCCTCAACCTGCAGCCCACGGGCGGCTCGGCGCCGTGCCACAACAGCGTCGACCACAGCGGCCGCTACGTCCTCAGCGCCAACTACGGCGGCGGCAGCGTCTCCATGCACCCGGTGCGGGACGACGGCAGCCTGGGGGAGATCTCCGACTTCCATCAGCACGAGGGCTCGAGCGTCGACCCGGGGCGCCAGCAGGGGCCGCACGCCCACTCGATCAACGTCGATCCCGACAACGGCTTCGCCTTCTGCGCCGACCTCGGCCTCGACGAGGTCCTGGTCTACGCCCTCGACCTGGAGAATGGCCGCCTGGTCCCCCGCGGCTCGGGCAAGGTGACCCCCGGCGGCGGTCCCCGGCACATGACCTTCCATCCCAACCGGCGCTTCGCCTACGTCATCAACGAGATGTCCAACACGATCACCGTCTTCGCCCGCGGCGACGACGGCGGCTCCCTGATCGAGGTCGAGGAGGTGACCACCCTTCCCGCCGGCTACGCCGAGACCACGCACACCTCCGACATCCACCTGTCGTCCGACGGCCGCTTCCTCTACGGCTCCAACCGCGGCCACGACTCGATCGCCGCCTTCGCCGTCGACGCCGGCAGCGGGCAGCTCACCCTCCTCGGCCACACGCCGGTGCCGTCGGCGCCGCGCAACTTCGCCATCGATCCCTCGGGACGCTGGCTCTACTCGGGCGGACACCACACGGACCGCATCGCCAGGCTCCGCGTCGACGTATCGGGCCGGCTCGAGGACACGGGGGAGAGCGTCGAGACCCCTTCCCCGGTGTGCATCAGGATGCTTCGCTGAGAAACCGCCCGCGCCGCGAGGCCACGGTCTGAAGGAGGCCACCATCCAACCGAACAAGCTCCGCCAGCTGCTCAACGACGGGAAGCCGACCCTCGGCACCCACGTGCACACCACTTGGCCCAACGTCGTCGAGATCCTGGGCCAGACCGGCCTCTACGACTACGTCGAGTTCGTTGCCGAGTACGGTCCCTACGACCTCTACGCCTTCGACGACATCTGCCGCGCCGCCGAGCTCCACGACCTCGGCACGATGATCAAGGTCGAGCAGGAGCCGCGCTCGTGGATCGCCCAGCGCGCCATCGGCTCGGGCTTCGAGTCGGTCCTGTTCTCCGACAGCCGCGGCGTCGAGGACGCCTGCGAGTGCCTGCGCATCGCCCGCCCCGACACCCCGGAGGACGGCGGCACCTACGGCGTCGCCTCGCGGCGGTTCGCCCACGCCAGCTACGGCGGCTCCCTGGACTACGTGCAGACCCTGCGCGACATCGTCGTCGTCCTGATGATCGAGAAGAAGGGCGCCGTGGAGAGCCTCGAGCAGATCCTGGAGCTGCCCATCGACATGGTGCAGTGGGGGCCGTCCGACTACTCCATGAGCGTCGGCAAGGCCGGCCAAGGCGGCTCGCCGGAGATCAAGGCGGTGGAGAAGCGCGTCATCGAGGCCTGCCTGGCCGCCGGCGTGCACCCGCGCGCCGAGATCGGCCACGCCGACGGGGCGAAGTACTACCTCGACCTGGGGGTCCGCCACTTCTGCATCGGCACCGACGTCTCCATCCTCTTCGAGTGGTGGAAGACCAACGGCGATGCCCTGCGCAAGGCCGTGGACGGTGCCTGAGAGAAGGGCCTCGCCATGACCCTGGCCCCGGCCCGGCTGGACGCGCGCAAGTTCCGCGATCCCGACATCACCGCCGGCGGCGAGGAGCGGGCCCGGGTGGCCCTGAACCGCCTCGACACCCTCTGGTTCAACACCGGCACCCTCTGCAACCTCACCTGCGCCAACTGCTACATCGAGTCGAGTCCGCGCAACGACCGCCTCGCCTACCTCACGGCGGCGGAGGTCTCCGCCTTCCTCGACGAGATCGAGCGCGGCGGGCTGGCCACCCGCGAGATCGGCTTCACCGGCGGCGAGCCGTTCATGAACCCCGACATCCTCGACATGCTCGGGGAGGTCCTGGAGCGCGGCTTCGAGTGCCTGGTGCTGACCAACGCCATGCGGCCGATGATGAAGTGCGGCGAGGAACTGCTGAGGCTGCGAGACGCCTACGGCGACCGGCTGGCGATCCGCGTCTCCATCGACCACTACGACCCGGTCCTGCACGAGGAGGAGCGGGGGCCGCGCTCCTGGGCGCCGATGGTCGAGGGCCTGCGCTGGCTCTCGGACTCCGGCTTCAACCTGACCGCCGCCGGACGCACCCTCTGGGGCGGCGGGGAGGACGAGCTGCGCGCCGGCTTCGGCCGCCTCTTCGCCGGCCTCGGGGTCATCATCGACGCCGCCGACCCCGCCCGGCTGGTGCTCTTCCCGGAGATGGACGAGTCCGTCGACGTGCCGGAGATCACCAGCGGCTGCTGGGAGATCCTCGGCCAGTCCCCCGACGACGTCATGTGCGCCTCGTCGCGCATGGTGGTCAAGCGCAAGGGCGCGGAAGCCCCCGTCGTCCTCTCCTGCACCCTCCTGCCCTACGACGAGGCCTTCGAGATGGGCGCGACCCTGGCCGAGGCCTGGGGGCCGGTGAAGCTCAACCACCCCCACTGCGCCAAGTTCTGCGTCCTCGGCGGGGCCCGCTGCTCCGCCTGACCCACTGATCCGCTAGTCCAGCACCTCGATCCGCCCCGAGACGCTCTGCCGCTGCACGCACAGCAGCAGGTCGCCGCGCCCCACCCGGATCTCCACCGGGCTGGCGGTGACCTCGTTCGAGATGCCGTCGCGGCGGCCCGGGACGAGGCTCTCCCCCCGCAGGGGCCACCGCAGGCCCTCGGTCTCGATGCCGTCGGCCGGTCCGTCGAGCGGACACAGGGAGAGCTTCTGCCCCAGGTCGGCGCGGAAGCGCACGCGGCCGCGGATCAGGCGGATCTCGCAGTAGTCGTCGATCAGACGCAGTTCCAGGCGATCGCCGAAGCTCCTCAGCAGGCTCAGGTTCCACAGGGTGTGGTCGGTGCGCCGCCCGGTGAAGCCCAGCAGGTCGGCCCGCTCCACCCTCAGATCCAGGGCCAGCCGCAGGACCTTCTGCATGTCCGTGCCGGTGTCGTCGGCGTCGACGCGGACGAGGCGGTCGGCGCCGATTCCCTCCATCCCGGCGCCGCTCACCGAGTCGAGGTCGCCGGCGATGTAGTCGGGGGCGCGCCCGAGGCGGCGGGCGGTGTCGGCGCCGCCGTCGGCGCACAGGACCAGGTCGGCCTCGCGGGCGCGGGCGGCGAACAGCTCCCGGGAGGGAGGCTCGCCGTTGCCGACGATGAGCGCCGAGCGGCCCACGGCTTCAGTCCCCCGCCGGCAGCCGCGCCGTCAGCCGCAGGCCGATCTGGCGCGGGTCCCCGTAGCTCTTGTAGAGCTTCTTCTCGTAGTCGGGCGGCTCGAGACGGAAATAGAATCCCCTCACCGCGTAGCGTTGATCGAGAAGATTGCGGCCCCACAGCTGCAAGGACCAGGTACCCCGGCGGTAGGAGATGTGGCCGTTGAGCAATCGGTAGGGCTCCGAGACCTGGTTGTGGCTGTCCGAGAAGAAGAACTCGTCCATGCCCACCACCTCCCAGCGCCCGCCCAGGCCCGACCGATGGCGATACTCGCCCCCCAGGCTGAAGGTGTACTCCGGCGCGTGGGCCGCGGCCCGATCGCCTCGCGTCTCGGGTCCCTTGTCGGTCTCGAACGTATATGGATCGACGTGGGTCTTCAGGTATCCCAGCGAGCCGAACAGACGCGCTCCGGGCAGCGGCCGGTAGCTCTGCTCCAGCTCGATGCCGCTGCTGCGTCCCTTGGAGGCATTGTCGATGAAGAAGGAGAAGCTGTTGGGGTCGTCGGGGTTCTGCTGCCTGGAGAGGCTGACCTGCTGGTCGAAGCGCAGGGTGTGGAAGAGCGTCAGCGCCGTCCCACCCATGCGAAGGCCCGTCTCGAGGTTGGTCACGTACTCCGGATCGAAGGGCCGGTCGCGATCGCCCAGGCGCGGGTTCTGATTCACACCGCCGGCCCGGTAGCCCCGCGAGACAGCACCGTAGATGGTCGCATCAGAAGCAAGCCGCCAGGTCAGGGCGAGCTTGCCGCCGCCGAGCCACTGGCCCACTTCGAAGCTCACGTCGTCCTCGTCCGCCGTGGCCCCCTGATAGGAGGTCGAATTGCGGTCCAGACGAAGATTGAAGGCCAGCTTCACGGCATCGCCCAGACCGCGGCTGTACTGACCGTAGAATGCCAGGTTGTCCACTTCGAAGGTGCTGTCGTGATCGATGGGGACGGAACTGCCGAAGACCCAACTCGTGGCATCGTCCGACTCTTCGAGGGCCTTGAGGAAGGCCCCCGCAACCGCCTCTCCATGGCCGGCCAGATCGCTCTTCAGCAGGCGCAGTTCCTGGGTGAGGGTCGTGCGCTCCCGGAGGGTCCGGTCGAAGAAGTCGTTGGTCCATCCGTCGCGCTCGGGATCGAGGTTGTACGGTTCCCCGCGCCAGTACTCTTCGTCATTCCCCCAGTCGCCGTCGAAGCTGTACTCCAGCTCGGTCTTCGACCAGGCCGTGATCGAGACCAGGTCCAGACCTCCGAGGGGGGCCTCGGCCTTGAGGGAGAAGGCGGTGGTCTCCTGGTGATCCTTGCCCGGATTGTCGGAATGGGTGATCAGCTCCTCGTTGTTGTCGTGGGCCCAGGCATCGTAGCCATTGTCCAGGTTGGCGCGAAACAAGGTGCCCAACAGCCGCAGACCGTTGTCGAGAGTGTAGCGCACTTTGGCACGGGCGAACCTCTCCCATCGGCGGTTGGAGTCCTCTCGATCCAGGAACAGATTGCTCCTGAAGCCATTGGACCTGGCTTCGTGGTAGCCGGCGCGGACCGCCAGTCTCTCACTCAGCGGCACGTTGACGGTGGCGGCGGCCTGCAACAGGTCGTCGTCGCCCCGGGACATGGTGACCCCGTGGCTGGAGAACGGCAGCGGGTCCGTCGACTCCATGCTGATCAGGCCGGCCATGGCGTTCGGTCCGAAGATCGTCGACTGGGGGCCCTTGAAGACCTCGACCCGGTCCAGATCGAAGAGCACGCCAGCCGTGCCCAGGCCGCTCAGGTCGACGCCGTCGAGGACGAAGCCGACCAGGTAGTTGGGCGGCTTCTCGCCGACGAAGTGGCTGTTCTCCCCCATCCCCCGGATCTGGAAATACCGGGGCCGGGACGTGCCGCCGGCCCAGTTGAGGTTGGGCACGGCCTGGGTGAGATCCTGGAAGTGGTGGCCCTCGGCTCCTTGCAGGCGTCCCCGGTCGAGGACGGTCACCGAGGAGGCCGCCTCCGCCAGTGTCTGCTCGATCAGTCCGCCCGTGACCACGGTCACCGGCACCGGCAGGGCCACCGGCCGCAGCCGTACGATGAGGGGCCGCTCCGCTGCCGTCCGGGCGCGAAGGAGGGCGGGCTCGTAGCCGATGTGGCTGACGATCGCGGAGTCACCCGCGGCCAGGGAGAGTTCGAAGCGGCCGGCGCCGTCGGCGGTTACGACCAGGTCTCCGTGGGTCAGATGGGCGCCTGGCAGGGGATCGCCGGTGGACGCGTCGAGGACGGTGCCGCGCAGCGTCTCCGCAGGGACGGTGGCAGCTGTGAGGAGGAAGGCGATCAGCGCCGCAGCGGCGCCGGAAGGAAGGCTGGGCATACGAAGAGGCCGCTTTCTCCAGACGGGGGAAACGGCCTCTGATGGCGCTGGTCCGTTTCCCTACGCTGGCATGATCCAGGTCAGGTTCGAAGGGTTCTGATCTCAGGCCGGAGAGCCGGCCACCCCCAACGGATGTCGTATGCTCAAGGTAGGCGGGGAGGCCAACCCGTCAAGGGATCCACCTCCATCTCGGGGTCGGCGGCACAGGGGTTGCTTTGCCTGGAGTGCACTGCTTTTTCTTCCTGTCCTCGCCGCGCCGAAGGAGCCCGCCATGGCCGAAAGCCCCGCCCCCAAGTCCGCCCCCACCTCCGAAGAGTTGCACCGGGGGATCCTCCATTTGCGCGAAGACATGCGGGACCTGCGCAACCAGATAGGGGGAATTCATCACCGCATTGACGAGACCAACCGCGTCCTGGGCCAACGCATCGACGAGACCAACCGATCCCTGAACGCCTACTTCAGGTGGACCATAGCCACCCTGGTCGCCATGACCGGCATCCTCAGCGCCGTCATCAAGCTCTGACCGCGCTCGAGTGGCTGGGTGGCTGCGGTGACGATCGCGTTTCCACCCGGATACGTTGGCCGGCGATTGGTCCCTCCTGGCACGATGCCTAGTTTACCGCGCCCCATGCCCCCGGCCCGCCAATCTCCCCCCGTGCCGCCCCGCCCCGGCTGACCCTGTGCTGACCTCCTGGCGCGCCCCGGCGGTGGTCCTGCTGTGCGTCGCCGGCCTCTATGTCGTGGCCCGCCCGTGGCTGTTCGAGAGCCTGGGGCTGGTCACCTGCCTGATCCTCGTCCTCGCCGCGGGCCTGCTGGCCGGCATCGGCGCCGCCGCCTGGCAGGCCCGCCGCCGGCGCTACGCCTGCCCGGACTGCGAGCACCTCTTCGGAGCCTCCACCATGCGCCACCTGATCGGCCAGGACTGGTTCGGGCGGGTGCGCTGCCGCTGTCCCTCCTGCGGGCGGGTTCATCGCTGCCAGCCGGTGGGAGCCGGGGCGGGCTGAAGGATCAGCCTCCGGCCAGCCTCTCCACGGCGGCGGCCACCTCCCGGCGCCGCACCTCGATCGGCGCCGGGTCCTTCGTGAAGCGGGTCAGGGAGACGCTGATCTCCGGCGGCACCGCCAACAGCGCCTCCAGCCGGCGGCGTTCGTTCGCGGTCAGTTCCGTCCCCGTGGGCAGGGACCGCCTCAACATCGCCAGGTACTCGTAGTCCTCGATGCCGTCGCGCAGCATCTCCCAGCGAATGCTCTCCACGGGGCCGGCCAAGACCGGCGATTCTCCGAGCGACCCTTGCGGCGGGTAGAGGAAGCGGCCGTCGCCGTTGCCCCACGGCCTGCGTGAGCCCACGGACCCGGAGTGGAGCGACACCCAGCTCATGGGGTCCTCGTACGGGTCCTGGAGGCCTTCGGGATAGGCGGCGCCGCTGGTCCAGTAGTTGGTCGCCCACACGAGGATCCCGTCGACGCCGGCCTGCCACGTCTGCCACAGCCAGACGCGCGGGTCGGTGCCGGCGCGGTCGATGAACAGGCCGGGGTAGGGCGCCTTCGGCACCGTGCACAGGTACCACCAGAAGCGGTCTCCCGCCTCCCGGCGCCGGGCCGCGGCCTCGGGGTCGAAGCGGCTGGCCAAGGGGCTCCACAGGTCGGGGCCGCCCACCAGCGCCGGCTCGACCTGCTCGGTGAGCATGCGGCGCAGGCCGGGGGCGGCCTCCTTCAGCCGGCGGAAGCCGTCCATGACGAAGGCGTAGTCCTTCGGCTGCGGCTCGTCGAACCAGTAGACGAAGGCCTCGTCCAGCCAGCCCTTGCCGCGCAGGTGGCGCTCCAGGGCGCCGGCATAGCCGCGGAACAGGGCCTGGTACTGCGGCGTGTCCGCGGCGAATCCGCGCAGCGCCGGCTCCCGCCGCCGGTGGAAGCTGCCGCCCCCCATGCCGGGGATGCCCAGGCGGAAGGTGTTGAAGCCGTACTCCTCGATGGCCCGCGTCATGGCCGCGTCCCAGGCGGTGAAGTCGATCTCGGGCTCGATCACCTCGCCCTCGGCGACGGCGCGGTCCGTCAGGTCCGGCCAGGTGATCGCGGGCGGGTCCAGGGGCGCGGGATCGTAGGGGGAGATGTGATGTCGGGAGAAGCTCTCGAGATAGAGATCGAGGAGGCGCCGGCGGCCGGCCTCGTCGTCGACGCCGTGGTAGCGCCAGATGTAGCCGGGGTAAAACCCGAAGGCGGTCTCGCAGGTCATGCGGCGGGGGAGGTCGAAGCCGAAGACCTCGAGGCGCAGGGGCACGCGGGTCTCGTAGTCGGCGGCCGTCAGCACCAGGGCTCCCGCGTAGATCCCGGCGGGGGTCGAGGGCGGCACGGATACGCGGACCCAGAAGGGCTGATTGCGCCGCGCCGGCAGGTCGAGGGCGGAGTCGATGGGCAGGAGGGGATCGGGCCACCACGCCGCTTCGCCGGCCCGGTCGGTGGGGCGCCGCACCGGCACGTATCCCACGCGCAGGATCTCGATGCGATCGGCGGGGATGCCCGCGCCCTCCGGGCCGGTCAGATCGGTGGGCCGCAGGCGCAGCCCGCGCAGGGGGTGCTCGGGACGCAGGACGAGCTGGGCCGCCTCGGTCTCGTTGCCGGCGGCGGAGATCGCCATCGCCGCGCCCCGCCGCCGAGGCGGGGCCCGCGTGCGCGACACCTTCCAGCCGGAGGAGGCCCACCACACCGCCGGGTCCGCGCCTTCGGCGCTCAGCAGCGCGCCGTAGCCGTCGGCGTGCAGCATCGACAGGGCCAGATCGGCCTCGGCCCGCCAGAGCCCGTCCGCCTCCACCTGCAGGTGCAGGACGAGAGCGCCCGTCCCCGAGATGCGGCAGGGCACGGCGAGGCGGTTCTCCCCCGGGTGCAGTTCCACCGGCCGCCAGCCCCCTGCCGGCGGCGGCTCCCCGAGGGCCCCCGTCACCGCGCGCACCCGCGCCGGCATCCTTTCCGCGGAGGAGCTGTGGACGAGGAGGCGGAGGGTGTCGATGAGACCGGGCCGCAGCCGGCCCGGGTCCTGCACCCGGCAGCGCAGGGATCCCGCCCGTCCGCCCTCCGACACCAGCAGGGTGGCCCCGTCCCCCTCCGGGACCTCCCCGTCGAGGCGGGCCTGGTACCCGTAATCGTCCACCTGGAAGGCGCCGCCGCCCTCGCCGGCCGCGCGCAGACGCACGCGCACGGCGGCGGCCGGCAGCAGCGAGTCGGGCACATCGAAGGAGGCCGAGGCGACCTCCGGCATCACCCCGAGGGTAGTCCAGCCGCCGCCGGTGGAGACCTCGACGAGCAGGTGGCCCCCGGTGTGGTGGTTGAGGTTCACGCGGAGTCCTGCCGCCTGCTGCCGGAAGCCCCCCACCTCGTGCCGGAAGACGACCTCCTGGCCGGGGCCGAAGACCCAGCGGCAGGTGTTGAAGCCGGCGTCGTGGCTCTCCAGGGGGCGGCTGATGTTGGCCAGCGGCGTGTGCTGGGGGGAGTCGAAGACGTACCGGCCCGCCTCGAGGCGCTCGCCCTGGCCGAGGCGCAGACCGCCGACGACGAGGCGGTGCACGGCGCGCACCCGGTCCAGCTCGATGTCGTCGAAGGCGGCGGCGCCGCGCAGCCGCCACTGGCCGAAGCGCAGCCAGCGGTACGGGTTCGAGCCCGAAGGGGCGGCGAAGCTGGAGCTGAACCGCCGCCACTCGAAGCCGGTCTCCCCCAGGTCGCGGTTGGCGAATCCCGCCCCCGAGGTGACGGTGCCGCCGCCGCTCCCCTCCAGGCGCCGGGCCCGGAAGCGCACGCGGTAGAGGCCGCCGGCCTCGAAGGCGAGGGAGTCCGAGCGCCACCCGCCCGAGCCCCGGCCATCGCCGCGGACGACGATCCCGGGATCGCCGTCGATGGTCCGCCACTCTCCCTCGCCGCGCAGGCTCCATCCGGCCGGCAGCGAGTCCCCCCGGGCGAAGGTGGGGTTGGGCGCCTCCTGGGCCTGGGCGGCGGTCAGCCAGCCCGCGCACAGGGCGAGGATGATTCGATACTTCGTCACGGGACGGCTCCGGGGCTCTTGCGATGGTGCCGGCGCCGGGCGAATCTAACCGCCGTGAACCGCGTCGAGAAGCTCCACATCGGCATCGCCGGCGCCTGCGCCCGGGGGCGGGCCTTCCTGTCGGGGCTCTCGGCCCGGGAGTCGGTGGCCTGCGTCGCCGCCGTCTGCGACACCGACGCCGAGGGCCTGCAGCAGGTCCGCCGCCAGACCGGCGCCGAGCACGCCTTCACCTCTTTCGACGACCTGCTTTCCTGCGGCGGCCTCGACGCCGTGGTCGTGGCCACGCCGATGCACCTCCACGCCCCGCAGTCCACCGCCGCCCTCGACGCCGGCCTGCACGTCCTCAGCGAGGTCACCGCCGCCGTCGACCTCGAGCAGTGCCGGCGCCTGGTGCTCGCCGCCCACCGCTCCCCCGGCCTCTACATGCTGGCCGAGAACTGCAACTACACGGTGCCCAACCTCGTGGTGGCCGCCCTCGCCGATCACGGCCTCTTCGGCACCCCCTACTTCGCCGACGGCGAGTACCTCCACGAGGTGAAGGCCCTCAACGAGCGCACCCCCTGGCGGCGGCGCTGGCATACCGGCGTCGACGGGATCACCTACGGCACCCACTCCCTGGGGCCGATCCTGCGGTGGCTGCCGGGGCGGGTCACGGAGGTCTGCTGCGCCGGCAGCGGCCATCACCATCTCGACCCCCGGGGCGACGCCTACCACCAGGACACCCACGTCATGCTCGGACGGCTCGCCGGCGGCGGGCTGGTCAAGGTGCGCGTCGACATGATCTCCGACCGCCCCAGCGTGACCACCACCTACCAGCTGCAAGGCACGGACGGCTGCTACGAGTCGGCCCGCGCCCCGGGCGAGCGGCACCGCCTGTGGCTGCGGTCGCGCTCGCCGGACGCGGGCACCTGGCTCGATCTGGAGGACCTGGTGGAGGAGTTCCTGCCGGCGCGCTGGCGCGGCACCGTCGGCGACCGCCACGGCCACGGAGGCAGCGACGCCCGAGTGATCCACGCCTTCGTCGACGCCGTGCGCGGCGACGCTCCGGCGGAGCTGGGCGTGCACGAGGCCATGGACCAGACCCTGCCGGGGCTGGTCACCCAGGCCTCCATGGGCGCCGGGGGCGCCTGGCAGCCGGTGCCGGACAGCCGCGCCTGGACGGGGACGCCGTGAGCCCGAGGCCCCAGCTGATCATGCGCCGGCCCCACCTGCGGGAGGTGCCGGCCGCGGTCCCTCCCGCCGGCTACGAGGTGCGCCACTTCCGGCCCGGGGACGAGGCGGGCTGGAACGCGCTCATGGACCTGGCCTTCGAGCGGCGGCCGGGGCAGTCCGACTTCGCGCGCGAGATGGCCGCCGACGACCCCTACCGGCCGGAGCGGGTGAAGCTCGTCCTCGACGCGGCGGGGAGCGTCGTGGCCACCGCCTCCTGCTGGGTCCTGCCCCGCTACGGCGGCGACGCCGCGGTGCTGCACTGGGTCGCCCGCCACCCCGGCCACGGCGGCCGGGGCCTCGGCCGCCTGGCCTCGCTGGCCGTCCTGCACCAGGCCATCGAGGAAGGCCGCCGCCGCGCCTTCCTGCAGACCGACGACTTCCGCGTGCCCGCCCTCCGGATCTACCTGCGCATGGGATTCGAGCCGGTGATCGCCCACGGCAGCCACCCCGACCGCTGGCGCCGGATCCTGGGGGAGCTGGACTGGCCCGAGCGCTTCGAGCCGATCCTGGGCGGCCCCCGCGAGCAC
>JAJDTN010000426.1 GCA_022827165.1 Candidatus Latescibacterota bacterium
CTTCGTAGAGCCCTCCCTGGGCGTGGGATACGTCCTCCACGACCCGGAGGCCGTGCTTTCGGGCGATCTCCATGATCGGGTCCATGTCGGCGGGGTGCCCGCAGTAGTGGACCGGCAGGATCGCCTTGGTGCGCTCCGTGATCCGGTGCTCGATGTCGTCGGGATCGAGTGTGAGGGTCTGCGGGTCCATGTCGGCGAAGACGACCGTCGCGCCGAGGGAGTAGACCTGCAGGCTCGACCCCCAGAAGGTCATGCTCTGGCTGATGACCTCGTCGCCCCGGCCCACGCCGGCGGCCCACAGGGCCGCGTGGATGGCAGAGGTCCCGGTGTTGTGACACAGGACGTGCTCGGCGCCGAACCAGTCGGCCAGCACCGCCTCGAAGAGGTGGGTCACGTCGGTCCCCGACATCGCCCCCCGGCGCAGGACCTCCAGGACCGCCGCTTCGTCCTCTTCGGTGACGATGGGCCACCTGAAGAGGTCTCCCACGTCGGCCGTCAGCGTCTTCGGGCCTCCGTGAACCGCCAGTTGCACCGCCGCCGTCGTCATCTCAACTCTCCTGGTCGTCCAAGGTCACTCGGTTCTCGCGCGATGCAGGACGCCTCATCCTCCACCCCCGCCCAGGCGGGCCAGTTGGGCCGCCGAGGGCATCTGGTCGTACTCCCAGACGCGCTGGATGACACCGTCCTCGACATAGGCCAGGCGGGGCCAGCCATGGCGCCAGGTGAGACGCATCCAGTCGGAGCTGGAGATGGAGGCGATCTTGAACCGCGGGCGTGTCTGGCGGATGAAGTCCTTCAGTGAGTCGTCCTCCGGGGGATACTCGTTCAGGGCCACGATCCTGGGCACCCCGGGGGTGTCGGCCCAGTGGTTGAGCTTGGGCACGGCGCTCTTGCACCGCCCGCACCGCGGGCTGAACAGCTCCACCAGGTAACGTCCCTCGCTCAGGTCGATCCCTTCGGCGCCCGTGAGCTCGATCCCGGTGAGCCGCACACCGGGCTTGAGGTCGGAGCTGGCCACCCGGTCGGACTCGGGGGCGAACTTGAGGAACACCACCGCCGCCACTACCGCCCCCGCCCCGAGGACCAGGGACGTGGAGCCTTTCCACGACGCGGCCGACCAGCGCTCCGTGCCCCAGCGCCAGGCCGCCAGCAGCAGGCCGAGCATGACCGAGTCCTCGATGAACGCCTCGCCCGGGGTGCGTTTGGTGAGAGTGCCGAAACAGCCGCAGTCGATGTTGGCCTGCTGGTACCAGGCCAGGCCGGTGACCGCCAGGAACAACACCATCAAGCCCGTGGCCGCGGGCAAGGTAAAGCGGGGACGCCAGCCGATGAGGAGGGCCACCCCGATCAGGACCTCGAGAGGAGCCAGGACCAGGGCGATCGTTCCGATCCGGGGCCATGCCTCCCTGCCGACGTCGACGAGCTCCAGATAGGAGACCGCCTCCCAGTAGAACACGACGGGGTCGAGGGACTTGGCGGCCCCGGCCACGACGAAGAGGAGGCCCATGAGGATGCGGGCCACCGCCGCCGCCGGCGGCATCAGCGGATGCGCGGCGCTGGAGGGTTGGCTCTGGGTCATTCGGGGTCTGGCCTTTCCACGGTCCGGCGGGCCGTCTCGGTCCGCACTCTGTCCACGACCTGGTCGAAGAGCCGCCGGGTCTGCCCCATCAGGCCGGTTACCTCCTCGGCCAGCACGCCGGCGCTGCCCGCGCCCATGGCCCGGGCCAGGATCCCGGCCGCCGCGGGGTCGGCCGGCAGGACGTGGCTGGAGTGCCCCTCGCCGAGGCGCAGGGCCTTCTGAAGCTGCCGCAGCCGCTCGTAGGCGGCCAGCAGGGCGCCGCCTTCCCGTCGCTCGAGGAGCCCGGCGGCGATCAGCCGCTCCAGCACGACGGGCGTGCTCGTGTCTCTCAGTTCGCGCCGGCGGGCGCCGTGATGGAGCAGCAGAATCTGGGCAATAAACTCCGCATCCACAATTCCGCCGGGACCCCGCTTGATGTCGATGACGGCCCGGCCCGGGACCGCCTTCGGCTGCATCCGGCGCCGCATGGCGACGATCTCGTCGACCATGCCCGGGGTCAGGGGAGTGCCGTACACGAAGGCGTCCACGGCCCGCAGGACGCGCCGCCCCAGATCCCGGTCCCCGGCGACCTGTCGGGCCCGGGAAAGGGCGAGACGCTCCCAGGTGGAGGCGCGGGCGCGCAGGTAGCTGCGGTAGGCGGACAGACTGATGACCACCGGCGCCCTTCGGCCTTCGGGCCGAAGGCGGGCGTCGACTTCGAAGAGTCCCACGCCCACGACCAGGATGAACTGCCGGACCACGGCGTCGAAGAACTCGGCGTTGCCGACTCCCCGCCCGGTCTTCCCCTCCCCTTCGTACAGGAAGAACAGGTCGAGATCCGAGGCGAAGTCCAGCTCCCGTCCACCCGCCTTGCCGCCGGCGAAGCAGGCAAACCGGGCGTCCCGGTCCAGACGGCGGCCGCTGCGGGGCCGGCCCCGGCGGCGGGCGACCGCCGTCAGGGCGTCGTCTACCACCGCCGAGACCACCTCGTCGGCCAGATCGCTGATCCGCAGAAAGGTCTCCTCGCTCGGAGCGAGTCCCAGCAGGTCGTCCGTGCCGGTCCGCAGGAGGGCGTTGTTGCAGAACCGCCGCAACCGCGAGGGATCGACGCGGATTTCCCGGTCGAGTCGCGGCATCCGGCCGCTCAGGTCGAGCCCGACCAGCTCGTCGAGCAGCCCCGGGTCGCGCTGCAGGAGTCCCGCCAGGAGCGCGCTCCGGCCGCAGATCGTGACCAGCATGGAGAGGAACCGCGGGTGGGCGAGGGCCATTCCGTAGAAGGCGCCCGGCGCCCCATAGGCGTCGATGACGCCGACGAAGCGGAGGAGGGCCCCGTCGGGGTCGGGTGTGGCCGCCAGCTGGGGCAGGAGCGGGACCAGCAGCTCCTTCAGGTTGTCGAGCCCCGAGGAGGTCAGCATGGGGCCTCCCAGCTGCCGCAGGAGCCGGTGGGCGGTCTCGGCCTGGCGGAACCCGGCGGCTTCCAGCGACTTCCGGACGCCCTCCGAACCGGCCGGCGCCTCGAGAAGCCACCGGGGGTCCTCGGCGCCGGGGTCCGACGCCGGCCCCCGGGCGCTTCCGAAGACCGACTCGTACACCCCCCGCACCGCCGACAGATGGGAGGAGACGGTCGCCGAGAGGCTCCGGCCACCGAGCTGCAGCCGGTCCCGCAGCGCCTCGGCCTGCTCCGACCCGTCCTCCGGAACCGCGTAGGTCGGCCGGCCGGAGTCGATCTGCAGCAGGTTCTCCAGGCGCCGGAGGAAGCGGTAGGCCTGGCCGAGAGCCCGGGCCTCCCTGCCCGAGAGGGCCCCCGCCTGCCGCAGCCTCTCGATGGAGGGCAAGGTGCCGGCGGCCCGGGTGCGCTCGGTCCGCCGGCCGTGGAGGAGCTGCAGGCACTGCACCGCGAACTCGATGTCGCGGATCCCACCGGGCTGCAGCTTGATGTTGTTCCCCCCTTCCGGCCGGCTCCGCGCCTCGGTCTCGATGCGCTCCTTGATCCGCCGGATCTCCTCGCTGGGGGAGACCGTGAAGTGGGCTGGGTAGACGAAGGGAACCAGCATGTCGCGAAAGCGCCGCCAGAGCCCCGAGGAGCCGGCTGCGCGCCTCGCCTTGATCAGCATCTGCCGCTCCCACAGCTCGCCGCGGCTCTCGTAGTAGATCCAGTAGCTGCGCAGGGAGCGGGTCAGCGGCCCACGCTCCCCCTCGGGCCGCAGCCGCATGTCCACCCTGTAGAGGAAGCCCTCGGGCGTCACCTCGGTGAGCACCTGGATCAGCCCCTCGGCCAGGCGGTCGTAGAACAGGCCGTTGGCGATGCCCCGGGAGCCTTTCGAGTCCACCACCGAGCCGTCTTCGTCGTAGAGGAACAGCAGATCGATGTCGGAACTGAAGTTCAGCTCCAGACCGCCGTACTTCCCCAGGCAGACGACGCAGAAACGGGACGGGCGTCCGCGCTCCGTCGAAGGGCGGCCGTGGCTCCGGTGCAAGGACCGCGCCTGGTGATCGAGGACGGCCTCCACGGTGACGTCGGCGAGCTCCGAGAGTTCCCGCCCCACCTGGGAGACCTCCTTGCAGCCGAGGATCTCGGCCGTGCCGATGCGCAGCAGCTCGCGCCGATGGAATCGGCGCAGGGCGTCCGCCCAGCCGGACCCCTCGAGGCCCCGGAGGGCCAGCAGTTGTCGGGACCTCAACTCGGCCGCCGGCAGCGTGCAAGTCAGGTGGGGAGTCTCCTCGAACAGCCAGTGGAGGTGCTCGGGGCTGCGCACCAGGAGATCGGTGAGGAAGGAGCTGTGGGCGAGGATGCGGGCGAGCCCCTCGCGCAGAGGGGTGGACGCCTCCAGGCGTCGGTAGAGCTCGGCGCGGGGACCGGAGGCCTCCACGAAGCGCTCCATGTGATGCAGGGCCCGGTCGGGCCACCCGGAGGCCAGGATGGCCGCCAGCACTCCGGCTGGCATCGGCGCCGCCGCCGGACCGCAGAGCCGCTCGAGGGACCGGGCCGCCGACTCCGGGTGCTGGAATCCCGACTTGCCGAGCCGCGACACGACGGCCCCCGACTCGGATCGGAGGATGGCGCGCGCCAGGGCGAGGGGATCGCCCACGGCTACACCGCGTTCTCGCCCGATTCACCCGTGCGGATGCGGATCACCTCCTGGAGGTCGGAGATCACGATCTTGCCGTCGCCCACCTGCCCGGTCCGGGCCCCCTCGAGGATGGCCTCCACCGCCTCCTGGAGGTTCTCCGGAGAGAGGATGACCTCGATCTTGATCTTGGGCATGAAGTCGACCGTGTACTCGGCCCCGCGATAGACCTCGCTGTGCCCCCTCTGCCGGCCGAAACCCCGCACCTCACTCACCGACATCCCCTGCACGCCGACCTCGGCCAGCGCGGTCTTCACATCGTCCAGCTTGAAGGGCTTGATGTAGGCCTCGATCTTCTTCACGGTCCCTCCCGGTTCGGGCGTCCTGGCAGTGAAATTCCGCCCCCGGGCGCCCCGGGGCAACCCGCCGGGGGCGGACTGCGCCGGATCACGCGCCAGCCGGCCGGACGTGGTGCAGCCGTCGTCAGGAAGGTCCCGGAACGTGGTTCCGGAATCACCGCCGCCCGGGCGGGCGACCGAGATTGTCTTGCAGAAGGGGGCCGCCGGGCGGGCGGCCCTCGAGCCTCAGCGCCGTCCGGACCCCTGCTCGAACTTCGGGCGGCGGCCGTAGCTGATCTCCTGCCGCCCGGGCGCCTCGCCGTTGCCCCGCACCGGGGCCGTCAACATCGGCGCCTCGCTGCGAGGGGCCGGGCCACCGGACTCGGGCGCCCGGTTCGCGGGGGGCCGCTCCCGCGGGGGCCGCTGACCCTGGCCGGAGTCACCCCCCGAGCGCTCCCCCCTGCCCCGGCCGTCGCGTCCGCGCCGTCCACGCCGGCCTCCGCGGGACTCTCGTCCCCCGTCGACGACGGGGGGCGCCTCGATCTCGACGACCTCTCCGACGAACTCGGGGGCGATGGTCTGCCGCGTCAGCACGACCTCTCCGCGGTCCCAGAACTCCACCTCGGCCTCTCCCGCCGCGGCCTCGGCGAAGACCTCGACAACACAGGGGTCGGTCACCGCTCCGGCGCGCGACTCGGCGATCTCGCGCGTGGGGGACAGGTGCAGGTAGGAGCGGTCCTCCGAGCGGATACCTTCCTCCTTCATGCGCCGCACCTGGGACGCCGAGACGCACAGGAACAGGCTCTCGGGAGGATCCATCGGCTCCCCGTCCATCTCGACGTAGAAGGTGTGGCCGTAGAGGGCCCGGATGCGGTCGTCGACGATCTCGAAGCGCCGCTGGCGGGAGGTATCGATGAGGTCGCGGATGTCCTCCTCCTCGACGGCGGAGTAGCGCTGCTGCACGGCCTCCACCACCTCGTCGAGAGGCATGAATCCGTACTCGTCCATATTCAGCCCGAACTCGTCGGGATGATGGCGGAGGATGAGGGAGAGGAGCTTGGAAATGCGTCTTCGGTCAGGCACGGGGCATGCGTTCCTTTCGGTATACCTGCTCGGACCGGCCGCGCCGCCGGATCCGCAGGGCTCGGCGGAGGGTCTGGCGCGGCCCCGCCACTAGGCGTTCCACTGCTCCCGGTAGCGGACCAGGGCATCGGCGACCGCCCCGTCTTCGAGAGCGAGGATCTGCGCCGCCAGGAGGGCGGCGTTGCGGGCATTGTCGATTCCCACCGTGGCCACCGGGACGCCCGGCGGCATCTGCACGATGGCGTACAGGGCATCGACGCCGTTGAGCGCCCCCGAGGCGATGGGAACCCCGACCACGGGCAGGGTCGTGTGCGCGGCCACCACCCCCGGGAGGGCCGCCGCCATTCCGGCGCCGGCGATGAGCACCCTGAGACCGCGCCCGGCCGCATCGCGCGCCCAGGCGGCGGTGCGCTCCGGGTTGCGGTGGGCGGAACTGACCACGGTCTCGGAGCCGATGCCGAGTTCCTCGAGCAGGGCACCGGCCTTGGCCATCACCGGCTCATCGGAGCGGCTCCCCATGATGATACCGACGCGCACATCCATCTTGCGATAGCCCCGGATTCTATAAGCTCACACAGGTCAAGGAGTTACGGAAACCGATAATAGCTCCCCCCAGGCCGGGGCGCAAACCTCCGGGGGATCCTCACGCCATGCGACGCCTCAGGACGGCCGGGTAGTCGAGGTCGCCCCACTCGGAAGGCCCCGCCCCCCCCTCCGCCTCGGGCTGAGGAGCCTGGCCGCGCTGCGGTGCCGAGGGCTCGGGATCGAAGTGCGTGGGCCGCTGGTTGAGGTGGAAACCGGTGGCGATGACGGTGACCCGCATCTCGTCCTCGATGGCCGGGTCGATCACGGTCCCGAAGATGATGTTGGCCTCGCTGCCGGCGGCCTCCTGGATGATCTGCGCCGCTTCGTTGGCCTCGAAGAGGGTGAGGCTCGTCCCGGCGGTGATGTTGATCAGCGCTCCCCGGGCGCCGTTGATGGAGATCTCACCGATGAGGGGGCTCCTGATCGCCTTCTTGGCCGCCTCCACGGCCCGGTTCTCCCCCTGATGGGCGCCGACGGCGATGATGGCGTCGCCGCCCTCGGTGATCACCGTCCTCACATCGTTGAAGTCGAGGTTGATCATTCCGGGGATGGTGATCAGATCGGCGATGCCCCGGGTCGCCTGCAACAGCACCTCGTCGGCCTGATTGAAGGCATCCTCCAGGGTCGTGTCCCGGGAGACGATCGACAGGAGGCGCTCGTTCTTGATCACGATCAGCGTGTCCACGTGCTCCTGCAGCTCCGAGATGCCCGCCTGGGCATTGCGCATCCGGGGAAGCCCCTCGAAGTGGAACGGCTCGGTCACTATTCCCACGGTGAGGGAACCCAACTCCTTGGCGATCTGGGCGGCTATCGGCGCCGCCCCGGTCCCGGTGCCTCCTCCCATCCCCGCGGTGATGAACACCAGGTCCGTGTCCTGCAGCCTCTCGGCGACCCGGTCGCGGTCCTCCTCGATCGAGGCGCGTCCGATCTCGGGTTTGGCGCCGGCCCCCAGGCCTCGAGTGACGCTCTCGCCGATGCAGATGCCGACATCCGCCGACGACGCCTCGAGGTCCTGGCTGTCGGTGTTGACGGCGACGAACTCAACGCCGCGCATGCCCGAGGCCACCATCCGGTTGATGGCGTTGCCGCCGGCGCCTCCGACACCGACGACCTTGATGTTTGCGCAGCGCTCGAAGTCGATGATCTCGAAAGTCATGTTGCCGCTCTCCTTCGGTTGTTGGTTTCTGCCCTCGTCATCTCTTTCCGGTGGAGGTCCGCCCTCGGCGGATCCTTCCCCTAACCCCTCTTTCTGCGAGGCCATCCCGGCTGCTTGTGCGAGCCGACGACGGCCTGGCCCGCAAATCTCAAATCGACGTAGGAGGGGTTGGGGACCTCCCGGTAGACGCGCCTGAGGACCTCCCGCAGAACGGCCATCCGCTCCCCCACGCGGTCCGGGGGGATCCGGACCTCGAGCCCGTCGGCCACCAGCCGCACCCCCACGCTGAAACCGTCGAAGTCGGTGAGCTGGGAGATCTCCGCGGTCAGATCGGGAGCCTGGTCCGAGACCTCCCGCAGCCAGGCCAGCAGTCGCAGGGCGGTGCTGTCGGTGACGACCTTCCCCGCCCTCACCGTGTCCCCGGCGGCGACGAGGGAGCGTACCCGCAACACCGGCAGGTCGAGATCCTCGATGCTCTCCGCCGGCAGTCTCTCCGGCGGCAGGAGGACGCCCTCCGGATCGAGACCGTACTGGACGCCGCTCCAATCGACCCAGGCGGTCCGCCGGCGTTCCTCGAGATGGACGATCAGCCGGTCCGGGGGCTTGCGCACCACCCGCGCGCGCCGCACCCACACCAGGCGCCTGAGACGCTCCGCCATCCGGTCCGGATCGATGTCGAAGAGCTCCGCCCCGGCCTCGATGCCACTGGCGGCGAGGATCAGCTCCCCGTGCAGCAAGCGGAGGCCGCGCACCTCCAGGATGTCGACGCGGAAGGGAGACTCCATCGGCGTCGACTGCGCTCCCCGGAAGCCGAGGGTCAGGGCCGTCACCGCCGCCAGGCCCGCCACCAGCACGGGCCGCCGCCACCTGTTCCCCGGACCCGCGGCGGGGGTGGCCATGGCCACCGTGGCCTGCCCGGCCTTCTTCCGCGGCGCCATCTCAGGCCGTCCCTTCCAGGAGGTTCCCGAGGCGGTCGCCGATGTCACCGGCCCCCATCACCAGGAGAAGGTCACCGGGGGCGCACTCCGCCAGGGAGCGGGACAGGGCGAGGTCCACCTCGGCCAAGAAGCGCGCCCGCCGGTGTCCCAGGCGCCGCAGATCGTCGACGATGACATCGCCGTCGTCGCCGAGGTCCGGGCTCTCCCGGGCCGCGTAGGCGGAGGTCACGCACACCCTGTAGGTGCTGAGCAGGGACTCGGCAAAAGCTCCGCGGAAGTGGCGCGTGCGGGAGTAGGTATGGGGCTGGAAGACGGCGGTCACCCTTCTCCCCGAGGCCGCTGCCGTGGCCACCGTGACCGAGATCTCCGTGGGATGGTGGGCATAGTCGTCGACGATGGCGACCCCCTCCACCTCGCCCCGGGACTGGTAGCGCCGGTCCACCCCGGTGAAGCGGCTGAGCGCCGAGGAGACCGGCTCCCAGGCAAGACCCATCAGGTGGGTCGTGGCGATGGCCGCCAGGGCGTTGCAGACATTGTGCCTCCCCGGGACTCCCAGGTCGACCGGCCGCCGTTCCCCGGCCAGGTGGACGGCGAAGGCGGACCCCGTGCCGGTCGGCGCCGGGGCTTCGGCGCGCACCTCGCAGGAGGGGCCGAAGCCGTAGGTCACCGCGTCTGCCTGCGAGCGCGCCGCCGCCTCCCGGCAGAGCTCGTCGTCGCCGTTGACGGCGACGCCGCCGCCGCTCCGCCGCCGGGCGACGAAGATGCCGAAGGCCTCGACCAGGTCGTCGCGGTCGTCATAGCAGTCGACATGCTCCATCTCGATGTTGGTGACCACCGAGATCCAGGGCTCGAGCTCGTGGAAGGCGCGGCGGTACTCGTCCGCCTCGACCACCAGCAGGTCTCCAGACGGGGCCGTCGGTTGTGGACGCCCCCCCATCCAGCCGCCGATGGCGACCCGGGGCTCCTGCCCCGCGCAGCGCAGGGCGCCGGCGATCAGGGAAGCCGTCGTCGTCTTGCCGTGGGTGCCGGCCACGGCCACGGTGTCGCAGGTGCGGCTCACGGCGCCCAGGGCGCGGGCCCTCGGCCACTGCTCGATCCCCAGACGCGCCGCGGCCCGGCGCTCGCAGTTGTCCTCGTCCACCGCCGAGGAGTGGACGAGGAGGTCGGCGCCCTCGACCTGTGACGCGTCGTGGCCGACGCAGACGGGAACCCCCGACCGCCGCAGCTCCGTGACGGCGGGGCCAGCGGCCGCGTCGGAGCCGCTCACCCGGTAGCCGAGATCGACCAGGAGCCGCGCCAGGGCCTCCATGCCGGCGCCGCCGATGCCGACCATGTGCACTCGCTTCACCCCCCCTCCGAGAGGTCCTCCGGCATGGGCTCCGCGGTCCCGAAGGGGCGTGCTCATCGGCTGCCCACCGTTGCCGGGCGTGGGACCCAGTGGTCATCGGTGCCCGGTGGATGGGGCCGCGACAGCTCACCGCGCCGGCGCCAGGCCGTCGACGCGGCCGGCGCCTTCTCGCGGGCCACGGCCGCGAGAAGGCCGATGCCGCTGAGGTTCAGCAGCAGCGAGGAGCCGCCGTAGCTGACGAAGGGCAGGGGCAGTCCCGTGGTCGGCATGAGCCCCGTAGCTACGGCGACGTTGAGCAGGGCGTAGATCCCCACCATCACCGTGATCCCGGAGGCCACGAGAAACCCGTGGAACGAGGCGGCCCTCGTGGCGATCCGGTAGCCGTGCACGGACAGGGCCACGAAGAGGCAGATGATGCTCAGGGCGCCGAGCAACCCGAGCTCCTCGCCGACGAAGGCGAAGACGAAGTCGGTATGGGGCTCTGGCAGGTAGTGCTTCTGCATGCTGTTGCCGAGGCCGACGCCGAGCCATCCACCGCTGCCGAGAGCCAGCAGCGACTGGTCCACCTGGAAGCCGGCCCCCTGCGGGTCCGCTCCCACGAAGAAGGTGCGCACACGCTGGAGCTGGTAGGGCGAGGAGAGCACCGACCAGCCCGCCACCAGGCCGGCCCCGGAGGCTACCAGGGCCAGGTGGGCGGTGCCGGCACCGCCGAGCCAGAGGATGACCATGGAGATGGCGCTGATGGCCAGGGCCGTTCCGAGATCGGGCTGCAGGACGATCAGGACCTGCACGACGGAGATCACCGCGAGCCGGGGGGCCAGGCCCAGTTTCCAGTCGCTCATGTCGCTCTGCTTTCTGGCCAGCACATCGGCCAGGTAGAGGACTAGGACGAGCTTGACGAACTCCGAAGGCTGGAAGGACAGCGTTGCGAAGGAGGGCACCCCGAAGGGGAGCCAGCGCTGCGCCCCCCGGCCTTCGCCCAGGATGAGCACCAGGACGAGGAGCAGAATGCCCACCAGGAGCAGGGGCCGCGCCAGCAGGCGCCACACGGAGAGGGGCACCCGCGAGAGCAGGAGCATCATGATCAGGCCGAAGGCGGCCCTCATCAGCTGGCGCTGGAGGAAGAACCCGCTGTTCTCGAACCTGGCTCCCGCCAGGGCCGAGCTGGAGCTGTACACCATGACGACGCCGATGCCGACGAGCATCGTGGCGATCAGGAGCACGTGGCGAGCTGCACGTTGTGAGACGTCGGGCATGACTCGAGCCAGCGTCGGCACAAAGGGGGGCGCACAACTGCGCGCCAAAGGGAGGGGTAGTACCAACTTCGGACCGCACCAGGGGACGGCGCGGCAACTGCCTGTCAGACGGCACCGCCGGGGACGGCGGCCTCGGGCCGTGAGACCGAATCTACAGAGCTTCGACGATCGCTTCGAGGGCCATGCCGCGAGAGCCCTTGACGAGAACCAGATCGCCTTCGGAAACCTCCTGCTCCAGGTGGTGGATCAACTCGCCCCGGTCCTCGAAGTGAAGAGCCCGGCGCGGGTCCAGCCCCGCCTCCCTGGCCGCTCGCACCGTATGCGAGCTCTGGGAACCGGTGCCCAGGAGAACATCGACGCGGTTGGCGGCGTGGCGCCCGATCCCCTCGTGAAGGGACTCGCTCGCCTCGCCGAGTTCCAGCATGTCCCCGAGGACGGCCACACGGCGGCCCTGGACGGGGATCTCCGCCGTCAGGTCGAGGGCGGCGCGAACCGAGCCGGGGTTGGCGTTGTAACAGTCGTCGATCACGCGAACTCCCCGTCTCTGCAGAATGGCCGAGCGCATGTGCAGTGGCTGGAACCTGCCCAGGGCGGCGCTGGCTTCCCCCAGGGGCACGCCGCACATGCGCGCACATGCGATGGCCGCCAGGGCGTTGTGCGCATTGTGCCGCCCCGGGACGCGGAGATGGAAGGAGGTATTCTGTAGAGAGAAGTGGCCGCAGCCCTCCTGGTCGAGGATGAGTCCCTCCCCACTGAAATGGCTCTCACGCCGCCAACCGAAGCCAAGGAGTCTCCCCTTTGTCCTCTTAGCCTCCCTGGCAATGACACAGTCGTCGGCGTTTACGAGAGCCACGTAAGACTCATCCACGATTTCGTCCAGAAGCTCCCCTTTGGCCTTGGCCACTCTCTCTACAGATCCAAATATACCCGCGTGCGCCGTGCCGATGTTGAGCAGAACCCCGACCGTGGGCTGCGCGACCCGGCACAGGTACCTGATATCCCCCACCCGCCTCGCCGCGAGCTCGAGGACCACGGCGGAGTGATCCGCCGACATTCCCAGCAAGGCCCGGGGAACACCGATCTCGTTGTTCTCGTTCTCCGGAGTCTTCAGGACCCGGAACCTCCGTCCGAGGATCGCGGCGACCATCTCCTTGACGGTCGTCTTGCCGGACGAGCCGGTGATGGCGATTACGGGCAGGTCGAATCGACGGCGGTAGTGGCGGGCCATCCGGCCCAGGGCCCGCACCGGAGAATCGACGGCCATCAGACAAGCCGCCGCGGCCGGCCCCGTCAACCGCAGGCCATCCACCCGCCGGCGATCGACGATGGCCGAACTCGCGCCCCTCTCGAAGGCCTCGGAGACGTGGTCGTGGCCATCGAAGCGCTCGCCCTCCAGGGCCACGAAGACCTCGCCGGGCTCGAGGGTCCGAGTGTCGGTGGAGACACCCGTCACCGTCCGCTCCCTGGGCTCCTCCCCTCCTCTCCACTCCGCCCTCGTCCAGGTGCGGACCTCCTCGATGTGGATGTCGCGCCACATTACTTGCCAAGCACCTGCCGAAGGACCTGGCGGTCATCGAAGTTCGTGGGTCCCTCGGCCAGGATCTGGTACGGTTCGTCCCCCTTGCCCGCCACCACCACCACGTCCCCTTCCCGGGCCTCCCGCAGGGCTGCATCGATGGCGCCACGGCGATCCGCACAAACCACGGCGGAGCCGGCGTCGCGCATGCCGGCGGCGATCTGATCGATGATCTCCTCGGGCGGCTCCCCCCGCGGGTTGTCGGAGGTGAGGAAGACGAGATCGGCCAGATCCTCGGCGACGCGCCCCATGAGCGGCCGCTTGCCCTTGTCGCGGTCGCCGCCGCAGCCAAAGAGGCAAAGAAGCCGGCCCCGCGTCAACTCCCTGGCCGTGCGCAGCACCGTGTCGAGACCGGCGGGCGTGTGAGCGTAGTCGACAATGACCTCGAAGGGCTGGCCCTCCTCCAGGCGTTCGAAGCGGCCCGGCACCTGGGACACGGCGGCGATGCCCGACCGCACGGCGGCGGCATCGATCCCCAGGGCGACGCCGACGCAGACGGCGGCCATCACGTTGGAACGGTTGAACCGGCCCGCCAAGGTGGTCTCCACCGACCACTCTCCGGCGGACGTCTCCAACCTCAGAAGGGTGGTGGAGCCCCCCCGGGTATCGAAGGAGGAGAGCCGTACATCCTCGCCCCTCTCGCCGTAGGTGAGCACCCGGGCCGAGGTGCTTGCAGCCACCTCCGGGGCGTGGGGATCATCGGCGTTCACCACCGCCGCCCCTCCTTGGCCGAGACCCCGGAAGAGAGTCGTCTTGGCCGCCAGGTAGGCCTCCTCGGTGCCGTGAAAGTCGAGGTGGTCTCTCGTGAGATTGGTGAACACGGCCACAGAGTAGTCGATCCCGTCGACGCGGCGGAGGGCCAGACCGTGGGAGGAGACCTCCATGACCAGAGCGTCGCATCCGGCGTCACGGGCCCTGGCGAGCAGCGCCTGCAGCCGGTCGGCCTCGGGCGTGGTGTTGTCGAGGCTCTCCATTCCGTCGCCGCAGGAGAATCCCAAGGTCCCGATGTAGGCACTGCGAGCCCCGGCGGCCTTCAGGACGTGGCGCACAAGCAGGGCCGTCGTAGACTTGCCGTTCGTCCCGGTAACTCCGACACGCCACCGGAAGGAGCGGGCCGGACAGCCGTGCAGCCGGGCCGCGAGGGCGGCCAGAGCCTGGCGGCAGTCCTCGACGCGGATGCGGGTCGACGGCAGACTCTCGTCCTCCTCCTCGACCACTACCGCCGGCGCCCCACGGGCGAGGGCATCATCGACGAAAGCATGGCGGTCGATCTCCTGCCCGCCGCGAACCGCCACGAACAGGGCTCCCGGTCCGGCCCGGCGCGAATCGGAGACGACGGATTCGATCTCCAGGTCCAGGGATCCGCCGATGTGGACGGGCTGGATCGCGCCGATCAGGTCGCGAAGCTTCACCTCCGGGCCTCCCCCGGTGCCAGGGCCACCAGCTGCGGGCCCTGCAGCTTGCGCACCAGCACGGCCTGGCGCATCGGTGCCTCTGGCAGACCCAGGGCCAGCAGGTCGGCGCGGCTGCCGAGACGGCACAGGATGTCCGCCTCCGTGAGGCGTGATCTGGGCGCCGGCTCCTGGCCGACCACGATCGGGCCCGAACCCTCGAAGCGGAGGTTGAGATCCCGGCGGCGGGCCTGGACCCTGACCCGGAGCACGTCCAGTCCCCTGAAGTCGGGCACGACATCGCCGCGGACCTCGGTCCCGGCGTCGGCCAGGGCGTCCGGCCGGCTCCCGCCGGGTGCCTGCGACCCGTCGAGAATGAGGATCCGTTCCATCGTGCGGCGGAAGGCGGGAGCCGCCACGACGCCCCCCCACTTGCCGACCCGGGGGTTCTCCACGGAGATCAGGCAGAGGTAGCGAGGTTGCCCGGTGGCCGGAAGGAAGCCGATGAAGGAGGCGATGTACTCGCCCTGGGCGTAGCCGCCGCCGCCCGGCAGGGCGCGTTGCGCGGTCCCGGTCTTGCCCGCCACCCGGACCCCTTCGATCGCCGCGTTGCGCCCCGTTCCATCACTGACCACCCGCTGCAACATCCCCTTCAGGACCGAGGCCGTTCTGGCGGAGAGGACACGGCGCACGGGCTTCGGTTCCTCCCGCCGCAGGATCTGTCCCGCTGGATCCCGGACCTCCTGGACCACCTTCGGCGCCATCAGCATGCCCCCGTTGGCGATGGCGCTGAAGGCCTGCACCATCTGCACCGCGGTGACGCTGATCTCCTGGCCGATGGAGATCGTCTCCAGGGAGCGGTTGGACCAGTCGCGGGCATGACGCAACAGCCCGGCGCTCTCCGCCGGAAGGCCGATCCCGGTCCGGGTCCCGAAGCCGAAGCCGCGCAGGGACTGGTAGTAGCTCGACCGGTCCAGCCCTTGGGCGAGCTTGATCACCCCGATGTTGCTCGACTGGGCGACCACCTCGGCCGGTGTCATCCAGCCGTGGGGCTTGACGTCCCGGATGACGTCCCCCATGGACAGGACGTAGGCGCCCTCCTCGCAGTAGACCTTCCTCTCGAGAACCTTCGGGTCGTCGTCGAGGACGGCTGCCATGGTGATGGGCTTGAAGATCGAGCCCGGCTCGAAGGGATCGGTGACCAGACGGTTCCGGCGGTGGTTGGCGGGGACTCCGCCCGGATCGTTCGGATCGAAGAGGGGAATGCCGGCCATGGCCAGGATCTCCCCGGACCGGGGATCGGCGATGATACCCAGGGCTCCCTCGGCCCGGGTCTCGGTCACGGTGCGGGCCAGCTCCTCCTCCAGGATCTCCTGGATGGCGGCGTCGATGGTCAGATGGACGCTGGCGCCGTGCCGAGGGGCGGCGGTGGGCTGCGAACGCTCGGGGAGGATGTTCCCCAGGCCGTCGACGTAGGACCGGGCGGAACCGGCCCGTTCGGCGAGGATCTCCTCGAAGGCCAGCTCTGTCCCCTCCTGGCCCCGGTTCTCGATGTCGGTGAACCCCAGGAGCTGCCCGGCCAGGCGGCCGTAGGGATAGTGACGGCGGACCTCCAATTGCTCGTACACCCCTTCGAAGGTCTTCTGGCGAACCTGGCGGAGCCGCTCACCGTCGACCTGACGTAGGAGATAGACGAAGGGGTGTCCGCCGCTGATCAGCCGGGATACCGCGCTGGCGGAGCGCCGGCCGAACCGCATGAAGTGGGCCGTCACCGACTCGGGATCGCGGACCTGCGCGGGCCGGCAGTAGAAGGAGACGGCGGTGACGTCGAAGGCCAGCTCGCGGCCCTGGCGATCGAGGATGGCGCCGCGCCGTGCGCTCAGCGGGATCTGGCGCTGATGCTGGTTGCGGGCGCGCATCTGGTACGTGCCGTGGTCGATCGCCTGCAACTGCACCAGCCTCAAACCGATCAGCGACCAGATGAGACCTCCGGCGAGCAGGACCCACTTCAGGCGGTGGCGGCCGAGGTCAAAGGGGCGGCGTTCGTCTTCGTGGGAGCCGCGGCTTGTCATCGCGATGCCCTGACAAAGAGGTCGACCGTGGCGCCCGGGTCCGGATAGGTCATTCCGAGCTCGCCTTCAGCCCGCTGGCGCAGCAGACTCGGCCGACTCGCCAGGTCCAGGGAGGCCTCGAGCCGCGAGCTCTCCACCACCAACGCCTGGGCCTTGGTCCTGGCCGCCTCGGAGGCGCGCGCCAGCTCCGAGACCTGCACCTTGATCCATACGTACGCCGTCGTCGCCGCCGCCATGGCGAGGACGGTCAGCACCCGGACCCAGTCGCCCTGAAACCAGGCCATCACCGGACGGCTCCTCGGGTGCCGCCGGAGGCGGAGGGGACCTTCTCGAAGAGTCGCAGGGTGGCGCTGCGGGACCGGGAGTTGGCGGCCTGCTCTCCGGCGCCGGGGCGGAGGGCCGGGCCCAGGCGCAGGAAAGTCGGCCGCCGGCCGCACGCACAGGCGGGCAACTCCGGCGGGCAGACACAGCCCCTTATAAGGCTGGCCATCCTTTGCTTGACGATCCGGTCCTCCAGGGAGTGGTAGGCGATGACGGCGAGCCGGCCGCCCGGTACGAGCAGGTCGACGGCCGCCCGGACCCCCTTCTCGAGCTCGGCCAGCTCATCGTTGACGGCGATTCTCAGCGCCTGGAAGACCCGTGCCAAGGTCTTGGTCGGTCTTTCGGGGCGCGTCGATTCGATCGCCCTGGCCAGTTGCGCCGTCGTCTGCATGCGGCCTTCGTCCCTGGAACGGCAGATGGAACGCGCGATGCGCCTCGCCTTCCGTTCCTCACCATATCGTCGGATCAACTCCGCCAGGTCGGCCTCCCGAATCCGCGCCAGCAGTTGGCCTGCGGGCTCTCCGGCGCCTCGGTCCATGCGCATGTCCAGAGGACCGTCCTGGTGATAGCTGAATCCGCGTCCAGGCTCGTCGATCTGATGCGAACTGACCCCCAGATCGAAGAGCACCCCCTGCACTCCGGATCGCTCCAGGCGATCCAGGAATGGGGCCGCCGACCGGGCGAGGGAGGAAAACGCGCACTGGAGAAAGGTCACCCGTCCGCGGTACGGATCGAGCCGGCGGCCCGCCTCGTTCATAGCCGCCGCGTCCCGATCACATGCCAGCAGGTGCCCGCTCTCTCCGAGAACCCGCAGGAGGGCCTCCGCGTGCCCTCCCCCCCCGGTCGTTGCGTCCACATAGACCCCTGAGGGGTCCGTTGCCAACCCGGTGACGACCTCCTCGACCATGACCGGCACGTGGTAGGCCATCCTCGGGTTCACCGCTTCAGAGTGGCGCCGAATTCACAGACCCAGCGTCTCGGCCACTTCCTCCAGGGTGGGCTCGTCCTGGGAGAGGTATCCCTGCCAGGCCTCCGGCTCCCAGAATTCGAGATGGTCCAGCGTCCCGATGACGACCAGGCGATCACTGATACCGGCCCGGTCCAGAAGCTTCTTCGGAAGCGACGCCCGGCCCTGACGGTCCAGTCTCACCTCGGTCGCCTGGGACAGGAGCACTCGTATATGGAGTCTGACCCGCTCCTCCTTCCATGACCGCTGCAGCATCTTCTCCGCTTTCGGTGCCCACAGGTTGCGGGGGTGTCCCGCAAGGCACCCGTCCCGACCCGGGATGACCACGAAGGTGTCATCGGCCTCCGGCTCGAGGTTCCGCCGCAACTCGGCGGGCAGGAAGATCCGGCCCTTGTCGTCGATGGGAACCTCGTACTTTCCGAGGAATTGTGCGCTCAAGGGGCTCCTGAGAGGCCATTATCGCGGTAGAACCATCAAGCTCCACATTACACCATTTTCCACCCCGGCAAAGTATACCTTCCCCACGCAGGGCATGTCAAGAAGAATCATACACCCCGGGACAGATCCCCGAGGAGATATGTAACCGACTGTTATTTAGTCAGTTGAGGATATTCTGCGCGAGGTCCCCGGCCGGTTTTCGCCGGAAGTGGGGCCGAAATGCGCGATTCCACCCCGGGTCACCCTCGGGCGCCCCGGGCGAAGCTCCCGGAGCAGGGGTGGAGGGCCGGCGGCGGTCAGGGCTTCTCGAGGACGCGCCGGTGAATCGGCTTCCCCTGGCCCACGAACTTGTCCTCGTAGTTCGTGCTCGCCCCTTCCCAGACCGCCTCCACGGGAAGCAGGAGGCCGTTGAACGGGTCGAGGGCTTCGAGGATCGCTTCGAAGTAGCCGTCGTGGTCGGTTGCGATCCACAGCCGCCCGCCGGGGACGAGGATCCTCTGTGCCTCGGCGAGAAAGGCCTCGTCGAGCAACCGCCGCTTGTGATGCCGTTTCTTCGGCCACGGGTCGGGGAAATAGACGTGAATGGCCCGGACCGAAGCGGCGGCGAGGAAGAACTCGACGAACTCCCTGGCGTCGCCGTGGACGAAGCGGAGATTGGTGCAGCTCCGGCGCAGGGCCCTGGCATGGGCGAGGCGGAGGTACTTCGCCGCCTGCTCCACTCCGATGTAGTTCACCTCCGGGTGACGCAGGGCGGCGTCGAGGAGGAAGCGTCCCTTGCCGATCCCGAGCTCAAGCTCGACGGGCCGGGAATTGCCGAACTGCGACTCCAGGTCGAGAACGGGGTCCCGGCCGGTCTCCTCGTCGAGACCGATGAGAAGGGAGTCGACGCCGGCGGGCGGCGCCACCATCCGAAGGCGACCGAGGCGGCCGATGCCTCAGCCAGCCGCCTCGCTGTGGCCCGGGAGGCCGCAGAACTGGTCGTAGTCGATCAGCTCCTTGACGGTGGGGGCGTCGCCGCACACGGGGCAGGCCGCGTTCCGGCGCAGCTTCATCTCGCGGAACCTCATGTCGAGAGCATCGTACAGGATCAACCGGCCCACGAGGGGGACGCCCTGTCCGATGACGAGCTTGACGACCTCCGTGGCCTGGATCATGGCGACGGTTCCGGGCAGAACGCCGAGAACTCCCCCTTCGGCGCAACTGGGCACCTCGCCGGGAGGCGGCGGCTCGGGATAGAGGCAGCGGTAGCAGGGCCCGCCCGCGGCGGGGTGGTAGACCGTCGCATGACCCTCGAAGCGGAAGATGCTGCCGTCTACGACCGGCTTGCCGGAGAGGACGGCCGCGTCGTTGACCAGGTACCGCGTGGGGAAGTTGTCACAGCCGTTGACGATGATGTCGTAGCCGCCGATGAGGTCCATGGCATTGGCGGAGGTCATCAGCTCGTGGTGGGCCTCGACGCGGATGCCTGGGTTCAGCTTCAACAGCCGGTCGCGGGCGGCCTCGACCTTCGGCTGGCCGAGCACGTCTTCGCCGAAGAGAACCTGCCGCTGCAGGTTGCTCCGGTCGACGACGTCGGCGTCGACGAGGCCGACGGTGCCGACCCCGGCCGCGGCCAGGTAGAGGGCCGTCGGGCAGCCGAGGCCACCGGCCCCGATGAGGAGCACCTTCGCCTTGAGCAGCTCCTGCTGGCCGCGCTCGCCGACCTCGGGCAGGATGATGTGCCGCGAGTAGCGCTGCAGGTCCTCGTCGGACAGGAGGCCGTCCTGCTCGATGCCGTATCCCGCGTCCTTCCAGCCCTTGATGCCGCCGATCATCGAGCTCACCCGGGTATAGCCCATGGCCACCAAGTCGCGCGCGGCCAGGGCCGAGCGGTTGCCGCCGGCGCAGTAGAGGACGATCGGCTCCTCCCGGTCGAGGGTGACGTCGTCCTCGACGTTGAGCTCGAGGAAGCCCCGTGGGATGAGGTGCGAGCCGGGGATGTAGCCGTCCATGACCTCGTCGCGTTCGCGCACGTCGACGACGTGCCGGATCTGACCACTGTTCAGGGACCGCTTGACATCCTCGGGGGTGACCTCCGTGATCGACTTCTTGACCTCTTCGAGGAGCTGGCTCGAAGTGAGAGCCATTCTGGTCTTCTCCGTCCTGTTGGTGAACTCGTCGGCCAAGAAGCTAGGGACCACCCCGCTTCCCGCAAGACCGTCCTCAAGCGAGAGAAGGCGCCGCGAGACGCCGGGCCTCGTGGACGGTGCGCCGCGCCGCGTAGTCGATGTCGCCGGCCGTGTTGAAGCGTCCGATGCCGAAGCGCAGCGTCGCGGCCGCCGTGGCGTCGTCGCACCCGATCGCCTTGAGCACGTGGGACGGCTCGCCGGAGCCGGAAGAGCACGCCGAGCCCGCGGATACGGCCAGGTCCCGCAGAGCCAGCAGCAGATCGCTTCCGTGGATGCCGGTGAAGGAGACGCTCAGCGCCCCCGGCAGGCGTCCGCGAGGGTTGCCGTTGCGCCGGACCTGCCCGGCGAGGCCCTCGAGGAGCCGCGATTCCAGGTCGTCGCGCAGGCCCCCGATGCGCGCGGCATCGGCAACCATCTCCTCGGCGCCCAGGCGGCAGGCCTCGCCGAGGCCGACGATCCCGGGGACGTTGAGGGTGCCGGAACGCAGACCGCGCTCCTGCCCCCCTCCGTCGATGAGCGGAGTCAGCCGCAGGGGCGGCCGGCGGCGGCGGACGAAGAGCGCCCCCTGCCCCTTCGGTCCGTAGAGCTTGTGGGCCGAGATCGACAGCAGGTCGACGGGAAGCCCGGCGACGTCCACCGGCACCTTGCCCGCGGCCTGGGCGGCGTCGCAGTGCCAGATGACACCGCTGGCCGCCACCAGGCGCCCGATCTCCTCCAGAGGCTGCAGGGTGCCGAGCTCGTTGTTGGCGGCCATCAGGGAGAGCAGGACCGGCTCCTCGGCGAGGGCCTCCTCCAGCCGCTCGAGGTCGACGCTCCCGGCGCTGTCGACGGGCAGACGAGTCACCCGGAAGCCGCGGCGCTCCAGGGCGGCGAAGACGTCGATCACGGCTCGATGTTCGGTGACGCAGGTCACGAGGTGGTCGCCGCGGTCCCGGTTCGCCTCGGCCACGCCCTTGATGGCCAGGTTGTTGGCCTCGGTGGCGCCGCTGGTGAGGACGATCTCGCGCGGGGCGGCCCCGATCAGGGCCGCCACCTGGGCGCGGGCCCGGTCGACGGCCTCCGCCGCCCTCCAGCCGTAGGCGTGGGTCCTGCTGGAAGGATTGCCGAAGTGGGTGGCGAAGTACGGCCACATCGCCTCCAGGACTCGGGGGTCCAGGGGCGTGGTGGCCAGATTGTCGAGGTAGGGTGTGTGCCGCGCAGGCCCGCCCGGAGGCAGGTCAGACGGAGAACGACTCGCCACAGCCGCAGGTGGTCCGGGCGTTGGGGTTCTCCACCTGGAAGCCGGCCCCCATCAGACCATCGTCGTAGCGCAGGACGACACCGTTGAGGTAGAGGCTGCTCTTGGGATCGACGAAGAGGCGGACACCGTTGGACTCGATGACCTGATCCATCTCGCCGGCCGCCTCTTCGAAATCGAGCTGGTACTGGAAGCCGGAGCACCCGCCTCCCCGGACCGCCACGCGCAGGCCGCGTTCCGGGGTACCCTCCCTGTCCAGAAGGCTCCGGATCTTCTCAGCGGCTTCGTCGGAAACGGTGATCATCGGCTTTGGCAGGGGGGCGGCAAGGGTGTGCTCAGCGTCGGAAGATGGCGTACTCCACGAGGTCGGGGACATCCTCGTGACATCGGTAGGTCTCGCAGTTGTGGCAGTCGCGCTCGAAGACCGGTATCTCGCAAAGGAGACATCCGCGCAGCACTTGGATGCCGCGCAGGTTTCGCTCCTTCATCTCCTCGTACTGGGCGATCCGTCGGTCGATCTCCTCCTGCTGACCCTGGAGGAGGTCGATCATCTGACATGCCAGATCGCCGCCGGTCTCGGCCGTCTCGCGCACGGAGAACAACCGGCGCACCTGCTCCAACTCGAAACCCAGGGCCTTGAGGCCCTGGATGATCTGCAACCGGCGCAGCTGATCGGCGCCATACTGCCTGAAGCCGCCGTTGGTCCGCGCCACGGGCTCGATGATCCCGAGCTCCTCGTAGTAGCGGAGGGTCCGCGTCGAGACACCTGCGCGCGCGGCCAAGTCACCGATCTGCATTGTGGGTTCAGGGACTGCCAAGAGGTTGTTTCTATTCGACTCTCGCGCGAATGTAACCAGCCCCCGCGGGAGTGTCAACGCGGGCCCTCAGGCCTTTCCGGCGGGCTCGCCGACGAAGCCGTCCACGCTGAAATAGCGGAATCCCGTGTCGCACAGCACGGTGACGACGGTGGCCCCCTCCCCCAGCTCGAGCCCCACCCGCAAGGCCGTGGCGACATTGGCTCCAGAGGAGGGCCCCACGAGCAGGCCTTCCTCGCGCGCCAGGCGCCGGGTGTAGAGAAAGGCCTCCTCGTCCTCGACGGTGACCACCTCGTCGATCACCGAGCGATCGAGCACCTCCGGTACGAACCCGGCGCCGATCCCCTGGATGCCGTGGACTCCGGCCTCGCCCCCGGACAGCACGGGGGAGCGCGCGGGCTCGACGGCCAGGATCCGCAGCGCCGGTCCCAGCTCCTGGCGGAGGACGCCGCCGACGCCACTGATGGTCCCGCCCGTCCCGACACCAGCGACGAAGGCGTCGATCCGGCCGTCCAGAGCCTTCAGGATCTCCCGGGCCGTCGTTCGTCTGTGAACGTCCGGGTTGGCGGGATTGCCGAACTGCTGCGGCATGAAGGAGCCCGCGGGATCGGCGGCGACGATCTCCTCCGCCCGGTCGATTGCTCCGGCCATGTCCCGGGCGGCGGGCGTCAACTCGATCCGGGCGCCGTACGCGGCCATCACCGAGATGCGCTCCTCGCTCATGTGATCGGGCATGGTCAGCACGAGGTCGTACCCGAGGGCGGCGGCAACCATGGCGAGGGCGATCCCCGTGTTGCCGCTGGTGGGCTCCACGATTCTCATGCCCGGCTTCAGGCGTCCGTCGCCCTCGGCGGCGCGGATCATGCTCAGACCGATGCGGTCCTTCACGCTGCCAGCCGGGTTGAGGGCCTCCAGCTTGCACAGGACCCGGGCGCTCCCGGCCGGAGCCATGCGGCGCAGGGGCACCATGGGGGTGTCCCCGACCGTGTCGAGGATCGAGTTGGCGACCCAGCCCTCAGCCATCT
>JAJDTN010000378.1 GCA_022827165.1 Candidatus Latescibacterota bacterium
CACTCCTCGATGACGACGCCCCGCTCCTTTTCGATCTCCTCGCCGTCGAAGGTGATGCCGTGGGCCCAGTCCTCGAAGATCTGGAAGGCCTGCTCCACCACCTGCACCGAGTCGAGGGGCACGGTGAGCTTGTACACGGTCTCGTCGAAACTGGTGTGGGCGTTGAGGTCGGCCCCGGTGCGCAGCCCCACCGACTCGAGGTAGGACCACAGCTCCTGCTTCTCGAAGTGGGTGGTGCCGTTGAACGCCATGTGCTCGGCGAAGTGGGCCAGCCCCTGCTCCTCGTCGGTCTCCAGGATCGAGCCCACGTCGAGGGCGAGGCGCAGCTCGGCCCGGTTCTCGGGCTTGGCATTCGGCCGGATGACGTAGCGCAGGCCGTTGTCGAGGGTACCGAGGGTGACCTTGGGATCGACAGGCAGCACCGAGTCCAGGCCGTCGGAGGCCGCCTCGGGGGCGGTTCCGGAGGCGGGGGGCCGGGCGGCGCAGCCGGCGAGGGTGAGACCGGCGGCGGCGAGAAGGGGGAGGACCAGGGCGGGCAAGGGCCGGCGCGTCATGGCGAATCCAGTTCGACGGGGTAGAGGCGGAAGGGAAAGCGCAGAAAACTTGCCAACGATTGCGGATGCGGGCAATCGCCGGCTCAGGGCAGCCTCGGTGCGATGTCGAGGGCGAGGCGCTCGAGGGAGGCCCTCCGGAGGGCCTCGCGGTTCCAGCGGTGGGCGATCACCATGGCGTTGCCGGTCCAGGCTTCGGTGAACCCCGGGCGGTCGGAGAGCACAGCGCGAGGTCCTTCCCGGTCCGGTGGCGGGGGGCCAATGGCAGATCCCGGGTTCACGGTCGCTGCCTCCCGTCTTCGGTGCCGGTGTCCGCAGCCCCGCCCACGGCCTCGCCCCCCTGGCGGTCCACGGCCCGGCGCACGATCGCCTCCGACAGCCGCGGCCGCAGGGCGCGGATGGCGAGGAGGGCCTTCAGCTTCCAGGGCATCACCAGCTCGCGGCGGCGCTCCTTCACCGACCGCAGGACGGCGCCGCAGGTCTCCTCGAGGCCGATGGCGTCCCGGCTCGGCCGGCGGCGGCCCTCGCCGAAGGGCCGGCCGTCGGCGGCCAGGGCCTGCCCCCGCAGCTCGGTGCCGCCGAGCCAGTGGAGGACCACGGTGAGGACGTTGACGCCGCTGCCCTCCAGCTCCATGCGCAGGGCGTCGCAGAACCCCTGCAGGGCGTGCTTGGAGGCCGAGTACCCGGTGTGCTGCGGCACCCCGACGCGGCCCTGGATCGACGAGATCGCCACGAACTGCCCGCGGCTCTCCTTCAGGTGGGGCAGCGCCGGGTGGACGCAGTGCACGGCGCCGAGGTAGTTGACCTCCATGAGCCGGCGGAACAGGGACAGGTCGCGCACCTCCTCGAAGGGCGCCCACATGCTCACTCCGGCGTTGGCGACGAGGCAGTCGATGCCGCCGTGGGCGGCGACGGCCGCCTCCACGAGCCGCTCCCCGTCGGCGGCGACGGTGACGTCCCCCTTCACCGTCTCCACCTCGGCGGCGCCGCAGGCCTCGGCGACCTGCGCCAGCCTCTCCGCCCGCCGGGCCATCAGGGTCAGGCGGGCGCCGTCCCGGGCGAAGGCCGCGGCCAGGGCCGCTCCCAGACCGGAAGAGGCGCCGGTGATGACGACCGAGGGTTCCCGGGGCACCGGGCGGCTCAGCGGTCGGCGGCGAGGGCGCCGTTGGCGATGCCGAAGACGTCGTCCGGATCCATGGCCCGCTTGGTCTCGCGCAGGATCCTCAGGCTGGCCTCGGTCTGGACCTCGGGAAGGAAGGCGGCGCGGATCTTGCCGACACCGTGGTGGTGGGACAGGGACCCGCCGTGGTCGAGGATCGCCTGCCGCAGGCTCGCCTCCACGTCGTGGTAGACGCGGTCGGGCGCCTCCAGGCCCTTGCCGCTGAAGCCCATGGTGAAGTAGATGCACACCCCGGTGTGATAGGTCTGGGTGATGCGGTAGGACAGGTAGGGAGTCCCGCGCACGCCGTGGCCGCGGCACTGCTCGGCGAGCTTCTCCTCCACGGCGCCGGTCACGTCGTGGATGCGGTCCCAGGGCACCGAGGTCTCGAAGGTCTCGCCCATGATGTGGAACTGGTTGAGGAAGTCGCGGATGTAGGCGATGGCGAAGGTGAGCATGTAGCCGCGGCGGCCGTTGTGGGAGCCGCCGCTGACCCCGCCGAACCTCTTGGCCAGGGAGAAGATGATCCTCCGCTGCCAGGCCAGCTCGCGGCGGGTGCCCTCCATGACGATGGTGCACGCCGCCAGCTTTCGCAGGTCGAAGCCCTTCACCCGTTGGAGGACGAAACGCTGCACCGCCGTCTTGACGCGGGTCACGGCCGACGGCGCCGGCTTCAGGGCCTGGCCGAAGCGGAACTCGGTGTTGTTCACCAGCCGGATGCTCGCCGGCAGGGCCCCCTCCCGGCGCAGGGCCTTCAGGTAGCGGACCCCGTGGTCGAGGGAGGGGAAGACCAGCGAGCCGTACTCGCGCGCCTCGGGCCGCGGGTGGATCTTGATCACCGCCTTGGTGATCAGGCCGAGGTTGCCCTCGCAGCCGAAGAGCCACAGGCGCGGCGCCACCCCGATCGAGTTGCGCGGCGTCGCCCGCCGGGACTCGACCTCCCCCGCCGGGGTCACCAGGGTCGCCTCGACGACGATCTCCTCGATGTTGCCGTAGCGGTTCTTCTTCATGCCGCTGGCGTTGGTGGCGATCCAGCCGCCGAGGGTGGAGAGCTCGACGCTGTCGGGGTCGTGCCCCGTGGTGTAGCCGCGCTCTCCGAGTAGGCGCTCCAGCTCCTTGCCGGTGATCCCGGCCTCGACGCAGGCCTGCAGGTTGTCCTCGTCCAGCCACAGAATGCGGTTCATGCGGCTCATGTCGACGGAGGCGATGGGGCGCTCCTCCCCCGGCGGCAGGGAGAGGGCGCCGCTGACGTTGGTGCCGCCCCCGTAGGGCACCAGGCAGACGCCGTGCTCCGCCGCCAGGCTCACCAGTTGCCGCGCCTCCTCCTCGCTCTCGGGGAAGACCACGAGGTCGGCGACGCGCGGCAGGCTGCCGATGTAGAGGAGGCGGTAGATCTCGTCGACGCTGAGCTGGCCGTGGCTGTGGGTGAGGCGGGTCTCGTCGTCGGCGGCGAGGCGATCCTCGCCCAGCCGCTGCCGGCAGGCGCCGAGGAAGGCCTCGCAGGGGCGGCCCGGAGGCAGGGGGCCGCGCTCGACCTCGGGCATCATCTCCCCGGGCGTGATCGGCACGCCGAGAACCTCCTCGGCGAAGGGGACGAAGAACGGCAGGCTGTACCCGGCCAGCGGGTAGCGCGAGCCGGTGACGCGGACGCTGCGCGGGCCGTCGAACTCGAAGCGGGTGTCGGCGTAGCCCCACTTGTGCAGGCGGCGTTGGCCCTCGGACTCGTCGTAGGAGCTGTCGAGGTGGCCGGCGCTCCCCCGCCGGCTGCGCAGAGCGACGAGGGCGGCGAGGACGACGACGGCGGCGGCGATGAGGAGGGCTTCGTTCATGCAGGATGCCTTCGGCGGTCAGGGAGCTAACGTCATGCCGCCGGGGCCGTCAACCAGCCGTCAGGTGTGGACGCCGTGCGCCCCGGGGTTCTGCCTTACCTTCTCCCGCCCGCAAGACAGGGTCCAACCGAAACCGCCGAGGAGAACGAGATGGCCGACACCCACACCCCCGACATCGAGCGCCCGCCAGCGGAGATCATCGACGGGCTCCGCCACATCGGCTCGGCCACCGCCGCCGGCGAGCTCAAGCGCCTCGGCATCCAGAACCCGCACGTCCTCGGGCCCGTGCCCTTCACCCCCGGCCGGAGCGTCGTCGGCCCGGCCCTCACCCTGCAGTTCATGCCCCAGCGGGAGGACGTGTACGACCAGGACGAGTACGCCGACCCGGAGTCGCAGCTGCACCGGCACGTGCTCTACCACGCGCGGCCCGGCGACGTGGTCTGCGTCGACGCCCGGGGCGACATGAAGAGCGGCGTCTTCGGCAACATGATGCTCACCTTCTTCCAGGGCCGCGGCGGCGCCGGCGTCGTCGTCGACGGCTGCATCCGCGACTACCCCATCGTGCAGCGGGACCTCGACCTGGGCCTGTGGCTGCGGGGGGTGACGCCGAACTTCCACACCCAGACCAGCATCTTCCCCTACGCGGTGAACGTGCCCGTCGCCCTCAACGACAGCCTGGTCCTGCCCGGGGACATCATCGTCGCCGACGACGACGGCGTCGTGGCGGTGCCGGCGAAGCTGGCCGCCGAGCTGGTGGAGGCGGCGGGCTCCCACGCCGAGTGGGAGGAGTTCAGCCGCCTGCGGCTGCTCGAGGGCGGCCACCTGAGGAAGTACTACCCCCTGTCGGAGGAGGCGCGGCCCGAGTACGAGGCCTGGAAGAAGGAGCAGGAGGGCTGAGGGGCGTCAGACGTTGAAGAGGCTGTTGCCCTGGGCCCCCGTGGCCAGATCGATCATCAGCCACATGGAGAGGGCCACGAACTCCCCGAGGATGAAGCCGAGGAAGAACGGCCGCACCCGCAGCAGCAGGCGGGGGCCGCCGTAGCGGATCATCACCGCCTTCAGCAGCCACACGACGAACATGCTGAACCACATGTGGCGGGTGAGGGCCATCTGCGAGACGGCCAGCCCCAGGGGGTGGATGGGAAAGCCCAGGAAGTGGGCGCGGATCCAGTAGAGGCCGAGCATGCCGGCGCCGCCCAGCCCCATCAGCCCCAGGCCCGCCACGTCGACGGCGGCCGGCTCGCGCACGTAGCCGGCGGCGAAATCGACGATGTACCGGGGAGCGCGGATGAAGAACCAGCTGTTGGCGTTGTGGGCGCCGCTCTCGTAGGCGAAGTAGAGGGTCGACCCGATCGACGCCACGAGGGCGAGCACCACCGCCAGCACCGTGCTCCCCAGGACCAGGGCCTTGCCCCGGATCGAGGCCGTCAGCTTGAGGCCGTTGGCGGCGGCGGCCATGACGAAGGTGCGCACGTCGCTCATCCAGACCTGCCCGTAGCCCAGGACGCCGATCGTCCCGGCCGGGCCCAGGTGGGCGGTGCCGACCATGGAACGCAGCACCGTGGGCGTGGGAAGCTGCGCCCGCGTCCGGGCCAGCCCGGCCTCGCAGAGGATGCGGGTGATCCCCAGGAAGGTGACTGTCATCACCAGGACGAAGGCCGCCCCCGCCCAGAGGGGCACGCCCGCGGCGGTGAACCATCCCGTCATCAGCACCAGCCCCAGGATCAGCTGCACGTAGACGCTGCGCATGGACATGGCGTCCCCGGCCGAGGAGGTCGACGAGCGCCAGGCGGCCCTCCAGCTGCCGCGCAGATGCCCCCGCGCCGTCCACAGGGTATAGCCGACCAGGGCCATGAGGGCGCCGAACTGGACGTAGGAGAAGATCGGACCGCCGTCGCGCTGGGCGTAGAAGTCGAGCGTCACGCTCCGGGTGATGCCGACCTGGGAGAACACGCCGGAGACGGCGTAGCCCACCAGGTAGAACAGCCAGACGCTCAGGGCCACCTCCTGGTGCACCAGGTAGGCGAAGCCCATCATGGAGAAGGTCAGGTTCAACCACAGGGCGGGCATGTCGTGGAAGAGGTTGATGTGAGTGCTCAGATAGAAATTCGGCACGAAGTGGTGATAGAAGTGGAGGCCGTTCATGCCGGTGATGGTGAAGGGCACGGAGAAGCCCAGCCACATGACCGGATTGCGGAAGAAGGCGTTCAGGGCCCGGCCCTCCTCCTGGGAGGTCATGACCAGGGGCACCTGCGCCAGGGGGTAGGCGAGGCGCTCGTGCTCGATCCACTGGCGGCTGAAGAGCACGGCCAGGGAGATCATGACCAGGTAGAGGCCGACGATCACGGGCATCCACGCCAGCAGCGGCTTCGCCCAGGCCCCCCACGGGATCGACTCGCCCTCGGAGAGGCCCTCGTAGAAGCCGAGGATCACGTCTTCCCCCTGCAGCCGCAGCCAGTGGGGAACGTAGGGCAGGATGTCGCGGGCCCACTCGTTCTCCGGCGAGGCGAGGTAATCCATGGCCGGCACCAGGGGCACCAACTGCAGGGTGAGCCCCATGGTGCAGATCGAGCAGGCGATGGCCGCCATCAGGTAGGTGATGGACAGCTCCCCCGAGGACAGGGACAGGACCGGCAGGAAGGCGCGCAGCAGGCCGTTGAGGAAGAAGGCGGCGAAGAACAGGACGGCGATCGCCGCCCCCGTGGAGAAGTCGATGGTCAGGCAGGACCCGCGCAGGACGAGCAGGTTGTAGGGCCCCCAGGCGGCGATGAGGACGCACATCGCCGAGCCGGCGATCAGGGTGCGCGGCGCCCGCACCGGACCGGCGCCGGCGGCGGAGTGCTGCGTCATCGGATGTCCTCGTCCATGGGGCTCATCATCTTACCCCGCGGCGAGAACTCCCTCAAGGAGAAGGCCCCTCTTTCCTTGCTTGACATTCCCGGGGAACGTGGCTATCGAAGAGCACGATGACACGAAACGCGCTCTTCCTGACAGGCCTGGCGGCGGCCGTTGCCATCGGCTGCGGGGGCGGCGGCAACCCCGTCGACATCCCCGGGGAGCCGGAGATTCCGGGCTGCACCGACATAGCGGGCCTCAACTTCTCGAGGTCCGCCAACACCGACGACGGCAGCTGCACCTACGACTCCGAACGGTTCTACCACCTCACCGAGTACGAGCTCTCCGTCGATCCGCAGGCGCGCGAGGTGCGGGTCCTGCTGCAGGTGAAGAACGAGGCGGGGCGCGGCGTGGCCGGCCTCACGGAGGCGGACTTCGTCGTCGCCGAGAACGGCCGCAAGGTCGGCGTCGAGTCCGACCTCACGGTGAGCACCTCGGCGATCCCCTTCACCATCCCCACGGTGCTCCTCCTCGACATGAGCTCCAGCGTGCGCGGCCAGGTGCCGCAGATCAAGGAGGCCGTCACCTTCCTGGTGCAGAGCATCAGCGACAACCAGGAGATGGCCATCTACGTCTTCGACAGCCGGACGCGGCGGGTCCAGGACTTCACCTCCGACGCCGCGGTCCTGGCCGAGGCCGTGGCCTCGATCCCCGAGGACGACCTGATCCCCTCGACCAACCTCTACGGGGCGATCATGGACGTGGCCGGCCTGTGGGAGGACCGGGTCTCCCTCACCGGGATCGTCGACGGCAGCCTGGTGGTCTTCACCGACGGCTTCCACAACGCCGACCCGAGCCTGCAGGTCGAGGACGCCATCGACGCCATGATCGGCTCCGGCGGCGAGCTCAAGAAGATCTACGTGGCCGCCCTCAACACCGAAGACCTCGAACGGGGGCCCCTGCGGCGCCTCACCTTCCGCACCATGGGCTTCTTCGAGGCCGACATCATCTCCGAGCTGAAGCAGGCCTTCCTCGAGATCCAGAAGGAGATCACCGACCTGTCGAGGAGCTTCTACCTGCTCACCTACACCAGCCCCATCACCAACCCCGAGTCCAACAAGGAGCAGCTCGAGGTCGCCATCCTCGGCAACTCCAACCTCGAGGACGAGGGCCGCATCCGCGCCCTCTACGACAGCGAGGGCTTCGGCAACTGAGCCCGGCCCGGGGCTAGTCCTCCCAGCCCCTCACCATGTAGCACTGGTGGACGCCGCTCTCGTCGGAGTTGAAGAACCCCGTGCGCCCGTCGGGCGACAGGAAGGGGTGGATGTGGCTCTCCTTGCGCCACGTGGAACGCGGGTTCAGCAGCCACGTCCAGTCCTCGATGGGCGACCGGCCGTCGGCGGGCAGAGTGCCCAGCCACAGACCGCCGCCGCCGTCCCGGGGGCCGGAGTCCGAGATCAGCCGCCGTCCGGCGATGTCGGTGGCGAAGTGGCAGAAGTCCGGCTCCGGGAGGCTTCGCGACAGGTCGTTGCGCTCGCCCCCCGGGGTGCGCAGCCCCACATGGCCCCCATGGGGCGCCGGGCTCCCCTCGATCAGCTCGCGGCCGGGGGGCTCCCGCGTCATGGTGCTGGTGACGGCGCGCCGGCTGCGGCCGACCCAGCACTGGTGGCCCTGGCAGAACTCGTTGCCGTCGCGCCCCCAGGGCAGGTCGCGGAACCCGGTGCCGTCGTCGCGGATGACGTGCACGTCGGCGCCGTCGCCGCCCACCAGCCGCGTGCAGCGGCCCGTGGCGTCGCACAGGTTGCCGTGGTTCTCCTGGATCAGGATGTCGCGCGCGGCCTCGGGGTCGGTGGAGCGGCAGTACTGGGCGTGGACGTTGCACCACGACGGCCCGTGCAGGATCAGCTCCGCCCCGCCCGAGGCGACGTCGAAGACCACCAGCCCCCAGGGCGCGTTCTCCGAACGGCCGTCGCCGAGGAAGCCGGAGATCGCCAGCCGGGCGCCGTCGGAGGAGATCGTCGACAGCGAGTACGGCCGCGAGAACGGCCCCGGCCAGCCGGCGGGGACGCCGTCGAGGACGGCGATCTCCTCGCGGCCGCCGCCGTCCAGGCCGACCCGCTTGAGGGTCAGGCGCCCGGGCTCGCAGGGGGTCGTGGCGTCGACGAAGTAGTAGAGGAACCGGCCGTCGGGCGACACCGACGGCGCCGTGGCGCCCACCTCCTCGATGACCGGCGTCAGCTCGCCGCCGGAATCGAGATCGCAGACCAGGTAGCGGTGGGCCGGGTCCATGAAGTCGATGCCGTGGGCCCGGGCCGGGTGATGGAGGAGGAACCGCCGCGAGTCCGGCGTGAAGATCTGCGCCTCCATGTAGATGTGCGAGGATGGCGACTCCTGTGTGGTCAGCTGGAAGACCCGCAGTCCTTCGGGGCTGTCCCCGGTCAGCAGGTCGGGGCGTTCGCGCATGGGCATCGGTCTCTCCTCCGTCGTCACTCCACCTCGGGCATGATGAACCGCTCGGACAGGTGCGCGTTGCGCACCAGCTCCAGCAGAGTCTGGCGCGGCGTCTGCCGGCCGTCGAGCATCAGGTCGACCTCGCCGGACATCTCCCGGGACATGAGGGCCCAGTCCGCCGTGATCGGCTGGAAGCGCGAGTACTCCAGGGCCTCGATGAAGCGCCCGGCGCGGACCTCCGGGTTGGCGTCGATGAAGGCCGGCCCCGCCGCCTTGAGGGCGGGAACCGAACGCTGGTAGCGGGCCACGGTCTCCTGGGCCTCCAGGCCGAGGGCGAAGTGGATGAACTTCCAGGCCTGGTCCTTCTTCCGCGATCCGCTGAACATGACCAGCCCGTCCCAGGTCACCCGGGTGGCCCGCCCATCGGGGCCGGCCGGCGTGTGCGCCACGTCGTAGCTCACCCCGGCGGCGTTGAGGGGCGGCATCGCCCACGGCCCGTTCACCTGCATCGCCACCCGGCCCGTCATGAAGGCGACCCCGCCGGTCTCGCCCAGCTCGTCGCGGTGGGGCGCCACGTGGTGGCGGTGACGCAGGTCCTGCCAGAAGGCGAAGGAGGTCTCGGCCTCCGGGCCCCACAGGCGCCAGTGGCGCCGGGTCGGGTCGAGGTAGCGGCCGCCGTGGGCAAAGTGGAAGGGCATCCAGTAGACCCAGCCGGGCACCAGGAAGGCGTAGCGGTCGATGCGGCCGTCGCCGTCGGTGTCCGCCGTGAGGCGCCGGCAGGTGGCGAGGAATTCGTCCAGGGTCCAGCGCTCCGGCGGCTCCGGCAGCCCGGCCTCGCGGAAGGCGTCGCGGTTGTAGAGGATCAGACAGTTGCCGCCGAATACGGGGATCCCGTAGGCCCGGCCGTCGGCCTGGAAGTGGGCCGCCGAGGTCTCGAAGAAGTCCCTCTCCAGGTCCAGCGGACGGTCCGCTGACCGGCAGTACCCGTCGAGGGCCTCCAGCTTGCCGCTGGGGGCGAAGCGCGGGAAGTGCTCGTCGGCGAACATCATGACGTCCGGCGCCTCGCCGGCCAGCAGCAGCTTCTGGATCTTGTCGGTGTAGCGGCCGGTGATGTACTCCCGCCGGACGTCGATCTCCGGGTGGAGCCGCCGGAAGGCCTCGACGATCTCCCCCCACATCTGGTGCTCGCGGTAGGAGCCCCAGTAGGAGAACCGCAGGGCCGGCTCCTTCCCGGCGTGGTAGTAGGCGCAGGTATCGCCGAACAGCCAGAGGCCGGCCCCCACGGTGAACAGCCCGAAGGAACCCCAGCCCATGGGACGGGCCATGCCCCGGGCGGTCCGTCCAACCAGCCAGGCCGTGACCGCGGCCGCGGCGGCCAGCAGCCACGCGATCCATTCACTCGGCATGAACAGCTCAGAAATTGAAGATCATGTTCCCCTCCACACCATGGGCCCCGTCGATGAAGACCCACATGCATGCGGTGGAGAACTCGCCCAGGATCAGGCCCAGGAAGAAGGGCACGAGGGAGCGGTAGGCCCGCACCCCGCCGTGGCGCAGGACCAGTGCCTTGATGATCCAGGCCATGAACAGGGCGAACCAGTCGTAGGAGACGATGGGGTAGGTGGTGGCGATGGGAAAGCCGATAGGGTGGAGGGGCCACCAGGGCAGTCGCTGGCGCAGGAAGAACAGCAGGGCCATGAAGCCGCCCCCCAGGCCGGTGAACAGCATCCTCGGGGCGAAGGACGATTCCGGATCGTTGTAGACCGAGGCCATGTAGGTCAGGGGCCACTTGGGAGCTCCCTCGAAGAACCACCCGTGCATGTTGATACCGCCGTGGGCGTAGCAAATGCGCATGGTGACCCAGATCGAGCCGGCCATCCCGACGATGATAGCCGCCAGGAAGATCCAGGGAAGACGGCGGTCGGGCCGCTCTCCGGCGGTGGCCTTCAGCTTGAAGGTGTGAAGCATGGCGCTCGTCATGGTGGTGAGCCCCCCGGCCCCCACCCACACCGTGCTCAACCCCAGTCCGGTCATGTTCCGCAGTCCCAGCACGGACGGTCCGAAACCGCGGGTGATGAAGGCCTGGGGCACCATCGGCGTCTGGACCCCGGGCAGGCCGGCCTCGCAGATGACGCGGGCTACGCCGATGTAGACGATCAGGGCCCCCAGCACCAGCAGCACCGCCACGTACAGGCTGAGCCCGGTCAGGGTGAGCCACGCCACCAGGAGGGCCACGCCCGCCGGCAGGCCGAGGACCGCGGTGCGCGGCGCCACGACTTCCTCACCGCCCCCCTTGTTGTCCAGGGCCTGGCGCACCAGGCCGCCCAGGTGCCGCCGCGCCGTCCACAGCACGAACCCCACCAGGACCACGAGGGCCCCGGCCTGCTGGTGCATGATCGCCGCGGGAGCGCCACCGGAGTTCCACACGTCGCCGCCGCCGATCTCCAGGCCGATGCGCGCGAAGACCCAGGCCTGCACCACGCCCAGGACGAAGAAGAACCAGATGCTGAAGGAGACCCCCAGCGACATCAGGTAGCCCACGCCGATGATCGGGAAGTTGAGGCGGAAGGGCACCCCCACCTCCCCCTGGAGCAGGCTGAAGGAACCGGTCAGGGCCAGGGCCTGAATGCCGTCGTGGTAGGCGGAGAGGGAGTTCCAGGAATGCAGCAGCAGGGGCAGGGCGAACCCGAGCCACATGAGCCGGCTTCTAAGGAGAGGGCTGAAGAGGCCACCTGACTTCCCCGGGTCCCGGGTCATGGCCAGGGGCAGGCTCGTGAGCGGAAAGAGGAGCCGCTCGTTCTCGATCCACTGGCCGCGCAGCAGCACCGCCAGGCAGAACACGCACCAGTAGAGGACGGCCATGAAGGGCATCCACAGGGCCAGGGTGAGGGCCCAGGCCGACCAGGGAACGGTCATGCCCTTGGGAAGCCCCTCGTAGAGGGAACGCACGGCCCCGGGGTCCGTGGGCGACACCCAGGGATGCTGGTGCTCCACGAACATCGCCTTCCAGTCGTTCTCGGGGCTGGCGTAGTACATCGCCCCGGTGATGACCGACAGGAAGTGGCCGGTGAAACCGGTGACGATGGTGGCGCCCACCAGCATCATCCCGTAGACGGTGATCACCTCGGAGCGGGAGAAGGCCAGCCGGCGGTGGAGCGCCCCGAGAACGGGCACGGCCACGGCGGTCATGCCGAAGAGGAAGAGGACGGCGATGATGGGGATGGCGGTATTGGTGAGCTGCGATCCCTTGACCATCAGGATCGCCCAGGGGCCGAGCACGCAGATCGCCGCCATCAGCACCGCGCCGGTGAGGACCGCGCGCAGCGTCACTCCCGAGGTCTTGCGAGATCCGGGGAGCATCTCAGTCCATGCGCAGGCCGCCGTTGACCTCGAGGATCTCGCCGGTGATGTAGCCGGCCTCCCCGCCGCAGAGGAAGACCACCGCCGCCGCCGCTTCCCCGGCGCCGCCGATGCGCCCGAGGGGGACCTGGGCGGTCACCGCCGCCAGCTCCTCCGCCGGCGTGCCCCGGCGGTGCAGGTCGGTGTCGATCACCCCGGGGGCGACGCCGTTCACGGTGATCCGCCGCGGCGCCAGCTCCTTGGCGCAGGCGCGCGTGAAGTTGCTGACCCCGGCCTTGGCGGCGGCATAGGCAGAGCCCCCGGGGCCGCCGCCGGAGCGCGCCGAGATGGAGGTCACGTTGACGATGCGGCCGCGGCCGTCGGGCAGCAGCGGCAGGGCCGCCCGGGTGCACAGGAAGACGCCGTCGAGGTTCACCTCCAGGCAGCGCCGCCACTCCTCCAGGCTCAGCTCCGCCACCGGCCGGCGAAGGCCCGGGCCGCCGGCGTTGTTCACGAGGATGTCCAGCCGGCCGCCGAGGAGACGCCGGGTCTCGGCGAACAGGCCCTCCACCTGGGCGGGATCGGCCACGTCGGCCGGCACCGCCCAGGCCCGTCCCCCGGAGTCCCGGATGCCGTCGACGGTCCGCTGCGCCGCGGCCTCGTCGGCCAGGTAGTTCACCACCACCGCGGCGCCGGCCTTCGCCAGGGCCTCGGCCACCGCCCGGCCGATGCCTCGGCCGCCCCCCGTGACCAGGGCCGTCGCCTCCTTCAGACTCATCGACTCACCCTCCGGCGCCTTCACCCATGGGCCTCTATCTTGTCTCCCCCCATGAGCTTGATACATCCCCCGCCCCCGGGCAACCAGCCTGGACTCCCCCCGGCATCCCCGCCCGCCAGGACTTCCTGATCCCCATGGAATCGATCCGCCCCGTCCGCGAGTCGGAGCTCGACGAGCTGATCGACCTGCTCTGCACCTCCCACAACCCCCGGGGCCACGAGCGCTACCGGGGCTACATCGAGGGCGACCCCACCTGGCGCCCGTCCCACACCCCGGTCATCGAGGCGGACGGCCGCCTGGTGTCGGCCCTGCGCATCTGGGACCGGTCGATCCACCTCGGCGCCACGCCGGTGCGCATGGGCGGCATCGGCGGTGTCACCACCCATCCCGATCACCGGGGCCGCGGCCTGGCGACCCGGCTCATGCGGCACACGGCCGGGCAACTGCGCGACGACGGCTGCGACCTGGGCTTGCTGTTCTCGGCGATCCCGACGCGGTTCTACCTGCGCATGGGGTGGAGCTGCGTGCCCCTCATGGGTTTCCGCGCCGAGTGGCAGGCGGCTCCCGAGCCGGGACGGTCCGGCCTCGAAGTGCAGCCCTTCGACGAGAGCCGCGACCTCGACGAGACCGCGGCCCTCTACCAGCGCCACAACGCCGGCCGCAGCGGCACCCTGCTGCGCCCCCGCCCCTACTGGGACTACACCCCCTCGCGCCTGCGGGGGGTGCTGCCCACCGCCGTCGTCCGTGACGGCGCCACCCTCGGCGGGTACATCAACTGGGAGAGGGCCGAAGGCGGCGGCGCCTGGGTGAACGAAGTCGCCTGGGAGAGCGCTGCCGCCCTGGAGGCCCTCGTGGGCTACCTGCTCGGGGAGTGCGCGGCGGCCGGGCGGAAGCGGGTGGAGGGCGGGATCCCCCATGCCCATCCCTTCGTCGACGCCGTGGTCGGCGCCTCGGGGGGGGACCTGCACCTCACGGGGGAGGCCTCGATGATGGTCCTGCCCCTGCAGCTGGACGAGCTGATCGCCCGGGCCGCGCCCGAAGCCGAGGAGTGGGTGCGCCGGCTGCCCCACGACCTCACCTGCCGGCTGCTCTTCGGCGAGTCCTCCGGCCGCGACCTGGAGCCGATCCTCCGCGGCCGCGGGATCCCCCTCGGCGCCGGTGCGATCGACGACCTCGAGGAGTGGTTCCCCCGGCGGGAGGTCCTCTACTGGGAGCCCGACCACTTCTGATGCCCGCCGCCCTGCCGGTGATCCGCCGCCAGCGCCCGCGGCTGCTGCGGCCTTCCGACGATCCGGGCTTCCGCTTCGAGCCGGCAGCCGACCCGGTGCGCCGGCGCATCCTCGCCAACCTGCTGGCCGACTGCGAGCTGTACGCGAACCGGCGGCCGTGGCGCAGCATCCCCCGGCGGCCCGACAGCCCCCACCCGTACCACCAGCTCTACCTGACCTTCTACACCGGCATGCAGGCCACGGCGCTGATCGAGAACTACGCCTTCGCCTGGCGGCTGACGGGCGACCGCCGCTGGCTCGGCCGGGCCCGCGCCTGGCTGCGGGCGGCGGCGGCCTGGGACCACGACGACACGGTAGAGGAGCACTTCTACACGGCCAACCGCTACATGCAGGCCATCGCCGTGGCCCTCGACCTGCTCGACGGCGAGCTGCCGGCCGCCGAGAAGGAGTCGGCCCGCGTCTGCCTCGTGCGCCTTCTGGAGCGCTGGTGGCCGGACGTGGACGGGCAGCGCCACTCGCCCGAAGGCGGGCACCACGCCGTCGTCGACAACGGCCACTTCGGCGTCGCCGCCCTGCACCTGCTGGGCGACCACCCCGACGCCGAAGAGTGGGTGCAGGCGGTGATCGACCGCTTCCGCGGCGCCATCCTGCCCCACGGCTGCGG
>JAJDTN010000382.1 GCA_022827165.1 Candidatus Latescibacterota bacterium
AGGCGTCGCCGCGGCGCCAGCCGGAGCGTGATTCCGTGCTCGCGCACCACGCCGGCTGCCGGGGGAAGCCATCAATCGATCTGACAAAGGGGATATGCCAAAAGAACGGGGTTTCCCGTAGATTGTCAAAGCGATGGGCCACTGCGGTCCACCCGGAACGAGGAGAGATCCGATGCCCGCCCAGCTTCTCGAAGGAGCCCCCGTCGCCGACAGGATTCTCGCCGAGGTCGCCGAGAGGGTTGCGGGCCTGAAGGAGCGAGGGCACTCCGTCGGCCTCGGCACGATCCTGGTGGGAGAGGACGCGCCGAGCGCCGGGTACGTGCGCAAGAAGCACGAGACGGCGCGGCAGGTGGGCATCGAGTCATACCACCGCGAGCTGTCCTCGACCGCGTCCCCGGACGACCTGATCTACGCGGTGCGGGAGTACAACGACGACGACGGCGTCGACGCCTACCTGATCCAGTATCCCGTGCCCCCGGGGTTCGACTATGCCGCCGCCGTGGCCGCCATGGCGCCGCAGAAGGACGGCGACGGCCTGCACCCCGAGAGCCTCGGGCGCCTGGTGCTGCAGGAGCCGGGGCCGGTCCCGGCGACGCCGGCGGGCATCCGCGAGATGCTCCTCCACTACGGGATCCCCGTCGAGGGGCGGGAGGTGGTGATCGTCGGCCGCGGACCCACCCTCGGACGGCCCCTGGCCCTGCTGCTGTCGCAGAAGGCGCCGGGGGCCAACGCCGCGGTCACCGTGGTCCACACCGGCGTCCGCGACATGGCCGCCTACACCCGGCGGGCCGACGTCCTCATCGCCGCCGCGGGCGTCCCCGGCATCGTCACCCGCGGGATGGTCCGCGAGGGAGCGGCGGTGGTCAGCGGCGGCATCACCTGGAAGGGGAAGCGCCTGATCCCCGACGTGGACGAGGACGTGGGCGAGGTCGCCTCGTGGATCACCCCGCGCCTCGGCGGCGTGGGACCGACGACGGTGGCCATGCTGCTGCGCAACGCCGTGACCTGCGCCGAGCGCCGCCGGAGACTCGCCTGAAGCCGGCTACCCCGTCCAGGGCCCGGTGATGGCCAGGGTGATCCCGGGCGACTGGATGTTGGCGTAGAGGGTGCGGCCGTCGGGCGAGAACGTGGCGCCGGCGAACTCGGACCCGTTGAAGGCGTTGCGGCCGAGCTTGAAGATCCCCCCCTCGGGGGTGACCCCCACCAGGTGGTTGTCGCCGCCGCCGTCCTCGCAGAGCACGAGGTCCCCCCAGGGCGCCACCGTCAGGTTGTCGCAGTTCTCCACCAGCTCGGCGTCGTCGGGCTCGATGAACAGCTCCAAGGTGCCGGGCGCGGCCGCCTCCTCGGCGGTCCCCTCGTGGGGGCTCGGCTCGTAGCGCCAGACCTGCCCCTTCTTCTTCTTGCCGCCGCTGGTGCAGGCGAAGTAGATCGCCTCGCGGCCGTACCACATGCCCTCGCCCCGGGCGAAGCGGGCGGCGCCCTTGTCGAAGCCCTGGTCGCGCAGGTCGTCGGCCGGGGACTCCACGTCCTCCATGTCGACCCAGGCCGCGGCCAGGCGGTCGCCGGGAGCCACGTCCCGCGACTTCCAGTTGCGCGTGTCCAGGCCCGGCCGGTCGAGGACCCTGAGCGCCTGCAGCCGCCCCCCCGCCGCCAGTCGGCCCGGCTCGTCGGGCAGGTAGCGGTAGATCAGCCCGTCGCCGGCGTCCTCGGTCTCGTAGACGATGCCGGAGGCCGGGTGCACGGCCACCGCCTCGTGGTTGAAGCGGCCCATCGCCGTCAGGGCCACCGGCTCCACCGGCCCCGCGGCGGCGGCGGCGACCTCGAAGTTGTAGCCGTGGTCCTTCTCGTGGTTGTCGTCGGCGCGCTGCGTCGTCTCCTCGCAGGTGATCCAGCTGCCCCACGGGGTGAGGCCGCCGGCGCAGTTGCGCACGGTGCCGGCGAGGCTGAGGTAGTGCCTCTCCACCTCGCCGCCGGAGCCGATGACGAAGGTCGACGTCCCTCCCTGGGGCGGGTCGCCGTGGCCCCAGTCGTAGAACCGCTCCCGCGGCAGCTTGCCGAGACGCTCGTTCTCCTCGCCGAAAGCGCCGACCTTGCGGGCCCCCGCGGTCAGCTCGTGGTTGCAGACGAGCAGGGTGCGCCCCTCCGCCCCCGGGAAGGCGGCCATGGCGTCGGGCAGCCCCGGCACGAGCAGGCCGTCGTCCATCTCGTCGCCGGTGCGGGACAGGACCCGGTAGGTGAAGCCGGCGGGCAGGTCGACGATCTCCCCCGGATCCGGCCTCAGGGGGCCGTAGCCGGCGGCGATCCCCTCGTCGGAGGTTTCGCCCCGGACCACGTGGGCCTGCAGGCCCTGGAAGCCGAGGCTCACGGCGGCGGCGGACTTCAGGAACTCACGTCGGGTAACCGGCATCGGGTCGATCCTTTCTTCGCGTTGCGGGACGGGTGAGTAAACTACCCGTTCCCGGTTACGGTGGCGAGACGAGGCGCAGGGCGTTGCCCGAGAACAGCTTGCGCAGCAGCGCCGGCGCCAGCTCCTGACCGAGGAGCCAGGAGCGCAACTCGTCGCCGGGCGCGTCGCGGCCGAAGAGCAGGCGGTCCTGGTAGCGATCGAGGAACCCCCGCGCGTGGGCCGGGTCGCGGCGCATGGCCCCGAGGCCGGAGCCGGCGGACAGATCCGCCCACAGGTTGTCGAAGCTGTCGAGCAGGCGGATCAGCTCGCCCCCCGGCTGCACGGGACCGGTGGGGTACACGGCCGTCTCGTCGGCCTCGTCGCCTGAGATGTAGCGCCAGAACCCGGGGGCGTGGCCGATGAACACCGTCTCCGGGCAGGCCCGCAGGGTGCGCTCCAGGGGGCCGGCGCCGCCGCCGTACCAGCGCGGCTGGTACCGGGGGCGGCCGCCTTCCGGATCCGGCAGGAAGGGCACGTCGAGGTGCAATACCACCGGCATGCCGAGGTCCCCCGCCGTCCGGAACACCTCCCACGCCCGCGGGTCGTCGAGGAGCATGCGGTAGCTCCACTCGCCGCAGACGCGGAAGCCGTGGACCTCGTGGGCCCGCCGCAGCTGCTCCGGCGCCGAGTCCTCCCTCGGCAGGGACAGAACCCGCCGACGAAGCGGTCGGGGAACGCCTGGCAGGCATCGATCACGTCGGGCAGGGGGCACCCGGAGTGGGTGCCGTCGGGGCGCAGGTTCCTCGGGTGGAAGCCGCCGCGCCATCCGGGCGAGTGCTCGTCGGGGGGCAGGTACCAGGTGAGGGCCCAGCAGCGCTCGATGCCGAAGGCATCCATCTCGCCGACCACCTCCGCCGGCCCGAGGCCGTGGTACCAGACGTGGTTGTGGGCGTCGATGATCCGCATCTCAGGCCGTTTTCCGCCGCAGGGTCTCCGGCACCAGGGTGGCCAGCAGCACCGCGCCGAGGACCCCCACCGCGGCGATCACCAGGGGCGCCGTGTGCAGATCGGCCGCCTCGGCCACCCCGCCCACCGCCAGGGGACCGGCCGCCGAGCCGCCGTCGCCGACGAAGCGCCACAGGCCGAGGAACTCGCCCCGGCCCCGGTCCGGCGACAGGTCCGCCCCCAGGGTCAGCATCGTCCCGGAGCCGAGGCCGTTGGCGGCCCCCAGGGCCATGGTGGTCAGGGCCAGGGTCCAGAACGTCTCCGTCAGGGGGATCAGGGCCATGGCCGCGGACTGGAGGAGGAAGGAGGGCACATAGGCGTACTTGCGTCCGCGGCGGTCCATGATCTGCCCGGCGGGGACGAACATGAGCATGTCCACGCCGTACGACAGGCTGAGCATGAGCCCCACGGCGGCCGTCTCCAGCCCCAGGACCTCGGCGGCGTAGAGGGGGATCACGGCCGTGCGGGCGCCGCGGATCATCTGGCCGCAGAGCTGCCCCGAGCCGGCGGCGGCCAGCACCTTCCATTGGGCGCGCAGGACCTGGGCCACCGAGGACCGCCCGCTCCGCTGCCCGGCCCTCTCCTGGACCCACAGCACCGCCGCGGCCACCCCCGCCAGCCTCACGAGGGCCACCAGCAGGAAGGGCCAGCGCAGCCCGAAAGCCTCGGCCGCCAGGCCCCCGAGGACCGGCCCCGCAAAGGAGGTGATGCGGCCGATGCCCCCGAAGACCGAGTAGATCCGGCCCCGCTGGGCCACCGGGACGACATCGGTCATGTAGGTGTGGCGGGCGATGTTCCACAGGGCCATGAAGCCCCCGGCCAGGAGCCGGTAGACAAG
>JAJDTN010000321.1 GCA_022827165.1 Candidatus Latescibacterota bacterium
GCCAGGCGGTGGAGCAGGCCCTGGGCGAGGCTCGCAAGGCCCTGGAGGGCGACGATCCGGAGGCGGTCGATTCGGCGGTGAGCAAACTGCAGCAAGCCTCCCAGAAGCTGGCCGAGGTGGTCTATGCCGAGGCCCAGAAGGGGGAGGAGGCCGCCTCCGGGACGCCCCCTCCACCCCCGCAGCCCGATGAGGCGGGGCAGCAGGACCAGGGCACGGGAGCCGTCGACGCCGACTTCGAGGTCGTGGACGAGAAGAAGGACAAGGAGTAGAGAGCCGACGGAGGGAGCGGAGAGAGGGCGTCCGGGCTCAGGCCCCGGGGCGCAGCAACAGCTTGAGCCCCTCCTGACGCTCCATCATCTCGAAACCGCGGCGCCACTCCGCCAGGTCCAGCTGGTGAGAGATCAGCTTCTCGTTGTCCAGGAGCCCCGAGTCCATGAGCCGGAGGGCCCGCTCCCAGGCGGCCCGCCGCTGGCCGATGCCGCCGCTCACCCGGAGCTCCTTGTAGGCGATCTTCTCGAAATCGACCTCCACCCGGCGCCCGGGGAGTCCCATGAGTGAGACCTTGCCGCGCTTGCGCACGGCCTCGAGCGCCAGATCGATGGCCGCCGCGGCGCCGGCGCACTCGATGACGACATCCGCGCCGTAGCCGCCGCTGAGGCCGGCGATGCGGGCCGCCGCGTCCCCGGCCTCCACGTCGAGGACCTGGTCCACCCCCAACTCCCTCTCGGCGAAGCGCAGACGATGGCGGTCGCGGGAGGTGCCGCAGAGCACGACGGACCCCCCTTCGGCGGCCGCCACGAGGGCGCTGAAGAGGCCCACGGGACCAGGGCCGATGACGGCGACCAGGTCCCCCGCCGTGACGCCGGCCTGCTCGATCACGGAGTGCACGCAGCAGGCCAGCAGCTCGGTCAGGGCGCCCGCCTCGAAGCTCACCCCATCCGGCAGCCGGTGCACCAGCGTGGCGTTGACGCGGGGGGCGAAGCAGCCGTCGTGGAAGTACCCCATCACGGTCCGTGACGGGCACATGTTGTAGTGGCCGCCGCGGCAATAGTCGCAGCGGCCGCAGATCTCGATGCTCGGCTCGCCTGTGACCCGGTCGCCGATGGCGATGTCGTCGCCCGCGTCGCTCCCCTTCTCCACCACGATGCCGCTGAACTCGTGGCCCATCACCACGGGGGTGCGGATCTTGTAGTTGATGGTGTCGTGATAGATATGCAGGTCGGACCCGCAGATCCCCGCGGCCCTCACCTCGACCTTGACCTGCCGAGGCCCCGGAGGCGCGTCGGCGACCTCGCGCAACTCGACGAAGCCGGGGCCGCGCTCGTACTTGACGACGGCCTGCACTCTCGGGCCTAGTCCGCCGCGGAGGCGGGTTCCCCCGAACTCTCGGCCGCGGGCTCCGCGTCCACGATCAGCTCGATGCGGTCACCCGCCTGGATCTGCCCGGCCCCCGAGAGGGCGGCCACTTTCGACACCCTCGTGCCGATGATCTCGCGAACCTCGATCACCGCGATTCGCCGCCCGGGGTCCAGGTCGTTGCGGCCGGCAGCCGGAAAGACGGCGAAACGGTATCCCTGGTGGACCCCGTTCTCGCTGCCCATGTTGATGAACATCTCCTCCCCGGACACGGAGAGGACCTCGGGTGTTGCGGAGCCGATGCGGACCCCGGTGGGCCGCACCAGGGGCACCGACTTCTCTACCAGGTCGCCCATGGCCTCCGCCGTGGCCTGACCGATGGCGGTGCTCCGGAACTCCTCCGATCCGTAGGCCATCTCCCCGAGGTTCGCGAACTGGTAGTCCTGCTTCCTCGGCTTGCCCAGGAGATCGAGTCCGAGGCCCCGGTCGATCGTCTCCTGCCGCGAATGGGCCGAGCCGATGCGGCCGAGGTCGGCGACCCGGACCAGGCGGACCTCCATCTCGGCCACGCCCTTGTAGGACTTGTAGCCGCCGATCAACGGATCGCCCACGTGAAGGCGCTCCATGTTGTAGTCGAGGAGGGTGCCGAGGACGAGCACTTCGGCCTGCAGGATCCCGCCGACCCGGCCCAGTTCCTCGTCCGTCCAGCGGGGCTTTCCCCCACCCGCCACGTCCTCCACCGCCGCGAAGGGAACGACATGCCAGGCAGTGACCTTCTCCATCTCGGAGCTGAGCATGCGCGGAACCTCGTGCACCAAGTCCCAGACGCCGTCGCGAAAACCGGAGTCGTCCTCGAAGGGCAGCACGGCGACCCAGGGCCGGTAGGCGGCCTCGTCGCCGCCTGCGGAGCGCTGGACGAGGTAGGCCTGGAGTTGAGCTCCAGACAGCCGATCCCCGGGTTCCCCGACGTTGCTCCCGCCTGGACCCGGACCGCTCAGGACCTTGGGCAGGCAGCCGGTCAGGGCCAGGACCACCAGACTCGACAACAGGGGGGCACGGGTCAGCAGCGACATGTGACAAGGGGTGGTTCGGCCTGGAGCCGCTGTGCGGGATCCTCGGACGGACCGGCCGGCGCCGGATGCCGTCAGATCAGCTTGCCAAGCCCCTTCATGCCCGTCCGCCGGGCGCGGTTCCTCGCCAGGGCGCCGGGGCCGCGCGAGGCGGCCGCCAGCAGGCGGAGGAGGGACAGCAGCTTGCAGGGGGCTCGGATCACAGCGGGTCTTCCGGCTTGGTGTTGATGGTCCTCACGTTACCTGCCCTGCCCTGCGAGATCAAGCCGCAATGCCTGGAGCCGCCTCGGGGACTCGAACCCCGAACCGCCTGATTACAAATCAGGTGCTCTGCCAATTGAGCTAAAGCGGCTCGATTCACCCTAGCCTGCGCCTCGGACCGATTCCAGTCAAGGTGGTCCCTTGTGGTCGAGGCCCCTTCCGCTCTATCATCGCCGGCCCACCATCCACCGCCGGGGAGAAGCACGGATGGCTTCCGAGCCCCTCGTCTTTCTGAGAGGTCGACTGCAGCCGGCTTCCGAGGCTCACGTGGCGATCTACGATGCCGCCGTGGTCCTGGGAGCGACGGTGACCGACCTGGTACGCACCTTCGACCACCAACCCTACCGGTTGGGCGATCACCTCGACCGGTTCTTCCGCAGTTGCCGCTACGCGCGGCTGACACCTCCCATCGACCGCGAGGAGACCGAGTCGGTCTGCCGCGACCTGGTGGCGCACAACGCCGACCTGCTGCCGCCCGGGGGAGAGCTGGCGCTCGTGCTCTTCCTCTCCCCTGGAGAGCTGGCGGTGTACGCGGGCGGTGCCGCGGGCGGCGAGGAGCCCGCGCCCACCTTCTGCATCCACACCTTTCCCCTCCCCTTTCCCATGTGGCGCCACTTCTTCACCGAGGGCGCCCATGTCGTCACCCCGTCGATCCGGCAGGTCCCGGTCCAGTGCGTGGACCCCAAGATCAAGTGCCGGAGCCGCATGCACTGGTGGCTGGCGGACCAGGAGAGCCGGCAGGTCGATCCCCGGGCCGTCTCCCTCTGTCTCGACCTGGCCGGCAACGTCACCGAGACGGGGGGCTCGAACTTCCTGATCTGCCATGGAGAGACCGTCATCAGCCCGAGCCCCTCACAAATCCTGCGCGGGATCAGCATGACCACGGTGGCGGATCTCTGCCCCGGCCTCGGACTCGCCTTCGAGGAGCGCGACTTCCAGGTCTACGACGTGATCAACGCCGACGAGGCCTTCCTGGCCACCACGCCGTACTGCCTGGCACCGGTGACGCGCATCAACAACACCCCCATCGGACAGGGGCGGCCGGGGCCCGTCTTCCGCAAGCTGGTCGATGCCTGGAGCGAATCGGTGGGTGTGGACATTCTGGAGCAGATCCTGGGGCCGGGAGCGTCGGAACGGGAGAGCAGCTCCGGGCGTTGAAGACCTCGACCGGGAGCCTGCACGGGGCCCACGGGATACCCCGGGTCCCGGGATCAGTTTCCCAGTTGGCGGACGGCCGCTCCCATGACCTCGGCGCGGGTGGCGAAGGCGAGCAGTTCCTCGCGCAGATCTTCGGGCAGGTCCTGAAAGGCGACCTTCTCCGCACCGTCGGGCAAGGACTCCGGCGACGACACCCACTCCTCGCCTTGCCTGCGCCAGGCCACGCACGTGGTGGCGCCGGCACCGGTCAGGTAGAAGCGGTCTCCGTGACGGTAGACGCGTGCGGCCATCCGCTACCGGTGCGGCCCCCGGGCCCGGATGATGCGCAGGGCGAGGTCGGGATCGATCTGCACGATCATCTCCGGCTCGATGCGCACGTGCCCGGGCAGATCGAAGCCGGCCACGGCCGAGCGGGCGTGCCAGCCCGAGAGAGAGGCGTCCTCGCCGTCGACGGCGGAATCGGATATGGGGCCGCCGAAGACATCGTGAAAGATCTTGCTGTATCCATCGACGACCTGGGGAGACTTGGAGAACGCCCCGCCGCCGGCGGAATTGACCATGCCGATGCACTTGACGCAATACCACACGTCGTTGAGGCTGCCCTCGGGATCGAGGGCCCAGTGCAGGGTGCGGATGTGATTCTCACCCGCCTCCCGTCCGGCGGCGAAGCCCTCCTCCACGTCCCCGTCGTCATTGGTCACCGCGCCGCGGCCCCCCGCCGTGCCCGAGGTGAAGACCAGCCCCGAGGGGGTGATGGTGGCCATGCAGATGCGCCTGCCCTTGGGCGGGGGAAGCACCTCGTCCCGGCTCTGAAGATCGATGCCGAGCCGCTCGATCCGTTCGTACACGTCGAAGTCCCGCCGCCATGCCTGCGGAAGGTCGCTCATCGTCCGTCTCCTTCTGGTTTGCTGTTTGGGGGGCGCACCAAGATAGCCCGGCCCGCCCGCGGATCAAGGATCCCGCTCCCGGCCTGATGGGGACTCCCGAAACCACCCGAGGACAGCGCACATGCCGGTAACCCTGGACCTGTCTACCCTCGGGCCCCTGGAAGAGGCGGTGGGCGCAGCCCGCCAGCGGCTTGTCCGGGAGCGCGTCGCCGCGCGAATCCTGGACCGCGACCACACACTGTGGGGCTCCCGCCCGGAGGGTATCGTCGATCGCCTGGGATGGATCGACAGCCCTCGAAAGATGGCCGGCCGGCTTCGCCCCATCGACGACCTGCTGACCGGCGCCCTGGGGGATGGCCTGACCGATGCCCTCCTGTTGGGCATGGGCGGATCGAGCCTGGCAGCCGAGGTCTACGGCCGCCTGCTGCCCCTGGCCGGGGGACGTCTGCGGCTCTCCGTCCTCGACAGCACCGACCCGGCCGCCATCGCCGACGTCGCCGCCGCCATCGATCCCGCCCGGACCCTCTACCTGCCCGCCACCAAGTCCGGCGGCACGGTGGAGACACTCTCCCTTCTGAAGCACTGCTACAACCTGACCCTCGCAGCCGTGGGCCCGGGGCGCGCGGGCCGGCACTTCGCGGCCATCACCGACCCGGGGAGCGGACTGCAGGAACTGGCCGAGTCCCTCCGCTTCCGTCGGCTCTTCCTCAACGATCCGGAGATCGGCGGCCGCTACTCCTGCCTGTCCTTCTTCGGCCTCGTACCCGCCCGCCTCGCCGGCGCCGACCCCGGCCGTCTGCTCGCCGGCGGAAGGGCCGCTCGGGCGGAGATCGTCGACGACGGCGTCGGCCTTCGGCTCGGAGCCGTCCTCGGCGCCGGCGTGGCCGCAGGACGGGACAAGCTCACCCTGATCCCCTCCCCTTCCCTGGAGCCGTTGGGAGCGTGGATCGAGCAGCTCATCGCCGAGAGCACGGGAAAGGATGGAACGGGCCTTCTGCCCATCGACGGTGAGCCAGTCGGCGAAGCCGGGTCCTACGCCGGCGACCGCCTCTTCGTCTCCGTGAAGCTGAGATGCGAGGAGGACCCACCGGAAGCGGAGGCCCTGGCCGGAGCGGGGTTCCCCGTGGTCCGGCTGGAACTCGGCGAGGCGTATGACGTCGGCGCCGCGATGTACCTCTGGAAAGTGGCGACCATCGTCGCCGCCCACCGGATGGGCGTCAATCCCTTCGACCAGCCGAACGTGGAGTCGGCGAAGGTACTGGCGCGGTCCCTTCTCGACGCCTGTCGGACGGAGGGGGCCCGGCCCGCATCGCCGCCGGACCTCGTGGAAGCCGGCGTGGCCGCCTGCGGCCAGGTCGAGGGCGGACCTCTCTGGTCGGCGATCCGCGACTTCCTTTCCCTGGAGAAGGAGCGTCATCCTCGACCCTACGTGGCCTTCCACGCGTACCTGCCTCCGCGTCCACAGGTGGAGGCCGTATTGACGCGGATCCGCCGCCGGATCCGGGAGCGTACGGGGCTGGCCACCACCATCGGCTTCGGACCCCGGTTCCTGCACTCGACGGGCCAGCTCCACAAGGGCGACGCGGGACATGGACGGTTCTTGCAGATCACCTGTGAGGACCGGCTCGACCTGCCGATCCCGGATGCGCCCGGCGAGACCGCATCGACCACGACTTTCGGCATGTTGAAGGCCGCCCAGGCTTCGGGGGACCGGCAAGCCCTGATCGAGGGTGGACGCGCGGTGCTGCGACTGCATCTCGCGGGCGGTCTGAGCGAAGGTCTGAGGGTAATGGAGAAGGCCTTCGAGAAGGCCCTGGCAGATGTCCCTGGCAACGGAAGAAGGAGGTAGCGTTGTGCAATTGGGAATGATCGGACTCGGGCGCATGGGCGCCAACATGACGACGCGGCTCCTTCGGGACGGCCATGAACTCGTCGTCCACGACCGCGAAGAGCAGGCCGTGAGGGACGCGGAAGGGCGAGGCGCAAGAGGTGTGCCGTCGCTGGAGTGCCTGGTGGCGCAACTCGATTCGCCTCGCGCCGTGTGGGTGATGGTGCCCGCCGGCGAGGCCACGGAGGATGCCGTCGCCCGCCTCGCTGCCGCTCTGGAGACCGGGGACACGGTGATCGACGGAGGCAACAGCAACTACCGTGACACGATGCGCCGCGGCGAGGCCCTCGGAGAGAAGGGGCTGGCCTACGTCGATGTCGGCACCAGCGGCGGCGTGTGGGGCCTCGATGCGGGATACAGCTTGATGATCGGGGGACCGGAGTCGGCCGTGAACCGCCTGCGGCCGATCTTCGAGAGCCTGGCTCCGTCGTCAGAGAACGGCTGGGGGAGGGTTGGTCCGTGCGGCGCCGGCCACTTCGCCAAGATGATCCACAACGGTATCGAGTACGGCATGATGCAGGCCCTGGCCGAGGGCTTCGCGATCATGAAGAACAAGACGGAACTCGGTCTCGACTTGCATCAAGTGGCGGAGATCTGGCGCCACGGTTCGGTAGTGCGTTCCTGGCTGCTCGACCTGACGGCGGCGGTCCTGGAGAAGGATCAGAGACTGTCCCACATCGCGCCGTACGTTGCGGATTCCGGTGAGGGCCGATGGGCGGTAGCGGAAGCGGTGGACCTCGGCGTCTCGGCCCCCGTCCTCACTCACTCTCTCATGGCGCGACTGCGGTCGAGGGACGAGGAATCGTATGCCGACCGGCTGCTGGCGGCGATGCGCAACCAGTTCGGAGGCCACGCCATGAAGGCTGCGGAAGAGCCCGCACCGTAGTTCCTGGGAGACAACGCAACACGCCGAAGGCAAGGCTGCAACGGTCCACTTGAGGCAAAAGCGGATCTCTTCGTAACTTATGTGTCGACTGGCGCGCTGATTCCACCAACATCAACGCAGTCCCATCCGGAGGAGACTACATGCCGAATGTTGCCCAAGTACTCAAGGAGGAGATCAGCCGATTGGCGCGCAAGGAGATCCGCGCCTCCTGCGATCCCCTGCGCAAGCAGGTTCAGAGTTTGAGACGCACGGTGCGTACCCAGCAGGAGACGATCGACAAACTCGAGAGGTCTCTGTCGAAGATGGTCGATATGACCGCCACCGAGGCGGGCACTTCCCTCTATGCGCCCGCGGAGGAGAAGGAACAGCGTTCTCGGGCACGGGTGACACCGGCTTCGATCCGGAGGCATCGGCTTCGCCTCGGGCTCTCGCAGGCCCAGCTTGGTGGGTTGCTGAATGTGAGCACCAACACCATCGTCCGGTGGGAGCAAGGCAGCTCGAAACCGCGGGTTCAGCACCGCACCGCCCTGTTGCGTCTTCGCGACCTGGGCGTTCGCGACGTAAAGCAGATCCTCGAAGAGTAACGACAACCCTCACGACGAAGGCCCGCGCCCCTGATCTCGGACGCGGGCCTTTTCAGCGGACCCGCAGGCAACCCCTTCAGCCGCCTGCCTTCTCGTAGAGATCGCGCCCCTCCACGAGGGCCTCGATCTTGCGATCGGCGACGGAGCGCTTCAGCATCCAGAACCCGCAGTCGGGGTTGATGCAGGCGACGCGCTCCGGGCCGATGACCGCCACCGTCTCATCGATCTGGCGGGCGATCTCCTCGGCACTCTCGACGACATTCGACTTGATGTCGACGACGCCGAGCCCCAAGCGCACGGAACCGGAAACCCTCTTGAGGGCGGGCAGTTCCCAGTTGCCGCGGTGAGCGAGTTCAAGCAGGACGTGGTCGGCGTGCAGCCCCTCCAGATAGTCGATCAGGTTCTGCCAGCTCCCCTGCTGGATCGTCTGTCCGCCGTAGTTGCCGAAACAGAGATGCACTGCCGGCGTGGTCCGTACCCGGTCGAGGATGCGGTTCATCCCTTCCAGGGCCCACTCCCACTCCTCCGAATGACCGGGAAGATTGGCCTCGTCCACCTGAACCACGTCGGCCTCGATGTGGGCGACCTGCTCGGCGAGCACATCGGCGATGGCCAGGCACAACTCCTGCCGGCTCCCGTAATGGCGGTCGAGCAGGGTCTTGCACAGCATGTGCGGTCCCGTGAGGGTGAACTTGAGGGGGTGCGACGTCAGGCTCCGCGTGAGGGAGTAGTCGCCCGGCAGATCGAGTGACCCCGCACCGATGGCTCCTTCCACGACCGCGCTCGGACGCCCGCGATAGGCCATTTCCGTCTCGCGGCGGAAGGTCTCCACGTCTTCCCATCCCACATGGCCGCGCACGTTTGCGAGAGGCCGGACGAAGTACTCGATCATCCCGTTCGTCTCGGGATGGTTGACGTCGAACCGTCCCAGCTCACCATCGGCGACGATGTCGATGCCGGCGTTCTCCTGGGTCTTCAGTACCACCGCCATGGCGTCGGCCAGGGCTTGCTCCGACGGCAGCGCCGCCAGCCAGTCCGGGATCGGATAGCTCCCCACCACCGTCGTCAGGATTCCCATTCCGTGCTCTCCTCTCGGTTCATCCGCCCCGGGCGCGCTCGAGCCCTTCGAGAACGATCCCCTTCGTGATCACCTCGGGCAGGACGATCGGCTCGCCAGGGCGCCCCGCGGGAAAGATGACGTAGAGGGGCACTCCCGAACGTCCGAAGGCGCGCAACATGCGGGTGATCTCGGGGTTCCGGTTTGTCCAGTCCGCCTTCACCAGGACCACATCCAGCTCCTCGAAGCGGTCCCTCACATCCGGGTCTGACAACACGAGCCGCTCGTTGACCTTGCACGTCCAGCACCACTCGGCGGTGAAGTCGATGAACAGATGGCGGTCCTGCGTCAGCAACGACTCGAGGCGCTGCACGTCGAACTCCTCCCATCCCTCCGTCTCCAGGGCCGCGCCGCTTGTGGCCGGGCTCGCGAGAAGAGGGTGGAGGAAGAAGCTGTATCCGCCCAGGGCGATCAGAAGGGAGAAGGCCCACGCGGCCCGTCGGCGGATCGTCGAGGTCCGCAGGTCGATCCAGGTCCCCACGATCCAGGCCCCCAGGGCCAGGGAGAGAAGGAAGGCGCAGGTCCAGACCACGGCCTCCATCCCCAGTTGCTTGCCCACCACCCAGAGCAGCCAGAGGACCGTGGCCATGAGCAGGAACCCCATGGCCTGCTTGAAGCGCTCCATCCAGGCGCCTGGGCGAGGCAGAAACCGGATCCACCGAGGCTGCCAGGCGAGGGCCAGGTAGGGCAGGCAGAGGCCGGCGCCGATGGCGGCGAAGACGGCGAAGACCACCGGGGCCGGCTGGCTGAAGGCGAAGCCCAGGGCGGTCCCCAGAAAAGGCGCGGTGCAGGGCGTGGCCAGGACGGTGGCGAGCACGCCGTTGAAGAAGCTGTGACCCAGGCCCTCGCCCTGGGCGGCTGCCCCCAGAGCGCCGACGCTGCCCGGCAGGCGTACGGTGACGAGGCCGAAGAGGCTCAGGGCCAGAACGAAGACCAGCCCCGTGAGGAAGAGCACGAACCCGGGCGACTGGAACTGGAATCCCCAGCCGATCTGCTCCCCCCCCGCCTTCAGGGCGGTCACCAGGGCCGCCAGGACCAGGAAGGTCAGCACCACCCCGGCGGAGAAGGCCAGGCCGAGCTGACGGACGCGGCGGGGTTCCTCTCCTCCCTGGGAGACGAGGGAGAGGGCCTTCAGGGAGATGACCGGCAGCACGCACGGCATCAGGTTGAGGATCAGCCCCCCGACGATCGCCATCAGCAGGTATCGCCACAGGGACGAGGCGCCGCCGGGCGCGCCGAACTCCGCGTCGAGGAGGTCGATGCCGCTCTCGCGCAGGTCGAACCGGATGGTGCGGAACCGGCCCTCTCCCCCCGCCCCGGGGAAGGCGATGACGCCCGCCAGTTCGCCAGGCAGCGGCTCTCCCGGGTAGGGCTCGATGCGCAGCTCCGAGCGGGTCCGCTTCGGCCCCTGCTCCACGAGGGCGCCCACATCCAGGCTCGTGTCGCCTCCGGGCAGGGGAAAGAAGGAAGGAAGCTCGTCCCCCTCGTGAACGGCGGTCACCTCCACCGCCACTCGCAGGGCGCCGCCGTCGGCTTCCACCGTCGGCCGCCAGCTCACGGGGTCGGCCTCGGACAGGGGCGCCGGCACCCTGGCCCGGTAGCGGTCGAAGAGAGCCGCGTGGGCGGGGGCCGCCTCCCCGGCTTCGAGGTGCAGCGACAGGGTCGCCCCCCCGGGGATGCAGATCTCCCGGCAGACCAGCCAGCTCACCTCGGCCGTGAACCGCACCGTGTCGGGCAGGACCGCCGGCGTGCGCACGGGAGCCAGCAGCATCACCTCGTCGGCGTACCCGAAGACGGTCAGGTCCTCCTCCTGGTAGCGGTGCGGCCCCGGCCACCGCAGGGGGGCCACATCGAAGCCCGGCGGGGTCTGCCAGGCGACCTCGGTGGCCTGGCCGGCGTCCCCGGCCCAGGCCCAGTAGGTGTGCCATCCGGGGTCCTGCTCGAGGAGCACGCCGAGGGTGAAGCCGCGCCCCGCCTCGACGTTGGTCACGTCGGCGAGCAGCCGGGCGCGGACGGGATCGGGGAACTCGGCCTCGCCCGCCGAGGGACCGAGAGCCGGCAGGAGCAGCGCGCTCAGGGCCAGGAGTGTGCGCCGCAAGGCTCGACAGGGACCAGCCGGGAACGACAGTCGCACCGTCCCGCGCGGCCCCGAAGTGGAACCCCTCATCCGGCATCCTCCTCGAGATCGATCCTGGCCCCGAGCCCGATGAGGTCCGGGAAGAACCCGGGGTAGGACTTGCCCACGGTCTGGGCGTCGCGCACGGCCACGCCTTGGCGGCTGCGCAGTCCCATGATGGCGAGCATCTGCGCCACCCGGTGGTCGTGGTAGGTGCCGGCCTCGTGGCCGCCTTCGTAGCCCTCCGGGCGGCCGCGCACGACGATCGCCGCCGGCTCCTCGTCGCAGTCGACGCCGAAGCGACGCAACTCGCGCACGGGGACGGATATCCGGTCGCACTCCTTGAGCCGCAGGTTGCCGATGCCGTGGAACCGGCTCGCGCCCCGGGCGTGGGCGGCCACCGGCAGCATGGCCAGCACGGCATCGGTGGCCTGGTCGCCGTCGAAGTCGGCCCCGCGCAGCCCGTCGTGGCCCTTCAGGCGGACCCGCCCGCCGTCGTGGGAGATGGCGGCCCCGGTCCGCGCCAGCCAGTCGACGACGGCGCGCTCCCCCTGGCGGTCCTCGAAGAGGCGCTCCACGGCGATGGAGCCGTTGGTGAGGGCGCCCGCCGCCAGGATCGCCGCCGCCGACGGATAGTCCCCGTTGACGGAGTACTCGCGCGGCCGGTAGCTCTGCCCGCCGGCGATCCGGAAGCTCAGGAGATCCTCCGCGGCCTGCACCTCGATCCCGGCGCTGCCGAGGACCTCGAGGGTGGTGCGAACCAGGGGCCTGGAGACGAGCCCGTCGGCGACCTCGATGGCCAGCTCCTGGCCCACCAGGGGCGCCAGGAACAGCAGCGAGCTCAGGAACTGGGAACTGCGGGCGCCGCTGACGCGCACGGTGCCGCCGCGCAGGGCGCCTCCCCGAATCGTGGCCGGCAGGCGCCCCCCGGCCGACTCCACGCGGGCCCCGAGTTGCCCGAGAGCGGCGAACAGCTCGTCGTGGGGCCGCGTCCCCAGGGAGTCGGCGAAGGAGGTCTCGAAACGGACCTCCGGAAGCAGCGCCCCAACCCCCATGAGGAGGCGCGAGACGGCGCCGGCGTTGCCCACGTCCAGGACCCCCGGACTGGCGGGACGGGCCCCGAAGCCGCGCACTCGCAGATGACGGCCGCCGGCGTCCGCCTCCTCGCGGATCGAGGCGCCGAGGAGGCGCAGGCAGCGCACGAGAGCGTCGGCATCCTCCGAGCGGGCGGGATGATGGACGAGGCTCTCCCCATCGGCCAGGGCCGCCGCCAGCAGGTATCGGGCGGTGTAGTTCTTCGAGGACGGAGGGCTGAGTGTCCCGCTCAGGGACTCCGTGTAGTGGACTCTCGCCATCAAGGGATCAGAAGGCTCCCGTCCGCGACTCGTAGCGCGTCGGCTTGCCGAGGCTGGCGCCGCCGATACGAACCCAGTGCGCCATCCACTCGACGACCGTGTCGATGGGGGTGCCGGGAGGTCCCAGCCGCTCCCTGAGGGCGGAGCTGTCGCCGAGGAGAGCGGTCTCGCCCTCGTGGCCCACGAACCGCGGCTCCCGGCGGAGAAGCTCGCCGAAGCGCTGCGCCAGGCGGCGCACGGAGAGCACCTCGGAGCCGGTCAGGTTGAGCGTCGTCGGCGGGTTCGTGCACAAGGGAAGGGAGCAGGCCAGGTAGGCGTTGGCGTCTCCCTGCCAGATCTGGTTCACGTGTCCCATCTCCAGCTCCACCGGCTCCCCGGACCACACCTTCCAGGCGATGTCGTGGAGGATGCCGTAGCGCAGTTCGGTCGCATAGAACAGACGCGCCGTGAACAGACGGGCTCCCGAGGTCCGCGCCGCGTGCTCGGCGAGTCTCTCCCCGCCGAGGCGGGACTGGGCGTACTCCCCCACCGGACCCGTCGCGTCCGACTCGGCGGCCCCGCGGCCGTCGACGGAGGAGAAGGCGTAGACGTTCCCCGAACTGACGTAGCAGATCTCGGCATCGCCGTAGCGCTCGACGGCGCGGGCGGGCAGGAGCCCGTTCACCGCCCAGGTCGCGCAGGGATCCCCCTGGGCACCGAACTTGAAGCCCGCCAGGAGGAAGACGTGGGCCGCCTCCGGAAGAGAGGCCAGGGAGCCGCCGTCGAGCAGGTCGGCGCGGAGGGTGGTGACGCCGATCTCGTCGAGGCGGGCGCGGGCGGCAGGGTCCGAGAAGCGGGCCACGCCGATGACCCGGCGGCCCCCTTCGGCGGCCCCGGCGCGCACCAGGAGCTCCGCCAGGGAGGGTCCCATCTTGCCTCCGACGCCGAGAAGGACCACGTCGCCGCGGTACTTCGAGACGGCGTCGCGCACGGCGGGCGTGGGCCGGGTCATGACCTCGAGCAGCTCTTCCTCGGTCCGGGGCGGATGCGCCATCCCCTTGCAGCCCTTTGCGTTGTGAGTCTCCTGGGAGGCCTCTATCTTACGGCCCCCCGCCGATGCGGTCGAGTGACTCCCCCATGTCGGATGCCCAGCGAAAGCCGCCTTCGCGCAAGTCCCTCGATCTCTTCGAGGCCGGCCGGCGCGACGCCCTCGAGCGCGACCAGCCGCTGGCGGCGCGCCTGCGGTCGCGCACCCTCGACGAGTTCGTCGGCCAGGACCACATCCTGGGTCCCGGCCGCCTCCTGAGGCGCGCCATCCAGGCCGATCAGCTATCCTCCCTGATCTTCCATGGCCCGCCGGGGACCGGCAAGACGACGCTCGCCGCGGTCATCGCCAACACGACCAAGTCCCACTTCATCTCCATCAACGCCGTCCTCTCCGGGGTCGCCGACATCCGCAGCGCCGTGGAGGAGGCCCAGGAGCGGCGCCAGCTCCACGGCCACCGCACGACCTTGTTCATCGACGAGGTCCACCGCTTCAACAAGGCCCAGCAGGACGCGCTGCTGCCCTGGGTCGAGAACGGCACGGTGGTGCTCATCGGCGCGACGACGGAGAACCCCTACTTCTCGGTCAACCGGCCCCTGGTGTCGCGCAGCCGCCTCTTCCAGTTGCGCGAGCTCGAGTCCGGCGACCTCCACCGCATCGCCCGCCAGGCCCTGCAGGATCCCCGGGGATACGCCGACCTGCGGGTCGACCTCCACGAGGACGCGGTCGCCCATCTGGTCGATGTCTGCAGCGGCGACGCCCGGGCCCTGCTCAACGCCCTCGAGCTGGCGGTGGAGACGACGCCCCGGGATGCGGAAGGGGTGGTCCACGTCGACCTGGCCGTGGCCGAAGAGTCGATCCAGCGGCGCGCCGTCCTCTACGACAAGGAGGGCGACTACCACTTCGACACGATCTCCGCCCTCATCAAGTCCCTGCGCGGGTCCGACCCCGACGCCGCCGTGTACTGGCTGGCGCGCATGGTCTACGCCGGGGAGGACCCCCACTTCCTGTTCCGGCGAATGCTGATCTTCGCCAGCGAGGACGTAGGCCTGGCCGACCCCGACGCCCTGGGGGTGGTCACCGCCGCGGCGGAGGCCTTCGACCGGGTCGGCCTGCCCGAGGGGCGGTTCCATCTCGCCCACGCCGCCCTCTACCTGGCCACGGCGCCGAAGAGCAACTCCACCTTCGCCTTCTTCGACGCTCTCGCCGCCGTCGAGGCGGAGGGCGACGGAGAGGTGCCGAATCCGCTGAAGGATGCCAGCCGGGACGCCGAGGGGCTCGGCCACGGGGCCGGGTACCTCTATCCCCACGCCTACCGCGACCACTGGGTGGCGCAGCAGTACCTGCCCGACAGCCTCCACGGACGCCTGTTCTACCAGCCTTCGGACCAGGGCCGGGAGCGCGACCTCGGGGACCGCGTGCGGCGGCGCCGGGAGCTGCAGCTGGCCGCGGCGGCCGAGGCCGGCACCGGCGGCGTCGACCCCCTCACCCACTCCCCCGAGGACCGGTCCCGCGACCAGTGGCTGGTGCGCGCCGGCGGCGAGGTGAGCGCCCAGCTCGACCACGTGCGGCAGCGGCTCTTCGCCTCGGTGAAACTCGCCCGCCACCACGTCGTCCTCGACCTGGACGCGGCCTCGGGGCTGCTCACCTGGGAGGCCCTGCGCCGCGTCCCCGAGGGCGGCGTCTGGTCCCTGTGCACGGACCGCACCTCGGCCGTCGCCCTGCGGGAGATGGCCAGCCTTTCCCTCGACGAGCTGACCCGCCCCGTGGTCCTGGAGGGGCCCGTCACCCGGGCGGCGGAGCTGGTGAGGCTGCAGGACGAGGGCCTGCGCTTCGACGCCGTCCTCGGGCGCAACACCCTCGGCAGCGTGAGGGGCCGGGAGAAGGCGGCGCGGCGGATCGTGGAGCTCCTCGCTCCGGGAGCCGTCCTCAGCCTCGCGGAGACGGTCCCCCGGCTCGGCCAGCGGCTGACGGCCCTGGTGCCGGTGGCCGAGCTGGGCGAGGACCTGGCCGAGCGGCTGCACCGCGCCGAGGAAGAGATCTATCGGGACGAGGACAACCCGCGCGTGGCCTGGGAACCGGCCGACCTGGAGCCCCTGTGGTCGGAGGCCGGCCTGACCTCGGTGCGGGTCGAGACCGAGGTCCTGACCGCCTCCCGGCGGCTCGGCAGCCGGGAGCTGGGAAGGTGGTTCAGCCCCGGAGGCGAGAAGCACGGCACCTTCGCCGCCTACCTGCGCCGGCACCTCTGCGAGGACGAGGTCCGCCAGGTGCGGCGACTCTTCGAGGGCAGGCTGACGAACCGGGAGGTCGACTGGTCGACGACCTACGCCTACGTAAGCGGCCGGGCGGCCGGTGGGGCCTGAATCGAGGCCGGTGGACCCGGCCTCAGCCGCCCGCCGGCGCCCGGTCGATGAGGGCACCGGCCGCCTGGCGCAGGCCGTCGAAGCGACGCAGCAGGTCCGCCGGACCGACCCCCTGCTGGTCGAAGAACTCCCGGAAGTGATGGGGCAGCACCGGCAGCACCTGCTCCAGCAGTGAGTAGAGGAGCGGGGCGGTGCGGGTCCCGGCCAGCCAGCCCGGACCCTCCGGCAGATAGCGGCCCACGAGCAGCACCAGCACCATCAGCACCTGGACCCCGACGAGCGCTCCCAGGAGGGCGCCGAGGACCCGGTCGACCACGCCCAGGAGCATGGCGTAGACCACGCTCCTCAGGACCCGGGTGAGGAGGTTGACCGAGAGCGCCACGGCCACGAAGACGACCGTGAAGGCGGCTGCCAACCGCAGCACGGGGTGCCCGAAGGAAGGCATCATCGCCGCCGCGGCGCTGTGCAGGTAGAGGCCGCCGAGGAGACCCAGGGCGACCGCCAGCAGGGCCGAGACCTGCTGGATCAGGCCCCGGCCGTAGCCGCGCACGGCCAGGGCGATCACCAGGACCGCGGCGATTCCGTCGCACCAGTGCATCTATATGGAACGGCCTCCGGCGGGGGCTGCGTGGGAGGTTGCCACCTTCGGCGGGGGCGCAATAGATTAGCCGCCCATGCCGGTTCACCGCGACAAGGTACGCTGCAAGGTGCGCCTTCCCCATTCCCCGGGCCCGAAGTCGTGGAGCCGCGGTCTGTTCTGGCTGCTCCCCCTCGCCTTGTGCGCCTGCTCGACGACGGAGGAGCAGGTGCGGCGGCACATCGAGATCACCGCCGCCAACGAAGTCCACTCCGAGCGCTGGGCCGCGGCCGTGGACGAGCTCGCTGCCATCGGACGCCCCGCCGCGCGCCAGCTCCTGGCTCTCCTCGACCCCGCCCAGTACCGCGGGGTCGACTACCGCGAGTTCCGCGACGAGATCGAGAACACGCGCACCGCCGCCGCCGTGGTGCTGGGCCGCATCCGGCACCGGGCGGCCTCGGCCAGCATGCACGCCCGCATCACCACCGCCTACCGCCACAACGAGCGCATCGCCTGCCTCCGGGGGGTCGGCGACCTGGGCTTCACCGAGGCGGCGGTGAAGGATCTCCGGGCCCAGCTCACCGATGCCGACCCCGTCATCCGGCTGCTGGCCGCCATCTCCCTGGTCAAGCTCGGCGAGCTGGCGGCGCGCGACACGATCACCGCCGCCGTCGTCGAAGGCGGCGACGAGCTCGCGGAGATGGCGATCGCGGAGCTCGAGGGCGCGAACTACCACGGGGTCCCCGTCCTCGTCGATCTCCTTTCGCGGCAGGAGCACCGCCGGGAGCGCCTCGGCCAGGCCCTGGAGAAGGTCCGTGAGCAACTGGTGCGGCAACTCGAGGCCGACGACCCCGAGGTGCGCCGGGAGTCGGCGGCCGGTCTCGGCGAGATCGCCGATCCCAGGGTCGTCGAAGCCCTGGTGGGCATGCTCGCCGATCCGAGCAACCTGGTGCGCTTCAACGCCGCCGCCTCCCTGGTCCGCCTCGGCGACCGGCGCGGCACCGAGTTCCTCTTCGGCGCCCTGGACGATACCGACGCCGTCCTGCGCCTGAACGCGATCAAGTCCCTGGTCCGCCTGCAGCAGTTGTCCGGACAGGTCGAGGACCGGCTCCTCGAATGCCTGCGCTCGGACAGCGCCCGGCTGCGTTCGGGGGCGGCGCAGATCCTCGGCCGGGCCGAGGTCGCCTCGGCCGTGGAGGACCTGCTCTCGACGGCGGACGACGCCGACCCCGAGGTGCGCTGCAACGTGGCTATCGCCCTGGGCCACATCGGCGCTCCGTCGAGCCGCGCGACCCTTGAACAGCTCGTGGGCGACGCCGATGAGACCGTCGCCTACTACGCCGGGTGGGCCCTGGAGCAGTTGTGATGGGAGGGCGCTTGCGCAACCTCTTCCTGCTGTCTTCGGCGGCCGCCCTCGTTTTCTCGTCAACGGTTTTCGTGGCTCCCCTCGCCGCCTCGGAGACGGCGGAGACGGTGCTCATCCGCCAGATCCTGGAGAAGGACCGCTTCGGACGCCGCCGGGGAGACGCGGAGGTCGTCACCTACGGGTACGACAAGGACCGCTTCGTCGTCTACGACGGCGCCGGATCGATCGATGTCCGCGCCTGGACCGTCCGCCACTCCTCCCTGGAGGAGTACCAGGCCTCCCTCGAAGCCGACCTGGCGGCGAACCGGTACGACATCTCCCGCGCCGTCCTGTTCCTCACTGTCTGGAAGAACCGGGCCTTCGCCGCCACCCTCGACTCCGGCGTGGTCATCGACCGCGCCGGCGACAGCCGACGCGGCTTCGTGCAACGCGCCATGTGGTCCTTCCTCAAGGAGGACGAGGAGTGGAAGGCCACCAGCCTCGTCATCGCCGTCGGAGACACGGCCGACGGAGGCGCCGCCGGCCGCGTGGAGGACCAGGAGGTCGCCGCCGCCCTGCAGGAGGACGCCCGCAACTGGTCCGAGGGGAGCAAGGGCGACATTCTGAGCGGGGTGCAGGAGGACTTCGTCGGCAACGACTGCTACTACAGCTCGAATCCGGCCTCCTGGCTGACCGTCTTCGCCGGCCGCGAGGAGTTCGGCAAGTGGCTGGAGCAGCGCCTCGAGCACGTCGACTACGACATCGAGCGCACCCTGCTCCACGCCGTCAGCCGGGGGGACGAAGCCGTGGCCGTCACCCGAGACCGGATCACGGTGACCTACACGGCCGGGGACGCACGCCTGGAGCAGGACCGCACCTCGGCCTGGCTGCTGACGCGGCGCGGCGGACGCTGGCGGGTCACCTGCGCGTGGTGGAAAGCCAAGTCCTTCGATCCGCCCGGAGCCCCGGAGGGCGCCCCCACCGCCCAGCGCTGACCCGCCTTTCCCGGACCTACGCTACCCGGGAACCCGTGTCCCACGGCCTCCACAACTACGAGAACACCAACCGCCTCTTCGACAAGGGCGCCGACGCCCTCGGCCTCGACGAGGACCTCCGCCTGCTGCTGAAGACGCCCTTCCGCGAGGTGATGGTCGAGGTGCCCGTGCGCATGTCGAGCGGCCGGATCGAGGTCTTCCTGGGGTATCGGGTGCAGCACAGTGGCGCCCGCGGGCCGATGAAGGGCGGCCTGCGCTACCACCCCGAGGTCGACCTCGACGAGGTCCGCTCCCTGGCCTCGCTGATGACCTGGAAGACGGCCCTCCTGGACCTGCCCTTCGGCGGCGCCAAGGGCGGGATCACCTGCGATCCCCTGCAGATGACGGAGGACGAGCTGGAACGCATGACGCGCCGGTTCACCTCGCGCATCGGGCTCGCCTGGGGACTGCACCGGGACATCCCGGCGCCGGACCTGAACACCGACCAACGCGTGATGGCCTGGATCATGGACGAGTACAGCCAGCGCCACGGCTATACCCCCGGGATCGTCACCGGGAAGCCCCTGGCCCTCGGCGGCTCCCCCGGCCGGGAAGCGGCCACCGGGCGCGGCGTCAGCATCGTCACCCGCGAAGCGGGCCGGGACTTCGGGATCGAGGTGAAGGGCGCGCGGGTGGCGATTCAGGGATTCGGCCAGGTCGGCTCCCATGCCGCCCGGGTCCTTCACGAGATGGGGGCCCGCATCGTCGCCGTGAGCGACCTCGGGGGAGGCCTCTTCGCCAGCGACGGCCTCCCCTTCCCCGACCTCTTCGAACACGCCCGCGAGCACCGCACGATCCAGGGACTCGGGACCGGTGAGAGGATCTCCAACGCCGACCTGCTCACCCTCGACTGCGACATCCTGATCCCCGCCGCCCTCGGCGGCGCCATCACCGAGGAGAATGCGCGCCAGGTCGGGGCCTCGATGGTCGTGGAGGCGGCCAACTCGCCGGTGACGACCAGCGCCGACGCCATCCTCGAAGAGCGTGGCATCGGGGTGGTGCCCGACATCCTGGCCAACGCCGGAGGAGTCACCGTTTCCTACTTCGAGTGGGTCCAGAACATCCAGGCCCTGACCTGGGAGGAGGAGGACGTCAACGCCCGGCTCGAGGGCATGATGATTCGCGCCTACCGGAGCGTGGTGGAACGCATGCGGTCCCGCCGCATCCCGATGCGCACCGCCGCCTTCGCCCTGGCCATCGAGCGCGTGGCCGAGACCGAAACCCTGCGGGGCGGATTCTAAACCGGAAGGGCTGCAGACCGTGGAAAAACTCGCTTGGCTCGCGGTGTTCACACTCGGATACTGGACGTACTGCATCTACTGGGGGGTGCGCGGGGCCCGCCAGGCCCGCACCGCGAGCGACTACTTCATCGCCGGGCGGACCATCGGCCTGTGGGTCTTCGTCCTCGCCGCCACGGCCACCTCGTTCTCGGGCTGGACCTTCGTCGGCCACCCGGGGACGATATTCAACGTCGGCCTGCCCTACGCCTTCGCCTCCTTCTACGCCATCACCATTCCCTTCACCGGGGTGTTGTTCCTCAAGCGTCAATGGCTGCTGGGGAGGAGGTACGGATACATCACCCCCGGCGAGATGTTCTCCGACTACTACCGCACCGACTGGATGCGGGTGCTCACGGTGCTCGTGGCCATGGTCTTCTCCGTTCCCTATCTCGGCATCCAGCTGCGCGCCTCGGGCCTGCTGTTCTCGCGCCTGGTGGAGGGCACGCCCCTGCAGCAGACCTTCCTCGGCTCCATCGAGGGAGGAGCGATCCTGCTGTCGGTGGTCGTCTTCCTGTACGTCGCCTCGGGCGGCCTGCGGTCGGTGGCCTACGTCGACTGCGCCCAGTGCATCCTGCTGGCCCTGGGCATCATCGTCCTCGGCTTCGTCGCCCTCGACCTGGTGGGGGGATGGGCCGCCTTCAAGGAGGGGCTCGCAGGGCTCGCCCGGCTCAAGCCGGACATGGTGGCGATCCCCTCGCGGCCGGAATCGACCTCCTTCCTGGAACGGGCCGGCACCTTGTTCTGGGGCGCCTCCGGCGGTCCCTGGACGGCGATGATGATCCTGACCTACATGTTCGCGCTCATGGGCATCCAGTCGTCTCCCGCCTTCAGCATGTGGGCCTTCTCCAACAAGGACCCCCGGCCCTTCCCCTGGCAGCAGGTGGTGGCCTCGTCCCTGGCGATCGGAGGCATCATGTTCTTCTTCACCGCCTTCCAGGGTCTCAGCGGCTCCATCCTGTTTCACGAAATCCTGCCGGACACGGAGAAGCTCGGCCTGCCCACCAGCGAGGCGGGCAAGCCGCTGACCGACTACCTCGTGCCGTACCTGATCGGCTCCCTGGAGCGGGCGGCGCCGTGGCTGGTGGGCCTGCTCTGCGTCTGCGCCCTGGCGGCGATGCAGTCCACGGGCGCCGCCTACATGTCGACGGCCAGCGGCATCGTCACCCGCGACCTCTACCGCCACTTCTTCTCGCGCGAGGTCAGCCATCGTGTGCAGGTCCTGATCGGCCGCCTCACGGTCTTCGTCATCGTCGCCCTGGCCCTCCTGGTGGGCCTGGCCTCCGGAGACCTGCTGGTGCTCCTCGGCGGGGCCGCCGTCTCCTACGGGTTCCAGATGTGGCCCGCCCTCCTCGGCATCTGCTACATCCGCTGGTTCACCCCCAAGGGAGTCTCCTGGGGACTGGCCGCCGGGATCGCCGCCGTCACCGTGACCTACGTCACCCAACTGGGCGGGCTCGTCGGCATCGGCCGCTACCCGCTCACCATCCACAGCGCCGGATGGGGGATCCTCTGCAACCTCGGCGTCTGCATCCTCGTCAGCGCCCTCACCCAGAACTCGAGGGAGTCCGGGCACCGCGCCGGTTACCACGACTTCCTCGAGGAGCACACCGCCCTGCCCCCCGAGCGGCAGCGCTGGAAGAAGCCGGTGTGGATCCTCACGGTGGTCTGGTTCCTGTGCGCCATCGGGCCCTTCGCCGTCCTCGGCAACGAGGCCGACCCGTCGCGCTGGATCATGGGGATCCCCACTTTGTGGATCTGGCAGATCGCGTGGTGGATCATCGGCGTGGGGATGATGTACCTCCTCGCCTTCAAGCTGGAGATGTCCACCGTGCCGCGGTCCGAAGTGAAGGCGCTGGCCGCATCCGACTGACCCGCGCACCCCTCCTGCTGCGGCTGGCCGCCGCCCTCGCCCTGAGCGCGTCCGTCAGCGCCTGGCTGCTGCCGGGGTACGGGGCGCACGGGGGATGGAGCCTGTTCCCGCCCCTGTGCGCCATCTCCGTGGCCATCGTCACGGGGCGCCTGGTCCTTGGCCTGGGATCCGCCCTCTTCGGGGCCGCCCTCCTCACCACCCCCATCGACGGCTGGAGCGCCCTCTGGCAGGTCCCGGCGACGGTAGCCGCCGATTTCGTCTGGAGCCCACTGAGCGACTCCTTCCAGCTCTTCATCCTGGCCTTCACCGTCTCCCTCATCGGCATGGTCCGCGTCGTCGCCGTAGCCGGCGGCACCCGCGGCATCGCCGAGAGCCTGGCCCGCCGGGCCCGGGGCCGGTCGACGGCGCGGCTGGCGACCTGGCTCCTGGGCCTGGCCATCTTCTTCGACGACTACGCCAACACCCTGGTGGTGGGGACCACCATGCGCCCGGTCTGCGACCGCCTGCGGATCTCCCGGGAGAAGCTCGCCTACCTCGTCGACTCCACGGCGGCCCCGGTGGCGGGCCTCGCCGTGATCAGCACCTGGATCGGCTACGAGGTCGGTCTGCTGCAGGACGCCATGGACGGCCTGGGCACGGGGGTCTCCGGGTACGAGCTGTTCTTCCACGCCCTGACGAGCCGGTTCTACTGCTGGCTCGCCATCCTCTTCGTGGGCGCCACCGTTCTGCTGCGCCGCGACGCCGGTCCCATGCTGGCCGCCGAGCGGCGGGCGGCCACCCGCGGAGAGGTGCTCCGGCCGGGGTCCGTGCCCCTCACCGGGGCCGGAGCGGAACGGAACCTCGAGCCGCCGGAAGGGATCACCCCCGACTGGCGGCTGGCGGCGGCGCCGGTCCTGGTCGTGGTGATCGGGGTGATCCTCGGCATGCAGTGGGACACCTGGGAGCATCCCGAGGTGCGCGGCGTTCGCGCGGAGGGGATCCTTGGCGCCGCCTACTGGACCGCCGTGCTCTCCAACGCCGCCGGCGCCAAGGTGATGTTTCTCGCCGCCGTCGCCGGGTCGGTCACCGCCTTCCTCCTGGCCGTGACCCGCCGCCGGAGCGACCGCTCCCGGGCGATCCCTGCCCGGGCGGCGCTGCGGGCCTGGATCGGCGGCGTCACCGGGTTCCACCGGGCCCTGGTGATCCTGGTCCTCGCCTGGGCCATCAAGGAAGCCTGCTCCGCGGTGGACACCAGCGGCTACCTCCTGGCCGCCCTCGGGGACTCCATGCCGGCGGAGCTGCTGCCCGTGCTCGTCTTCCTGCTGGCGGCGGCCGTCGCCTTCTCCATCGGCACGTCGTGGACGACGATGGCGATCCTGCTGCCCACCACCCTGCCCCTGGCCCACGCCCTCGGCGGCCTGCCGACGACGGTCCTCGTGGCCGCCGCGGTCCTCGACGGCGCCATCTTCGGGGACCACTGCTCACCGATCAGCGACACCACGGTGCTGTCCAGCGTCGCCGCCGGGTGCGACCACCTCGATCACGTGAAGACCCAGGTCCCCTATGCCGTCGGCATCATGTCGGTGGCCGCCCTCTTCGGCTACGTGGGCACGGCCGCCGCCTATCCGGCCTGGGTCGGCCTGGGGCTGGGAATCGTGGTCTCGTGGGGGGGGCTGTGGCTGCTGGGCGAGGACCCGGACGCCCCTTGAGGGGCTACCAGGAAGCCGTGGTGCGGTCCACGATCTCCTCGACGATCATGGCCAGGGCCGCCTCCACGGCGGGGTCCCGCCCGTCCTCGTCGGGCAGGGCCGCGTCGTAGGTCCCCCAGCCCACGAGAGATTCGATCTCGAGCAGCTCGCCCCCGTCGGAGGTGCGCTCGAGCAGGGCGCCGCCGAAGAGGCGGAAGCGGTACTGCTCCGTCACCTCCGCGGCCGTGTGGATGAGGGGCTGGTCCTCGAGCCGGTCGAGACGCAGCAGGAGCACGGCGTCGGCCGACCCCTCGTCGACCACCCGCAGGCGTCCGTCCTCGATGAAGGCCTCGGTGAGGTGGTCCGTCAGCCTTTGGGCGATGTCGACCTCGGGGGTCCCGTTCTCCGCCGCGGGGATGGCCACGCTGCGGATGCCGCCGACGAGGCCGCCGCTCGTGGAGTAGTGGGAGCAGGCGCCGAGGAGCAGAGCGAGGACGAAGAGGATGCGCCGCGGGGCCGGCGATCCCGCCTCAGCCGGATGCATCCGGCTGAGGGCCATCCGGTCCGGAGGGATCCGGCTCCTCCGCCGCCGGACCGCCGTCGGCCGGTCCGGTCGATTCGTAGGTCTCGGAGGGCAGGTCGGGAACCACCTTCGAAGGGGCGGCCTCCATCTCGGCGATCCCCTCGAGGGAGATGGCGCGCGCCGTGTCGCCCACGCTGATGGGCTGGGCCTGGGGCCGCCCCGACAGATCGGAGGACCGCACCGCCAGGCCTTCACGCTCGCTGCCGTGACTCCCGTAGAGACCGAAGGAGTGGCGCACCATCATGGCGCTCAGGGTGGCAGTGGCCGCGGGGGCTCCCTCGGCGAGGGGAGACCGGGCGGTGGCCATCCGTTCCTGCACATGGGTGACGGCCACCCGCCCCTTCACCGATTCCCAGCGTCCGAGACTCTCTCCGGAGTCGGGGTCCCGGATGTCGTCGTGCTCGGCGACGACGGCGAACAACATGCCCTCGTGGACCCCGTCGCGGGCGCCGACGTTCAGCACCAGGGTCGTATCGTCGACGATGGCGGCCACCTTGCCGGTGATCGGCTCGCTCATCTCAGCCTCTCCTGACTCTCGGGTACTGTTGAAGTCGCTGCCGTGGAAGATAGGGGTCCCGCGGCTCGGCGGCAGGCGGGCGGAAAGCGCCGGGGGTCAGTCCGGGAGCAGGGCGATCGATCCCATGGGCTGGTCGCCGGGCCTCCAGTCGACGAGGAAGTCCTGCGGGTCCCGGTAGCCGTTCAGCCCGCCGCGGCTGCGGACCTGGTAGCGCACGGCGTAGTGGAGGTGAGGCCCGGTGGAACGGCCGGTGCTGCCCATCGTCCCCAGCGTGTCCCCCCGCGCGACTCGCTGGCCCTTGCTGACGAGGATCTTGTGCAGGTGCCCGTACTCGGTGCGAAGCAGCCCCGGGCGCGAGGTCGCCGTCCCGTCCTCGGCGATCACCAGCGGGTCGTGGTTGACCACGACCACCTTGCCGAGGAACCGGTCGGCGTAGGCATAGGCCACCTCGCCGGCGGCGGTGGCGACGATGGGCAGGCCCCGGGGGCCCGCCAGATCGATGCCGAGGTGCTTCGACTTCAGTCCGGTGAAGGGGTCCTTCCGATCCCCGAAGCCGGAGGAGACCCGCACGCGGCGGACATCGGCCACCGGCCAGATCGTCGGTACGTAGCGGAGGTTCTCCTTGTTGGCCTCGAAGGCCTCGATCAGGCTCTGGGAGCTGGTCAGCTGGTAAAGGGCTTCCCGCTGAAGCTCCCGGATGCGCCGGGACAGATTGTCAACCCGCTCCACCGCCGGCCGGGCGGTGGAGTAGCGGGGCAGATCGTCCGGCAGCTGCCGCCCGCCGACGCCGGGGGCCTGGTCACCGGCGCCGACGGAGCCGACGGCCGGATCGTCGAGCCCTCTTTGGCCCGCCAGCTTGCCGACGACCGCCTCGAGCCGGCCCAGGTCGCGGCGGGCGGAATCAAGCCTGGCCTCGAGGAGGACGTTGTCGCCGTGGAGGCCGGCCAGGCCCGCCTCCGAACCGGCGCGAGTGTGGAACTGGAAGGCGTAGTAGGCGAAGAGGCCGGCCAGCAGTGAGAGGGTGATGCCGCCGCTCCAGAGGAGACGGGTGGAGAGCCCGAATTCGCGGACCCTGCCGTCGTTCTGGGGGATGACGATGAAGTTGATTCGTTTGCCGGGCATGCTGGTCCGTCGGGGGAGGAGGCGGATCAGACGGGAAAAATAGGTCGAACCCCCCGGATCGCCAACTGCCGCCGATGGTTGCGACCTCTCCGCGCGATTCGTAACTTCGTTCGTTTACGTTACTTGCCCTTCAGAAGCGCTCATCCAGAAGCGCTCATCGGCCTCCCCACTTCCGCTCCGGAGTACCTTGATGATCCACGGCCCCCGCCGTATCGCCGCTCTGGTGCTGCTCGCGGCCTCGGCGGCCGCAGGGGAGGCGGCCCCCCGGCCGACGATCCAGGACGAGCTGAAGAACTCCTTCTTCCCCATCGTTCGCTACATCAACTCCTACTACATGTACGAGATCTCCCCCGACACGCTGATGCAGGCCGGGCTGAGGGGGACTTTCCAGGCCCTCGATCCGTCCTCCGACTACTCCATCAGCGGCCCCGAGGAGGACTGGCAGAGGAACTTCTCCACCTTCGAGCGCGCCGTCCGCGTCGTCGACAGGAAGGCGTTCTACACCGTGGGTGCCGACACCCTGATCCGCTACGGGATCGCCGGCATGATGTCCGTCCTCGATCCGGACACGGTGTTCATGGAGAAGCAGAGCCTCGACAACTTCCACATCAACACCCGCGGCGAATACGGCGGCCTGGGGTTCCGCATCCAGGTCGTCTACCCCGACAGCGCCATCGCCGTGTGGGCGCTGCTGCACGAGGACACCCCGGCGGCGCGGGCGGGGGTGAAGTCGGGCGACCTGATCCTGGCCATCGACGGAGAGTCGACGCGGTCGATGAACGCCAGCGAGGCCGCCACCCTGATGCGCGGCACCGTCGACACCGACGTGACCCTGACCCTGAGCCGGGCGGGGGTGGAGGAGCCTTTCGACATCACCGTCACCCGCGAGGTGGTGCACATCAACTCCGTGCCCTCCCACGTGCTGTTCCCCGACTCCACGGGCTACATCAAGCTCACCGGCTTTCAGCACAAGTCCAGCCAGGAGGTTCGCGCCTCCCTGGCCGATCTCCTCGACCGGGGCATGAAGCGGCTGATCTTCGACCTCCGCGGCAACGGCGGCGGCTACCTGACCGAGGCCGTGCAGGTGGCGGACCTGTTCCTGCCGCGCGGCCGTCTCGTTGTCTACACCGCCGGCCGCGCCTTCGAGGACACGACGCGCTACATCACCACCGAGGAGCCCATGTTCGGCGAAGGGCCGCTGGTGATCCTCGTCGACGGCGCCTCGGCGAGCGCCTCCGAGATCGTCTCCGGGGCGGTCCAGGACTGGGACCGGGGACTCGTCCTCGGGACCCCGACGGTCGGCAAGGGCTCGGTTCAGCAGACCGTCAGCATCGGCGAGCGCGCCGAGCTCAAGCTCACCATGGCCGCCTACTTCATCCCCAGCGGCCGCTCCATCGACAAGCGGATGCGCAAGGACTCCACCCTCGTGGCCATGGCCGACCAGGAGTACCGCACCCGAAACCTCGGCCGCCAGGTGCGCGGAGCCGGCGGCATCACCCCCGACATCGACATGGAGCGCCGGCGTTCCTCGCGGCTCTACTCCCAGCTCTCCGGCTGGGGCCGGAGGGGCACGGCGTTCTTCAACAACAGCCGGTTCTTCCGTTTCTCCCGGCAGTACCCCGCCCGCCACCCGGACCTCTCCCCCGACTTCGTCGCCGACGAGGGCACCTTGCAGGCCTTCCGCGACTTCGTCGAGGCCGACGGCTTCGAGTACACGAGCGCCCTGGAGACCAGGCTCGACGAGCTTCGGGAGGAGGTGGACGGCGAGGGAGACCGGGCCAGGGAGGCGATGGACGGCTCGCTGAAGCAGGTGGAGGGCGAGATCGACCAGATCGAGGAATTCCACTGGAGGGACAACGCCGAACTGCTCACCTGGAAGCTGACCTTCGACATCCGCGAGAAAGCGTTCGGGATCGAGCAGGCCTACGCCTACGACGTCACCGTCGACCCGCAGATCCAGCGCGCCCGGGAGATCCTCGGATCCGAGGCCGAGTACCAGGCCTGGTTCGAGAGGCCCGAGATCGGCGGCGTGCCGGCCATCGCGGCGGCCACCGACACCGGGTCCGTCGAGGCCGACGGACTGGTGCGGCTCGGCGGAGACTGAGGGGCATGGCCGAATCCGGCAGCCGGCGCCGCCTGCCGGCCTGGTTGAAGGCGAAGGCGCCCGGCAGCCCCGGCTACCTGAGGCTGAAACGCCTGGTCAAGGGGCTGGACCTGAACACCGTCTGCGAGAGCGCCCACTGCCCCAACATCGGCGAGTGCTGGTCCGCCGGCACCGCCACCTTCATGATCCTCGGAGACGTGTGCACCCGCAGTTGCGGCTTCTGCGCGATCAGGACCGGGCGCCCCACCCACGTGGACCACGAGGAGCCCGAACGCGTGGCCGAGGCGATTGCGCGGCTGCACCTGCGCCACGCTGTCATCACCTCCGTCAACCGGGACGAGCTGCCCGACGGCGGCGCCTCGATCTTCGCCCGCACCATCCGCGCCGTTCACGAGCGCTGCCCCGGGACCTCGGTGGAGGTGCTGATCCCCGACTTCCAGGGCAACTGGGACGCCCTCGCCGAGGTCCTCGACGCCGGGCCGGAGATCCTCAACCACAACCTCGAGACCGTACCGCGGCTCTACCGCCGCATGCGGCCCCAGGCGCGCTACGAGCGCTCGCTGGAGCTCCTCGACCGGGCCCGGTCCCTCGGGCCGGCGCCGACCAAGTCGGGCCTGATGCTGGGCGCCGGCGAGACCCGAGGGGAGGTGGACCTGTCGATCCGCGACCTGGCCGCCGTCGGCTGCGGCATCCTGACCCTCGGCCAGTACCTGTCCCCTTCGGAGCAGCACGTGCCGGTGGACCGCTTCGTCCCGCCCGAGGAGTTCGATGCCCTCGGAGAGTTCGCCCGGGCCCTCGGCTTCGGCCACGTCGAGTCGGGACCGCTGGTGCGCAGTTCCTATCACGCCGAGCGCCAGGCAGGCGACCTGGCGGCTGTCGGCGGAAGCTCTCCCATGGAGATTGCCAGAGGAGGTCCATGACCCTCGACGAGAAGTCCCTGGCGGGCTACCTCAAGCGAAAGAAGCTGACCGGCGAGGGCGAGGGCGTACTCGATGTGCGCCAGGTCGGCGACGGACTGAAGAACCTGGTCTACGTGGTGGTCACCACCGAGCAGCGGCTGGTGGTCAAGCAGGCCCATTGGCGGGTGCAGGTGAAGCAGCGCTGGTGGACGGACCGCAAGCGGCTCTTTGCCGAGAAGTGCTGCATCGAGACCCTGGCCAACATCCTGCCCCCCCAGGTGCTCCCCGAGGTTCGGCTGGAGGACCGGACCAACTTCGTCCTGGTGACCACCGCTCCGCCCCGCGACGCCACGGCCTGGGCCGACGAGCTGGACATGGGCCGCATCGATCTGCAGGTCGCCTCCCAGGTCGGGGAGCTGCTGGCGGCGGTGCACAACCAGACCTCCGAGATGGGCGATCTGGAGACGCTCTTCAAGGAGACCAAGCCCTTCGAGCAGCTGCGGGTGGAACCCCTCTACGGGCGTGTGGCCGCCGCCTTCCCCGAGATCCGGACGGCGGTCACGGCGCAGGCCCGGACCCTGATGGAGAGCGGCCGCTGTCTGGTTCTCGGAGACCTGCGGCCGCGCAACATCCTCATCGACAACGGCGAGCTGTACCTGGTCGACTTTGCCACCGCCCACTTCGGGCAGCCATCCTTCGACCTCGGCTTCTACGCCGGCGACATGTGTCTGAAGGCGATGCTCAACCACCCGCAGAAAGCCGCCTACCTCGAGGCGATCAACGTGTTCTGGGGAGCCTACACCCGCACCGCCGAGTACGAGGGAGCGGCGGAGGTGGGCAAGTCCGCGGTGCGGGACTTCGGCTGCCTGCTCCTGGCCCTGGTCTGCGGCCGGATGCCCGTGTACGAGGGCGACGAAGCCTTCCGCGACCTCACCTTCCGCATCTCGCAGAACCTCCTGTCCACCGAGGCGGAGAAGATCGAGGACATCACCGAGTCCATCAATCGAACTCTGATCGATGGATGAGGCGCGCCCCCGCCGCCATCCTGCTCGCCCTCTCGGCGTGCGCCCCCGGCCCCGCCTCCGACCCCGGTGACCCGCGGGCCGGTGTGCCGCCGCCGGCGCGCGAGTTCCGCGCCGTCTGGGTGGCCACGGTCGACAACATCGACTGGCCCTCGCGGCCCGGGCTCACGTCCGGACGCCAACGGCTCGAGGCGCGGGAGATCCTGGACCGGAGCCGCGACCTCGGGCTCAACGCCGTCGTCCTCCAGATCCGCCCTCACTGCGACGCCCTCTACGCCTCTCCTCTGGAGCCTTGGTCCTACTACCTGAGCGGCCGTCCGGGAGAGCCGCCGGAGCCGCCGTACGACCCCCTGGAGTTCTGGGTGGAAGAGGCCCACGCCCGCGGCCTCGAGCTGCACGCCTGGCTCAACCCCTACCGGGCCGACCATCCCGCCAACCGGGAAGGCCTGGCGCCGGAGTCGATCGCCAGCCGCCGCCCCGACCTCGTGCGCACCCTCGGCGACAGCGGCTACCTGTGGCTCGACCCCGGCTCCGAGGAGGTGCGGGAAGCGACCCTGTCCGTGTTCCTCGACGTGGCCGGACGCTACGACGTGGACGGCGTGCACCTGGACGACTACTTCTACCCCTACCCTTCCTACAGCGGCGGCGCCGACTTCCCCGACGAGCCCACCTGGCAGGCCTACCTCGAGGATGGCGGCGACCTCGAGAGGGCGGACTGGCGGCGGCAGAACGTCGACCACTTCGTCGAGAGCCTCTACACCCGCCTGCGGGACCTGCCGCGGCCGGTGAAGCTCGGCATCAGCCCCTTCGGGGTCTGGCGCCCGGGGCACCCGCCCTCGATCCGGGCCGGGATCGACCAGTACGGCACGCTGTTCGCCGACCCCCGGCGGTGGCTGCACGAGGGCTGGCTCGACTACTGCGCCCCCCAGCTCTACTGGCCGATCTCCAAGGTGCCCCAGAGCTTCCCGGTCCTGCTCGCCTGGTGGACCCGAAACAACCCTCACGGACGGCACGTGTGGCCGGGGCTGTTCACCTCCTCCGTGGCCGCCCGGGGGTGGGCGTCCCGGGAGATCGTCGACCAGATCATGGTGACCCGCGGCCTGCTGGACCCCCGCCCGGGGCACATCCACTTCAGCGCCCGCGCCGTTCTCGACTCCGGCCGCGTCGGCGCCCGGGGGGACCGGCTCAACGCGGCCCTGGCCAAGGGGCCGTACCGCGGACCGGCGCTGGCCCCGGCCACCCCCTGGCTGGACGACGAGCCTCCCGAGGCTCCGGCGGTGAAGGCCCGCCTCGGCGACGGCGAGTTGCTGCTGGACTGGTCCCGGCCGGAGGGCGAGGCTCCTTTCCTCTACGTGGTCTACACCAGGGCTTGGGAGACCGGATGGCGCCACCGCATCGTTCCCGCGGCGCGGACGGAGCTGCTGCTGCCCCACGGAGAAGCCGGGGAGAGAGGCGCGGTGGAGTCGGTGGCGGTCACCTCCGTGGACCGCATGGGCAACGAGAGCGAGGTGCGCGTCCATACCCTCGAGAGCCTGCTCTGAGACCGCCGCCGTTGCCCCTGCCCGGGGCATCGGGCATATTTGCTGGATTCATGCCAGTCATCGCCGACATCGGAACGCGGATCGAGCTGGTGCCCATGGACGGGCACTTCCACGACATCACGGTGGCCCTGTACCGCCAGTCCACGGCGGCGGGCCCCGCCTTTCTGGTGCACAGCTACAGCGCTCTCGACGGAGCCGAGGGGCGCCTCGAGGAGATCGGCTCCCTCATGACGATCCTGGGCGGCCTGCAGCCGTCGTTGGAGGCTCCCGGCCTGCTGGCCTTTCCCTGCGGAGAGGAGCACGGCCTGGCCGTGCGCCGTCTCTTCCTCGAGGCGTGCAAGATCGGCTCCCTCGACGATGCGGCCCCTCTTCCCCTGTCCACGGTGGACCGCAAGTCGGGCCTGACCATCGTCGTCGAGCCCCTGGGAGAGGGCCAGTACCGGGTGGAGGCGTTGGGAGAGGCCGACGAGTCCGACCGCTCCCGCCGCGTCCGGGTGATCGTCAACGGCCTCATGAAGCTGGGGGAGATGCGGCCCGTGGAAGGCGCCGGCGACTGCGTCGGCTTCGACTGCCGCCACTCCCACGACGAGCTCGTGGGGCTGCTCCTGGTGCGCGCGCCGAACGTGCGCGCCATCGTCCGCGAACAGCAGGCTCTGGCCGCCCGCGGCGTGCTGGCGGCGCCGAGCCAGCAGGGGAACGAGTCATGATCTCCATGAACGGCAGGCAACGGGTCCTCGCCGCCCTGCAGCGGCAGCCGGTGGACCGTACGCCGGTCTGCAATCCCACCTCGGTGGCCACGGTGGAGCTGATGGACCTGGTGGACGCCCCCTTCCCCGCCGCCAACCGCGAGCCCGAGCTGATGGCCCGGCTGGCGGCCACGGGGTACACCGAGCTCGGCTTCGACAGCATCATGCCCGTGTTCTCCATCATCCAGGAGTCCTCCGCCCTGGGCTGCAAGATCCAGTGGGAGCAGAAGGACAACTGGCCCACGGTGAAGATGCGGGAGCCGATCTGGACCTCCGTCGACGACATCGAGATCACTCCCGGCCTGCTCACCCACCCGGACACGAAGTGCGTCCTCGACGCCCTCACCATCCTCTGCCGGGAGTACGGCGACGAGGCCGCCATCATCGGCAAGACCATGGGGCCCTGGTCCCTCGCCTACCACTGCCTCGGCGTCGAGCCCTTCCTGCTCATGTCCCTCGACGACCCTGACGAGACGAAGAAGATCCTCGACATCCTCAAGGAGGTCACCGTCGATTTCGGCATTGCCCAGGTCGAGGCCGGCGCCGACGCCCTGACCCTCCCCGACCACGCCACCGGCGACCTGGTGAGCGGCTCCTACTACGAGCGCTACCTGCGCGACCTGCACATCGAGTTCGCCGAGCGCATCCCCTGCCCCATCATCCTGCACATCTGCGGCCGCACCGTGGACCGCATGGAGTTCATCGCCCAGACCGGCATGGCCGCCTTCCACTACGACTCGAAGAACAAGCCCGGGGAGTCGAGGGAGATCGTCGGCGAGCGCATCAGCCTCGTGGGCAACATCAACAACCCCGAGACGCTGTTCTCCAAGGAGCCGGAGGATGTGGCCGCCGAGGTGGTGAAGAACCTGGAGGCGGGCGTGCAACTCGTCGGACCGGAGTGCGCCATCCCTCTGCAGACCTCCATCGAGAACCTGCGCGCCATCCCGTCAGCGGTGCAGGAATGGCATGCGCTGAACAACTGACGATGCCTGGATCCCGCGACAGCCAACAGTGCAGATGGCGCGCCGTCCCCGAGGCCGTGCGCCAGTGGCACGGGCAGGCGAACTGAGTGCCCGAACTCTCGGACATACACAACGAGACCCTCCGCCTCGAGATCGAGGAGTACCTCGAGAGGCCGGAGGAGATCGAGCGCTTCGTGGGGATCTTCTCCGCGGCGCGGCCGATCAACCAGGACATGGCGGCGGCCCTGATCGAGGGCGACCATCACACCGTCGACGCCCTCGCCGCCCAGGCCCTGGAGGAGGGCCTCGAGGCGCTGGAGGTGATGGACGACGGACTGATCGCCGGCATGGGCATCGTGGGGGTCAAGTTCCGGGAGAACTTCATCTTCGTGCCCGAGGTCCTCGCCTGCGCGCGCGCCATGAAAGCGGGCATGGCCCACATCGAGCCGATCCTGTCGGCCTCGGGCGCCGAGAAGGCGGGCACGGTGGTGATGGGGACGGTGAAGGGCGACCTCCACGACATCGGCAAGAACCTGTGCATCATGATGCTCAACGGCGCCGGCTTCGACGTCATCGACCTCGGCGTCGACACCTCGGAGGACGAGTTCATCGACGCGGTGGAGGAGTCGGGGGCGCGGGTCATGGGGATGTCGGCCCTGCTGACGACGACGATGCCCAACATGGGCAAGACGATCGAGGCCTTCATCGACGCCGACCTGCGCGACGACGTGCAGATCATGGTGGGCGGGGCGCCCGTGACCCAGGAGTTCGCCGAGGACATGGGCGCCGACGGCTACGGCAAGGACGCCCTGGCCTGCGTGGAGCTGGCCAAGCAGCTGGCTCAGAACGGAAGCTGATGGCGGGGATCCGGCCCGAAGAGGTGCAGAAGCGCTTCGACCGCCTCACCGAGATCTTCGGCGGCATCGTCGAGCACGCCGACCTCCAGGCTTCGCTGCGGTGCCCGTACCGCGACCGGCACGACCTGTGCACGGCCAAGTTCCACTGCAAGAACCAGACCCCCGCCGGTGACGCCGCCGACGGCGACCTGTCGTGCTCCCACGACGGCCGCTTCGACTACCGCAGCGCCTGGGAATCCGACCCGCGCACCGGCGAGCGCGCCCGCCGCCGCATCGAGACCATCCGCGAGCGCGCCGCCGAAGACCGCCAGGGGCGCCGCGGCCCCCGGCGCTGACGGCCGGCCCCCCGGCCATGGCCGTCGTCCGCGCCCCCGGCCTCGAGCCTCGGAGGCTGACACCGGGGCGCACCCTCTTCGACTACGCCGACGACCTGCGGCTGCGGGTCCCCACCTCGTGCCTGCGCAACGGCTACTGCCACGAGTGCGTGGTCGAGGTCCACTCGGGCATGGAGGCCCTGCGCCCCCGCTCGGAGGCGGAACGGTTCCTGCGCGACCCCTACCGCCTCGCCTGTCAGGCCCTCGTCGTCGAGGATCTCGACGTCGACTTCGAGCCCCTCCGGCGGTCGCCGCAGATCCTCTCCGGCACCCGCCCCCGCCGCATCGAGCTTGACCCCGTCGTCGGCCGCCGCGGCGACGAGGTCCTCTACGACGGCGAGCCCGTCGACCGCTACCGGGGCCACCTCTACGGCCTGGCCATCGATCTCGGGACGACGACGGTCGCCATGGACCTCGTCGACCTGGAGACGGGCGACTCGGTCTGCGTCACCTCCTTCGAGAACCCCCAGCGCTTCGGCGGCTCCGACGTGATGCACCGCATCACCTACGACGGCGGCCCCCACCACGGCGAGCTGCAGAAGGCGGTGGCCACCGCCCTCAACCACCACATCGCCGGCATGTGCGACCGCCTCGGCTTCGTCCGCCAGGAGATCTACGAGATCACCCTCGCCGGCAACCCGACCATGCGCGACCTGCTCTTCCGGCTGGACGTGCAGCCCATCGGCACCCGCCCCTACAAGTCGACGGTGGAGCGCGCCTTCCTCGACGGCGAACGGTCGACCACCGCCTGGGTGGAGAAGTCGCGGCGCCTGGGCATCCGCGCCAACATCCACACCCGCGTCTACGGCCTGCCGCTGATCGCCAGCCACGTGGGCGCCGACACCGCCGCCGCTCTCGTCGCCTGCGACCTGCTGAACGCCGAGGGCGACGGGGTGAGCCTCCTCGTCGACGTGGGCACCAACACCGAGGTGGTCATCGCCGGACGGGGGCGGATGGTGGCCGCCTCCTCGCCGGCGGGGCCGGCCTTCGAAGGCGGCCTCGTGGGCTGCGGCATGCCCGGCTACGAGGGCGCCATCGAGTCGGTGCGCATCGACGACCACGGGGCCTTCGTCTGCGCCACCATCGGCGGCGCCGAGCCCCTGGGCCTCTGCGGCTCCGGCCTGGTGGACCTGCTCGCCGAGCTGCGGCGCACCAACCGCATGTCGGAGAAGGGCGTCCTCGGGGACGGCCGGCAGCGCAACCCGCGGGTGATGGTGGCGCCGGAGCAGGGCCTCGCCTTCTCCGCCGAGGACGCCAGCCACCTGGCCCAGGCGAAAGCGGCCAACTACTGCGGCCAGTATCTTCTGCTGCGCGAGTTCGGCATCGATCCGGCCGACGTGTCGCGGCTCTACCTGGCCGGGGGCTTCGCCAACTACGTCGACGCCGCCAATGCGGTGGCCATCGGCTTCCTGGCGCCGGTGCCGGCGGAGCGCGTCGTCAAGGTCGGCAACGCCGCCCTCCAAGGCGCCCGCGAGGTGCTGCTCAGCCGCGGCCGGCGCCAGCGGCTGGAGGCGGCGGTGGCCGGCATCGAGCACGTGGAGCTGGAGACGGTGCCCGAGTTCTTCGACGCCTTCGTCGACGGCTGCATGTTCCGGCCCATGCCCTCCCGCGTCCTCAACCGACAGGATCCCCGTTGAAGAGCTTCCGCCAACGACTGGACGACCCGGAGCCCGTCCTCTTCGACGGCGGTTTCGGCACCCAGCTCTTCGCCCGCGGGGTGGAACTGCCCAACAGCGCCCTGGCCAACGCCCACCACCCCGAGGCCGTCGTCGACGTCCACCGGGCCTACATCGCCGCCGGCTCGGAGATGATCGAGACGAACACCTTCGTCGCCTCCGCCCTGCACCTGGAGATGGCCGATGCCGGCGACCTCTCCGCCGGCGAGCTGTCCAGGCTCGCAGCCGCCCACGCCCGGCGGGCGGTGGAGGAGAGCGGAGACCCGGTCTACGTGGCCGGCTGCCTGGGGCCCTCTCCCGGGGCGATCGAGGCCGACGCCGGAGACACCGACTTCGGCATCGCCGACGACAAGGTCCGCGCCGCCCACCAGGAGGTGGCCGAGGGCCTGGCTTCCGCCGGCGTCGACCTGTTCCTGGTGGAAACCATGTTCTCGGCCCGCGAGGCGGCCATCGCCGTCGACGTGGCCCGGGGCTTCGGTCTGCCCGTGGCCATCTGTCTGACCTACAAGTACACCCGGGACCGGCGGACCAAGCAGGTCGTCTACCGCACCGACTGGGGCCACTCCCCCGCCGACGCCGTCGAGATCCTCGGCTCCGGGGAGCACTCCGGCGGCGACGATCTGCTGCCCTCGATCGACATCTTCGGCCTCAACTGCGGCGCCGAGTCCCGGCGCGAGGAGCACTCCGGCATGGCCTACGCCATCGAGGGCACGAGACAGACCGCCGCGGCCCTCGCCGCGCGCGGCCTGAACGGCCTCCGCCTGGCCGCCTACCCGAACGCGGGTCTGCCGAAGCTGGACCGCGAAACCCGCCAGACCTACTACCTGCAGGGTCCGGATGTGATGATCGCGAGCCTCGACGCGCTGCAACAGGCGGGCGCCTGGCTCATCGGCGGCTGCTGCGGCACCACCCCCGACCACATCCGCGCCTTCCGCGACGGCCTCGACGCCGGCGCCGACGATGGCTGAGTACCAGGTCCTCTACTGGCGGGACATCCCCGCCCAGGTCCGCGTCTTCGGCGGCCGGCGGCCCCTCTCCCGGCCCCTGCCCGACCGCTTCCAGCAGGCCATCGACCGCGTCGCCATGCGCGACGGTCTCGCCGGCACCGACGACTACCTGGCCCAGTGGCAGTGGACCGAGAAGCGCACCGGCGACGGCGAGCCGGAGGAGTTGCTCGGCCGCCTCATCGAGGAGCTGGCAGCCGAGTACGACGCCGCCAACCCCGGCTGAGCCGTGGCCGCCACCTACCCCAAGAGCTACGAGACGATCGTCGTCGGCGGCGGCCACGCCGGCACCGAGGCGGCCCTGGCGGCGGCGCGCATGGGCGCCGAGACCCTGCTGGTGACGATGAACCTCGACACCATCGGCCAGATGTCGTGCAATCCCGCCATCGGCGGCATCGGCAAGGGCCACATGGTCAAGGAGATCGACGCCCTCGGCGGCCAGATGGGCGTCAACACCGACCTCGCCGGCATCCAGTTCCGGCGCCTCAACACGCGCCGGGGCCCGGCGGTGCGCGCCACCCGCGCCCAGTGCGACAAGAAGGCCTACCAGCTCGAGCTGAAGTACGCCTGCGAGGCCCAGCCCCGCCTCGACGTGCGCCAGGGCATGATGGAGAGCCTGCGGGTGGAGGACGGCGCCGTGCGCGGCATCGGCGTCAAGGGGGGGATCGTCTACTCCGGGCGCACCGTCATCCTGACGACGGGGACCTTCCTGCGCGGCAAGATCCACGTGGGCGACTTCCGGTACGCCGCCGGCCGCGCCGGCGAGGGCTCGGCCGACCGCGCCGCCGAGGGGCTCGCGGGTCTGGGGTTCCGGATCGGCCGCCTGAAGACGGGCACGCCGCCGCGCGTTAACGGCAGGACCATCGACTTCTCCGCCCTGGAGCCGCAGCCGGGGGACGAGCCGCCGCCCACCTTCTCCTGCCGCACCGCGGGGCCCGCCCTGCCCCAGATCCCCTGCTGGATCACGTACACCCACGCCGGGACCCACCAGCTGATCCGCGACAATCTCGAGCGCTCGGCGATGTACTCGGGCCGCATCGAGGGGGTCGGTCCGCGCTACTGCCCTTCCATCGAGGACAAGGTGGTGCGCTTCGCCGACCGCGACCGGCACCAGATCTTCGTCGAACCCGAGGGCCTGCGCACTCACGAGCACTACATCAACGGCCTTTCCATGAGCCTGCCCGAGGAGGTGCAGCGGCCCGTCCTGCGCTCCCTGCCCGGCCTCGAGCGGGCCGAGATGATGAGGCCCGCCTACGCCGTCGAGTACGACTACGCGGAGCCCACCCAGCTCTACCCCACCCTGGAGACCAAGCAGGTGCGGGGGCTGTTCTTCGCCGGGCAGATCAACGGCACCACCGGCTACGAGGAGGCGGGCGCCCAGGGGCTGATGGCGGGGATCAACGCCGTCCTCAAGTCCCGCGGCGAGGATGGCTTCGTCCTCGACCGTTCCCAGGCGTATATCGGCGTGCTCATCGACGACCTGGTGACCAAGGGGACGACGGAGCCCTACCGCATCTTCACGTCGCGGGCGGAGTACCGCCTGCTGCTGCGCGAGGACAACGCCGACGAACGCCTCACGGAGCACGGCCGCCGCTTCGGCATCGTCGACGACGAGAGCTGGCGGAAGTACGAGATCAAGCGCGACAGCATCGCCGCCGAGATGGAGCGCCTGGAGTCGCAGCGCCTGCCCCTGGGGGAGGGCCTCGACGAGCTGCTGCGGCAGCGGCAGACGGCGCCGGTGCGCCAGCCTCCCCTGCTGCGCGACCTGCTGCGGCGGCCGGAGCTGCGCTATGCCGACATCGCCGCCCTGGCGCCCCCCCGGCGGCCGCTGACGCCGGAGGCGGGGGAGTGCGTGGAGGCGCGGATCAAGTACGCCGGCTACGTCGACCGTCAGGCCGAGGAGGTGGAGCGGCTGCGGCGCATGGAGACGCTGCGCATCCCGGAGGACTTCGACTACGACGCGGAGGCGCGCCAGCTCTCCTCGGAGGCGCGCCAGAAGCTCGGGCGCGTGCGGCCCCGCTCCCTGGGGCAGGCGTCGCGCATCTCGGGCGTCTCCCCCGCCGACGTGTCGTCGCTGATGGTGCTCCTCAAGGCGCGGCGGGGGCGGCGGGCGCCGGCGGCTCCGGCCTCTTCACCTTCCGAACCCGCGAGTCCTCGGTCAGCAGCCAGCGGTTGATGGCGCCGTCGCCGTGCAGGTCGGCGGCCTCCTCGACCCAGGCCTCGTACCCGTGCTCCGCCGCCGCGATCCCCGGCGGCCAGTGGAAGCCGTCCACCGTCCGGGGCGCGAGTCCGAGGCTCTCGGGCCCGGCGGCGTAGGCCAGCCCCTTGCGGGCGCGGACCCGCTGCCGCCAGTAGATCTCCCGCAGCAGGCGGATCGCCGCGTCCTCGGGCGGCAGCTCGAAGTCGCCGCCGGCGGCCCCGGGGCCGACCACCTCGTGGGCGAAACGCACGTAGCCCCACTGCTCCGGGAAGTGCATGTTGATCAGGCCCTGGGGCGACCACACCCAGTTGTCCTCGCGCTCGCCGGGGATCTTCACGTAGCCCTGCCCGTCCTCGGCGGCCACGACCCGCCACTGCACGCGGGAGAAGTTGATCCGCCAGATGTGGCCGTCCTCGGGGGGCACGGCGGTGCGGCTGGGACGGCGCAGCCCCTCCCAGGGGAAGGCGATCTCCACCGACCAGCCCTCGTCCTCGTCGCCGGGGTCGTTGATCGTGCCGTAGACCCGGACCCCCGTGCGCAGGCCGGGAATGTCCCAGGCGTGGACCGGGGGCCCGCCGTCGCGGTAGGGCCGCACCAGCAGCAGGTCCCACTCGGTGCCGAAGGCGTTGACCTCGTACTCGTAGTAGTTGTGGGTGTCCCAGTCGGGGTCGACGAAGACCTCGAAGTCGTTGTCGTGGAAGATGACGGCGTCGCGCTCGGTGAGGGTGGCCCAGACATGGGGCTCCTCGAGGAAGGCGGCGACGTAGAAGTGCTCGTCGTCCCACAGCATCCTGGCCCGGGTCTGCAGCCGCGGCGCCGCCTTGAGGTCGCCCTCGATGTCGACGAAGAGCTGCGTCCAGGGGGCGTGCTGCCAGGAGGGCTCGTCGAGGGAGCCGTCGACGACGACCGCCCCGGAGGCGCGGAAGGCGGTATAGCGCCGCGGCTCGATTCCCGCCAGGTGCTCCGGGTCCCACGGCGCCCCGAGGGCCGCCGCAGCCACGGCCGGAGCGATCAGCAGAGCGCGAAAACCACCGATGGCCACCTCGTCTATCTCCAGTCTGCGCCGTCACTTGGCCCCGATCTTCACTTGCGGGGAACGGGCGCCGCCCCCTATACTACGCGTTTTCGCCTACCCCCCTCAACGAAGGCGCCCACGCGTCTCACGCCACCCCAGGGCAGACCGCGTGCAGTTGATCCTCCTCGGGGCCCCCGGCTCCGGCAAGGGCACCCAGGCCCGCCGGCTGGAGCAAGCCTACGGGGTCGTCCACATCTCCACCGGCGACATGCTGCGCGACGCCGTGGCCGAGGGCACCGAGCTCGGCGGCCGGATCGAGGACCGCCTGCGGCGCGGCCACCTGGTCCCCGATGCCCATGTCTTGGCGCTGGTGGCGGCACGTCTCGGCCGGGGCGACCTGCACCGCGGCTTCGCCATCGACGGCTATCCCCGCACGCGGCGGCAGGTGGACGACTTCGAGA
>JAJDTN010000076.1 GCA_022827165.1 Candidatus Latescibacterota bacterium
ACGACTTACGGAAAAGTACAAGTCCCAATCCTTAACGGAGCACTAGCGCGATCTGTGCCATGGAGATCCGGCCCGCCTGGGCGGGCCGGGGGGAGAAGCTTGAGCCCCGGAAACGACCAACGCTCGTTGGGCTGCCGCTACTCCTTGGCTCCTACGTCCTCGGCGGCTTCGGCGGTGGCTTGGGGGGCGGAGGCTGATTGGGGGGCCGGGGGCGAGGCGGCCTTGAGGCCCTCTCCGTACTACGCCTCGCTGATTGCATAGCGACTTCTTAGCATCTCAGTGGATTCCTCGTAGCTGATTTGGTTCAGATCGTCGTCGAGCTCTACGGACAAGTAGCTCGGTGCAACCGCGGCCTCCGAGATCAGGCGCTCCAACTGGGAATTGATCTCCCTGGCCTTGTCCTCTTCAATACGATCCTCGACCACATCGGCCCATAGTGCGTGTCGCTGATCTTCGACCTTCGCGCACACAATGCTCGTGGCGTTCAAGGTGGCTGCCTTGGGGCCATAGTCGTGCATGAAATCGATCACGACCACGATGACGACAGCCACGTTGCCTACCACGGAAACCCCGATAGGGACTGCCTCGAATAGCCCGGAGAATCCAAGGATGGCAGAAACGAGCAATCCTCCTCTTGTCCACCTTTGGCGACTCATGTGTCTCTTGGTCAGATAGGCGTAATACCTGGACAAGTGCGTGGCATCCACAAGCCCCTGCCACAAGAGTTCCTTGGTCGTTTCGGACACCATATCCCACCTCTGGATCACCAAGTGGAACCGAATCCCTCACTGCTCCGCCAATAAGATAGTACGGGTACGTCAAGCTGCCTACCACCCAGGGGGCTGCTTTCCCGCCCCTCGCAGTGGGGCTCGCCGGCGCCGCCGCGCCCGCCCCCTCTACCAGCGGCTGGTGGAGTCCTACGCCGGCTCCGGATGGGCCTCGGTAGCGGCCTCGGCCCTGCGCCGCTGCGACGAGCGCGAGGCCCTGCTGCGGGATCCGCCCCCGGCGCCGGCCCTCGTGGACTCTGTTGGAGGGCAGCCTTATCGTTGAATACATGAACGCGAAGAGCAGGTACATCGCCCGCGCGGCGGGGGCTGTCGGCCTCGTGGCCCTGGCCGCCCTCCTGGCCGCGGCCTGCGCCAAGCCCGACCCCGAGCCGCAGATCCAGCTCCTGCGCAGCCTCCAGTCCGAGGTCCGCGAGAAGGCCGCGGGCAAGCTCCTGCTCTACGGCGACCGCGTCGTGCCCCGCCTCATCCAGGAGACCCAATCCTCGTACAAGCGGGTGCGTTTCGAGGTCGCCCGCCTTCTCGGCCGCATGCGCGACCCCCGGGCCACCGACGCCCTCATCCGCCTCCTCGACGACGACTCCTACAACGTCGCCGCGTACGCCGCCTGGGGTCTGGGGGAGATGAAGGCGAAGAAGGCCCTGCCGTCGCTCCTGCGGTTCGCGGAGACCCCGTCCAAGATCCTCCGCAAGCCGGTGATGCAGGCCCTCGGCCCCTGCTTCGACGACACCCTCCACGCCGCCCTCGGTGACTCCGTGCGGGGGGTGATCGAGCGCGCCTTCCACGACCCCGTCCCCGGCATCCGCATCGCCGCCCTCGGCAGCGCCCGCCACCTCGGGTACGAGGGCATGGTCGACGGCCTGATACGCCTCGCCGGCGACCAGGAGGCCAAGGTGCGCCACGTCGCCGTCCAGACCCTCGGCCAGGCCGCCGTCGGCCGCGCGCCCCGCTCGCCCGGGCCCCTGGCCGGCGCCGAGCGCGCCGCCGTCGAGGAGGCCCTCGTGGCCAGCCTCGGGGACTCCTACCAGAGCATCCGCACCAAGGCGGTCCGCGCCCTGGAGCAGATGGGCCCGCCGCCGTCCGCGGCTCCCGCCCTGCGCCGCCTCGCCGAAGGCGGCACCGACGAGGACCGCCGCGAGGCCGGCCGCGCCCTCGACAACCTCGCCGCCGGGGCCGCGGCGCCGCCGGGCGCGCGGGTCTCCGGATGACGGAGTCCGCCCCCGGCCTGCGCATCGGCTTTCCCTCCGGCAGCCTGCAGCAGGCGACCTTCCGCCTCTTCGAGCGCGCCGGCTACCGCATCCACCTGCCCTCGCGCTCGTACGAGCCCGAGGTCGACGACCCCGAGCTGTCGGGCATGATGTTCCGCGCCCAGGAGATCGCCCACTATGTCGAGCGCGGCGTCGTCGACGTGGGGGTCACCGGCCACGACCTGGTCATGGAGTGCGACGCCGACGTCCACGAGATCGGCGAGCTGCGCTACAGCAAGACCTCGTCGCGGCCCATGCGCTGGGTCATCGCCGTCCCCGAGGACTCTCCCATCCGGGCGGCGGAGGACCTGCGCGGCAAGCGCATCGCCACCGAGCTGGTGGGCGTCACCCGCCGCTTTCTCCAGGCCCGCGGCATCGACGCCGAGGTCGAGTTCTCCTGGGGCACGACCGAGGTCAAGGCCGGCATCCCCGGGGTCGCCGACGCCATCGTCGACTGCACCGAGACCGGCTCCTCCCTGCGCGCCAACCGCCTGCGCGTCGTCGAGGTCATGCTCGAGTCCACCACCCGCTTCATCGCCAACCACGCCGCCTGGGCCGACGGCTGGAAGCGGCGCAAGGCCGAGAACCTCTTCACCCTCCTCCTCGGCGCCCTGGAGGCCGAGTCCAAGGTGGGCCTGAAGATGAACGTCCCCCGCGACCGCCTCGCCGAGGTCATGCAGAACCTGCCCGCCCTGCACGCGCCCACCGTCTCCGGCCAGGCCGACGAAGCCTGGGCGGCGGTGGAGATCATCGCCGACGAGACCGTCGTCCGCGACCTGATCCCGCGGCTCAAGCGCTGCGGCGCCGAGGGCATCATCGAGTACCCCCTCAACAAGGTCGTCTACTGAAGGCCCGGGCATGCTCGACCTCGTCCACTACACCACCGGCGGCCCCCTGGAGGGCCGTCTCGCCGAGGTCCTCGGCCGCCGCGGCGCCATCCCCGCCGACATCGAGAGGACCGCCGCCGCCATCGTCGCCGCCGTGCGCGACCGCGGCGACGAGGCGGTCGCCGAGTACACCGTCCGCTTCGACGGGGTGCGCCTCACGCCGGGCCGCTTCCGCGTGCCGCAGAAGGCCCTGGACGACGCCCTGAACGCCGCCGATCCCGCCCTCATGGGCGCCATCGAGCGCGCCGCCGCCAACATCCGCTCCTTCCACGAGGCCCAGAAAGCCGACACCTGGTTCCGCGACGACGGCGACGGCGTCGTCCTCGGCCGGCGCATCACGCCCCTGCGCCGCGTCGGCATCTGCGTCCCCGGCGGCGAGGCGCCGCTCATCTCCAGCCTCCTCATGGCCGCCGTCCCCGCCCAGGTCGCCGGCGTCGACGAGATCTGCGTCGTCACCCCGCCCCTGCCCTCGGGCCTGCCCCACCCCGGGCTGCTCGCCGCCGCCGGCTTCCTCGGCCTCGACGAGGTCTACGCCATCGGCGGCGCCCAGGCGGTGGCGGCCCTCGCTCACGGCACCGGCACCGTCCCCGCCGTCGACAAGATCGTCGGCCCCGGCGGCCCCTACACCGTCGCCGCCAAGCGCCAGGTCTACGGCCTCGTCGGCATCGAGATGGTCCCCGGCCCGTCGGAGATCGCCGTGCTCGCCGACGACACCGCATCTCCCGCCTTCATCGCCGCCGACCTGCTTTCCCAGGCCGAGCACGGTTCCGGCTTCGAGGCCGCCCTCTGCATCACCCCGTCCGCGGATCTGGCCCGCGCCGTGCGCGACGAGGTGGAGCGTCAGAAGGCGGCCCTGCCGCGCCTCGACGCCGTGGACCGCGCCCTGTCGCGCTACGGCGTCGTCGTCGTCGTCCCCGACCTTCGGACCGGCGTCGAGCTGGTCGACCGCCTCGCCCCCGAGCACCTGGAGCTTCTCGTCGCCGAGCCCTGGGAGTGGCTCGAGCGCGTCCGCAACGCCGGCGCCGTCTTCCTCGGCGAGGCATCCACCGAGCCGGTGGGCGACTACTACGCCGGCACCAACCACGTCCTGCCCACCAACGGCGCCGCCCGGTTCTCCTCCTCCCTCGGCCTTTCCGATTTCGTCAAGGCCACCAGCGTCGTCGCCTACACGCCCCAGCGCCTGCGCGCCGCCGCCGCCGACGTCACCCGCCTGGCGCGCGCCGAGGGTTTCGAGGCCCACGCCCGCGCCGTCGAGGTCCGTCTCCAGGCCTGGAGCCGGGAGGGCTCGCCGTGAGCGACGCCCGCCGCGCCCGCGTCGAGCGCCGCACCTCCGAGACCGAGATCGACCTCACCCTCGTCCTCGACGGCACCGGCCGCTGCGAGGCCAGCACCGGCGTCGGCTTCTTCAACCACATGCTCCACGCCTTCACGCGCCACGGCCTCTTCGACCTCACCCTCACCTGCCGCGGAGATCTCGACGTCGACGCCCATCACAGCGTCGAGGACGTCGGCATCTGCCTCGGCCAGGCCCTGGGCGAGGCTCTCGGCGACAAGGCCGGCATCCAGCGCTTCGGCCACGCCTACGTCCCCATGGACGACGCCCTCGCCCGGGCCGTGGTCGACCTCTCCGGACGCTCCTACCTGGCCGTCAACGCCGCCTTCCGCGACGGCTCGGTGGGCGGCCTGCCCGTGGCCCTCGTCCCCGAGTTCCTGCGCGCCTTCACCGACCACGGGCGCCTGAACCTGCACATCGACCTGCTCCGCGGCGCCGACGACCACCACGGCATCGAGGCGATCTTCAAGGCCTTGGGCCGCGCCCTCGACATGGCCACCCTGCGCTCCGACCGCGTCTCCGGCGTGCCCTCCACCAAGGGCACCCTGTAAGCGGCCGGCGACTTACTCAAGAGAGTTGACATGACCGGGGTTATGACGCAGTGGATGAAGGACCGTCTGGCGCGCAAGCACGAAGAGGCGCGCAGACAGGGTTGGAAAGAGGGATTCGAGATAGGCTGGAAGGAGGGATTCGAGATAGGCTGGAAAGAGGGAGTTGGGCAGGCATGGACGGAGGACATGCAAGGCATGATGGAGGCGTGCAGGGAGGCCGCCTGGGCTCGGCGGCAGGGGCTGGCGCCTCCGTCCTCGGATGTGGAGGTCGACCCCGCCGCCCCATGAGGCCGGATCCCGGCGCCTCCGGGACCACCCCGGCCCTTGGCCGCCTGCCAGCACTGCAAGCCGGCGGCCATTCATTGCGGGCAGGAAGCCCCGGGAGTATCATCGACCATGGAGCTTCTGAATGGAGCCGGAATCCGGGGCAAGAGTCGGGATATGGTCGATCGTCGAGGACAAGCGGGTCTGGTTCGTGACCGGATTCCTGGCCATCGCCCTCTACGGGTCTGGTCTTGTAGTTTGGTCGGAGGTCACCGGGGGGAAGGGTCTTGTTGATACCTCTCTGGGTATCATGCGAGGTCTGGGGGAGGTCGTCATCGCAGCCGTCTGCATACCTTTTGCCATCCTCCAAGGAGTGGACATGACCGGGGTCATGACGCAATGGATGAAGGACCGTCTGGCCCGCCAGCACGAAGAGGCGCGCCAGGAGGGCCGCCAGGAAGGCCGCCAGGAAGGCCTTGAGGAGGGCCGGCTGAAGACCTGCCGGGAGGCGAACGCCTGGGCGCGGCGGCAGGGGCTGAACCCACCGTTCCCGGATGTGGAGGACGACCCCGCCGTCAGCCGGTAGCAGCGCGGTATCTCGCGTGGCCCGGGAGTATCATCTGTAGGACAAGCGGGTCCAAGGAGTTGAAATGACCGGGGTCATGACGCAATGGATGAAGGACCGTCTGGCGCGCCAGCACGAAGAGGCGCGCCAGGAAGGCCTTGAGGAGGGCCGCCGGGAAGGCCGGCTGAAGACCTGCCGGGAGGCCAACGCCTGGGCGCGGCGGCAGGGGGTGAATCCGCCGTTCCCGGATGTGGAGGACGACCCCGCCGCTCCATGAGGCCAGGTTCCGGCGCCTCCAGGAACCACCCGGTGGCCGCCCTGCCAATACAGTAGTTCCCGCGTCTCCCGGGCCGCCCCCCGACTGGAACAGGCCACACCATGGGCAAGCAGGACCGCAGGCGCGACCAACGCCGCAAGGCGGCCCCCCGGCCGAAGGCCGAGGCCCCCGCCCCGCCTGAAGCAGCCCCCGCCGCCCCCGCCCTCCGGCAGTACATCTCCCGCCCCTGGTTCGCCCCCGCCCTCTTCGCGCTGGTGGCCCTCGTCTACTTCTGGGAGTTCCCTCTCAGCGGCAAGGTCATCTTCGGCCACGACGTGGGCCTCGACTTCCACCGCGGCAAGGCGCCGGTGGCGGAGAAGCTGCGCGACCTCGTGCCCCCGGCCTGGTCGCCGATCATGGGCGGCTACCCCGTCTCCGAGGAGATCCGCCACAAGTTCTTCCCCACCTACCTCATCGAGCTGTTCACCACCCACCAGCGCACCGTCGGCTGGCGCTACATCCTCGTCGTCTTCGCCGCCGGCTACGGCATGTTCCTCTACCTGCGGCAGGTCGGCGTCCACCGCTGGGCCGCCCTCTGGGGCGGCCTCGCCTTCCTCTCGGCCCCCACCTTCCTCAGCTTCCCCTTCGCCGGCCACTACGCCAAGATGTCGGTCATCGCCCTCTTCCCCTTCCTCCTCCTCTGCGTGGAGCGCGGCATGGACGGCGGCCGGCAGGCCCTCGGCTCGTGGGCCGCCCTCCCCGTCCTCATCGCCATCGGCATCTTCACCCCCCACTTGCAGATGATGCAGTACGCCCTCCTGGGCACCGGCGCCTATACCATCTATAAGCTCGTCCACCTGCGCCTGCGGGGACTGACCTTCCCCCGCCTGGCGGAGCGCGCCGGCCTCTTCGCCGCCGCCGCCGCCCTCGGACTCGGCCTCGCCGCCGAGGGCGTCTACCCGCCCTACCTGCACGTCAAGACCGAGTCCAAGCGCGCCGCCGTCCACGACGGCACCGGCCGCACGCCCGAGGAGCAGCTGGCCCACGCCCGCAGCTGGTCCCTCCACCCGGAGGAGATCGCCTCCCTCGTCGTGCCGGAGTTCGGCGGCTTCGACGACCCCACCGACAAGCGGAACCGCTACTGGGGCCGCAACCCGATGAAGCTCAACTCCGAGTACTTCGGCATCCTCGTCCTCCTCCTCGCCCTCGCCGCGGTCCCCGGCGCCCGCGCCAGCCCCCTCGTGCTCTTCCTCGGCCTCCTCTTCGCCGCCGCCGCCGCCTTCACCCTCGGCGGCCACACCCCCGTCCACTATGTCGCCTACCACCTCCTGCCCGGCGGCAAGGAGCTGCGCACCATCGGCATGGCCGCCTTCCTCTTCGCCTTTCCCGCCGTCGCCCTCGCCGCCCTCGGCCTCGGCCGCGTCCTGCGCCCCGGCGCCGACGCGCCCATCCTCTCGCGCCGCATCCTCGTCGCCGGCGCCGTCCTCACCGGCCTCTGCCTCGTCATCGCTCTCGCGCCGCGCCTGGTCACCGAGGCATGGACCGCCCTCCTCTGGTCCGACGCCCCGGAGTTCCGCCGCCGCGCCATGACCGCCGCCGCCCCCTGGCTCGCCCGCGGGGGCCTCATCGGCGCCGGCGTATGCGCCGCCGGCACCGCCCTGCTGCTGCTGCATCTGCGCAACCGCGTCGGCGCCGGCCTCCTCGTCCTCGGCCTGGCCGCCCTCACCGTGGCCGACACCTGGCGCATCGACCGCCTCTTCCTCAAGTACGAAGACCCGGACGACTACGCCGACTACCGCCAGGCCAACCCCGAGGTGCGCGCCTTCCTCGAGCGGCAGCCCGGCCGCTTCCGCCTCTTCCCCGTGCCGGGCCACGGCTTCCTCAAGGACGCGCGCTACCACCTCGACGGCGCCGACGTGGCCACCGGCTTCGCCAACTTCACCCTGCGCCGCTACGACCGCCTGCTGAGAGAGCTGGAGCCCGTGGAGAGCGTGCTGCGCGCCCGCCACGCCGAGGGCCGCGACGTGCGCTGGACCGACGGCCAGATCCTCGGCGCCGCGCGCCCGATCCTCGACCTCATGGGCGCCCGCTTCCTCGTCACACCGCGCGCCGTCGAGCTGCGAGCCGAGGGCTTCCCCGAGGTGTTCGCGGGGCGTGACCTGCGCCTCTACGCCAACCGGACGGCGTTGCCGTGGTTCCACCTGGCGCCCCACGCCGAGGTCCTGCCCGGCGAGGCGGAGGTCCTCACCGCCCTGCGCGAGGGGCGCTACGACCTGCGCCGCACCGTATTGCTGGAGGAGCCGCCCCCCATCGACCTGCCCGGCCCGGACGCCGATCTGGGCGGCGATCACGTGACCGAGGAGGTCTACGACTACCGCGAGGGCGTGGTGCGTCTCAACCTGTCCGCCGGCGGGCCCCGCCTGCTCGTGATCGGCGACAACTACCACCCCCACTGGCGCGCCCTCGTCGACGGCCGGCCCGCCCCCCTGTTGCGCGCCGACTACGTCTGGAAGGCGGTTCCCGTGCCGGCGGGCGAGCACATGGTGGAGCTGCGCTACCGCTCCCCGCCCGTGGCCCGCGCCCGCGCCGCCGGCGCCGCCAGCGCCGCTGTCGTCCTGGCCGGGGCGGCCCTGGCCCTGCGGCGGCACCGGTTCCGAAGCGGGGTTGGGGGTTGAACCCAAGGGGGATGTACCCTACCTTTGAAACTCTTGGGCCGGTACCCCTGCCAGACCAAGAATTCGCTTGACACCCCATAGGAGCCGGTGATATTATGGAGCGAATACTCACTGAATCCCCGCATTACGTCAGAACTTTTCTGCAGAAACCAGGACAGGGACTGGGCTCCCTGAGGAGGAAGAAGATGCAGCGCAGGAATTACGCAGCCCTTTTCGCCGCGCTGGTGATCGGCTTCGGGGCCGTCGGCGTCGCTGAGGCTCAGACCTCGGTGCGCAGCGTGACCATCACCGCGCCCGACTCGGGAGCCACCCTCGCCATCGGCGGCGAGTTCACGGTGACAGCCACGGTCAGGGACTTCACGCCCCTGCCCGGAGACGGCGTGATCATCGCCTTGGTCACGGCGGACAGCATCGTGTCCGATGGCGCCGGCATCGCCAATGGTGGCGGCAAGGGATCCGAGGACCAGCCCGCCACCCTCGCCCCCCCGACGGACGCCGCCGCGATCAACAGCGCTCTGGGCTTGACGGGCGGTGACGCGTTACTCGTTGGGCCTGGGATGGTCATCGTTCGCATTCAAAAGTCGAATGGCAACAGGGATTCCACCCACTACTGGGGCGGCGACGCCAGTTCCGTCGCTGTCGACGACGAGCAGGTCGAGGTCACCTACGTCTGGAAGAGCAAGATCCACGTCTCCAGCGGCATGCATGCAGGAGGCATTCATGCCGTGGCGATCGCGGTGGACCAAGAGACGGCCGACGGAACTGCTAGTCCTGTGGACGACTCCGGGTCCGGCAAGAGGTCCGCGACCTCCCCGGGCAATGTGCTCTTCGGCATCGACGCCGACCGTCCCCCCCCGCCGGATGGGCTGATCGCCGTCGGAGGGGACGGGATCCATGGCGAGACGGTCACCGCCGTGTTCACGCACGGGAACAACACCGCTACAGGCGGTGCAGATGATGACACAAGGGCCGAGGTGGCCGGCATCGGGGATCAACTGCAGTTGGATGTCAAGGTGGGTCCCGGCAATATGGGCCTGATCCTCGATAAGAACCACACGGTTCAAGTCGAAGTCGTCGACATGACTTGGGACGCAACCACCGGTGCCGCGGCCGTCGGCAGCGCGAAGAAGGCTTGGAACGTCCCCCTCGAGATCACCAGGATCGACACCCTCAGCTTCCGGCAGAACCTTGCCGAGGGGGACTTTGGGGATCTCGTGGGTCTGGATACCCTGAGCCAAGGTGCTGTTCTCGATGGTAGCGTGGACTTTGTGGAGAGAACCCGGGCCATAGCCTATCTCGTCGACGAGCACGGAAACCGCAGTCGCGGCACCCCCGCTGGCGCGGACGAGAGTGAAGGCGGTGCCACGGCTGCTTTGCCCTTCCTCATCGACACCAAGAAGCCGGTCATTGATGGTGTTCCCAACAGCGACTTCAAGAAGTCGAGTGACACCCTTGAGGTCGCCAGCCCCGACACCGTCACCGACGGTACCATCAATTCCGGTGTCCAGCACGACGAGAATGCGATCCTCTACAAGTTGTGGGACGCGGAGAAGTACAAGAACCTGAATTTTGATCTCGGGGGTACGGTCCTCAAGATCAACAACAAGGGCACGAGAGTCCGCAAGTGGGAAATGGTGCCCCAGGACGACGGCACGACGGCCCATGTGCGGTTGGTCGATTCTGACCCTGACACTGATCCCACCACTTCCGTAGCCGCGGATTCGACGATAGCCTACATGGACAACGACCCCGCGCTGAATGCAGCGGGCAAGATTCGCCTCGTCTTTGCCACGGGCGACGGAAACCGGGTCAGCTCGATTCGGACGACACCCAACACGACGACGTTTGCGGAGCACGACACCACCGGCGTAGGCGTGCTCAAGACCGGCGTCAAGACGATCAAGGTGAGCGGCACGGACTTCGCCAACAACGCGGGACCGGCCGCCGAGCGCGCCGATGTCTACGTCGACGTGGACGATCTCGCCTTCAACGGCCTCTTCCCGACGGAGGCCGATATCAGCACGATCGAGGAGACGAGCACCGCTGACGTCAGGTTCTCCCTCAGCGAGCACGCCGACAGCGTCCTCGTCATTTGGGAGTACATCAGTGGCCGGGACAGGACGGGTCAGAAGACCAGGGCCCTGGCCGGTGGAGAGTTGCTCGACTTGACGGAGCAGGTCCTCGAGCATGAGACGTTCATCAACGCCGCCCGGAAAGACACGGGCCTGGTCGACGACACCAAGTACGAGTTGAAGATCATTGGCGCCGACTTGGCCGGAAACTACAAGCTCACCTCGGCCGGACAGATGACCTACGACACCAACTATGTGGTGCCGAAGATCACCTACTTCAGTCTTTCCTCGAATCCGCCCGGAGGGACGCGGACGGACGACAAGGGCAAGCTCGCAGGTAGCGGGCAGATTGCGGCCCACAAGGATCCCCAGGTCACCGTCACGGTGAGCGCGTGGAACAAGCCGAAGGAGGCCGCCCTCGCCTACGGCAAGGTCGATTACAACAACGATGCCGTGGTGACCGTCTCCGGCGGTTCCGGCGATGGCCTGACCCTCTCCGGCACGGGCGTGATCACCGAGGGCATGCCCGCTGGCAAGGCGAGGCTCACGAGTGACGCTTGGGGCGTCGGCAGGGTCAATGGCACGGTGTCCTGGAAGGCCGACGTGAAGATAAACGCCCAGAAGGCGCCGGAGACCCACACGGTCAAGGTGGAGGATCTCACCAGCGACAGCGACACTACCTTCGTCGGCAAGCTGGACTCCTCCCTCGTCATCAAGCATGCCGCGTACAAGGAGATCACCATCTCCGTCAGCGATACGGTGTATCTCCACTCGCTGGTCGACGTTCGTTTGACATACGTCGACGCCTTCGGGAACACGGTCCTGAACGAGGACAACTATGTCGAGGTGAGCACGTCCGTCATCGGGGTCGAGTTGCCCCCGGGTGCTTTGCAGGTCAAGAACGGCGTGGCCACCTTCTCCATTCGCAGCAACGCCCACCTCGGAGAGCTGCCACTCACCATTCGTAACGTCACCGGGGAAACGACCACGGTGGCCACCAAGACGGTGACGGTCACCGAGCGGCCGGTGGTGGGCCCCCCCACCGACGACGGCACTGATGACGGGGACCAGCCGCAGGATCACCGTCCGGACGCTCCCGACAAGTTGGTCGGCGAGGACTACAAGGGCGCCCTCGGCCAGGGCGACCAGGGTGGGTTCGTCATGCTCACCTTCGACCTCTCCGACAATCACTCTACCCTCGACGGCGGTTACCGCATCTGGCGTGACGTCACCGTCACCCAGGGCACTGACGATGAGGGTAACGTCGTCGAGTTGTCCGAGCCCACGATCCAGCCGGTGGCTTGGGGTCATGTGGACGCGATCCCCGGTGTTGACGTCATGCGCGTCGTAGTCGCCACCCTCGACGGGGATGCCACTTTCTATGGCGTCACCGCCGAGAGCCAGGGCCTCGCCAGCGATGCCACCCGTACGGGCGGCGCCGATGACGGAATGGCCGACGACGGAATGGCCGACGACGACGGTATGGAAGACGACGGTATGGAGGATGACGGCGCCGAAGATGACGGTATGGAGGACGATGGTGCCGAAGACGACGGCTCCGAGGACGACGGCTCCGAGGACGGCGGCGAGGAGACCACTACGGACACCACCGCCACCGACAACAAGCGTGCCTTCACCGTCACCCAGTCCGTCTCCATGCCTTACGAGTTGATGGCCGAGACGATGGTCCGGAGCCGGGAGGCCGCCCAGGGCAACCTGGAAGGTCCGGTCTTCGCCACGCTGACTCCGGAGGCCTTGGCCTTCCACGAGCGCGGCGGCCTGGTTCCGAGCCTGAAGTCGGTGCAGGGCGAGTTGAACGACCACATCACCCGTACCGAGGAGGCCGTGCGGGCCATCGACGATATCCCGCCCGCCCCGGTCACCTGGGTCCGCGCTCTGGACACTCCGGGTGACGCCGGTGCCAGCATCACCATCGACTGGACGAGGTCGATCGATGACCGCATCATGACCTCGGTGGTGCCGCAGGCAGTCGGTGCGAATGGCAATGTCTTCACCAGCGCCGGCGTGGTGGGCTACAACATCTCCCGCCGCATCGGCGACGGCGCCTGGCAGTTGTTGGGCGAAGCCCCGGCCGGTTCCTCCTCCTGGGAGGATCTGACCGCTGCCAACGGCGTGCGCTACTCCTACAAGGTGGAGCCGAAGGATCTCGAGCAGATCACCGCCTCGGAGATCGTGAAGTCGGCCATGGCCATCCGCAACACCGTCGTCGACGGCGACGGCAACCGGATCGTCGGGCTCTTCGGCGCTGACAACCGCGTCGACTACGACGACTTCTTCATCTTCGCCGACCACTTCGGTCTGACCGCCGAGAGCGACCTCTACGAGGCCGCCTTCGACATCATTCCGAACGACGTCATCGATGTCGACGACTTCTTCGCCTTCGCCGAGAGCTTTGGCAAGGAGGTCGCGGGCATCGGCAAGGCGGTGCCGACGAAGGCCGGTCTGAACAGCGAGGCTCGCTTCTACATCGACAACGCGGCGGGCGAGTTGCCGCGCGTCGGCGAGGAGATGTCCCTGCTGGTCAGCCTGGAGGACTTCGCCGAGGTTCGGGGTTACGGGTTCACCGTCAACTTCGACGACCGCTACCTCGAGTTCGTCGAGCCGCGCTTCGAGAACAACCCGCTGGGTGAGGCTGGTCTGGCTCAGCCGCGGGTCATCGCCAACGCCGACGGAGAGATCCACATCGCCGCTTTCGGCGAGACCGTCAGCGAGGGCGATCTGGGCGTCACCCTGGTCTTCCGGTCCATCGAGGAGATCGAGGAGAGCCTGGTCGAGGTCATGGCCGGCGGCGTGCAGGACGGCAGCTACGGGTTGAACCGGATCACCGATCCGGTCGCGATTCGGGTCGAGACGCGTCCCGAGGTCTACGCCCTCGAGAACAACTTCCCGAACCCCTTCAACCCGGAGACCACGATCAAGTACCAGCTGCCGGACGCCAACGAGGTCACCCTCGAGGTCTTCAACATGCTCGGCCAGGTCGTGCGGACGATGGTTGACCGCGAGTTCCAGAACGCTGGCCGCTACAGCTACCAGTGGGATGCCACCAACGACAGTGGGCAGCCCTTGTCCTCCGGAATCTACTTCTACCGCGTCACCGCGGGCGGGGAGTTCCAGAGCCACAAGAAGATGCTGCTCCTGAAGTAGGAGGCAGGTTCAGTTCCACCGTGGTTTGAAGATGGGATCCCGCCCCAGGGCGGGGTCCCATCTTCCACATTCACCCCTCGCTTCGGACACCTAACCAGCCCGGGCCCAGGAATGCTGATTCTGCGCAAGGCAGCACCGATCGCCGTAGCCCTTACCCTCGCCGTGTCCGGCGGGGTTCTCGCCGGGGACAACGAGAACGCGGCCTTTACCCTCGTGGGCGAGATTTCCGTCTCCGGTGTGGGGGCGGACGAGAGGGTCCGCCTGGAGGTCGCGGCCGAGGGCCTCGTCGGGGTAAAGCAGTTGGAGGTTGTTCTGCAGGTGTCCGACGCCGCCCACTTCAATCTGAACTCCGCCAGGCTCGCCCTTGGGGGCGGCTTCGAGGATGTCCAGACCTTGCTGACACCGGGTCTGGTGGAAGAGGGGACCGACAACCAGGTGCGCATGGCCGCCGCCGTCACGCCGCCGGATCAGGTCGATGGCGAGGCTTCCATCACCCTTTCGGTGAAGACCTCCGATGGTTTCACGGCCGAGACGGAGGCATCGTTGAGCGTCGCCGAGATTTCCATCGGCCCGAGCCGGGAGGACCGCGACGTGTTCTCCGGCGGGGATCTCGGGCTCTCGGTGACGATCAACCCGCCCCCTCCGCCGGTCACCGAGCCCAGTCTGACCGCCTCCACCGCCATCGACGTGAGCGCCGACTACTCGCCCCTGGAGATGGGCGCGGCCGCTGACGGCAGCCTCGGCGAGGTCACCGTGGGCGTCGTCTTTGCGGACGCCACGGGGGCTGCCGCGGCGGGCCAGGCGGTCACCTTCACCGTGAGCAATTCCGGCTCCGAGACCGTCCACGTGCTGGGCGAGGGTTCGCTGGCCGCGGGCGAGAGCCTGGAGGTGAGCGTGGACACCGACGCCTCCGGGTCCGCCTCCATCACCCTCGACGCCGAGGGCGACGACTCCGCCGGCAGTACCAGCGCCATGGTTTCGGCCGCCACCAGCGCCCCCAACACCGGTGGCGAGTCGCGGGATCTGAGCGTCGATTTCAGCGTCACCTGGGATGTTCCCGTCCCGGCCGAGCTCGCCAGCTTTGCCGGTGAGATCGCCGGCGAGGACGAGATTCTGTTGCGTTGGGGGGTCGCCTCCCAGACCAACAACCTCGGCTGGGAGGTCTACCGCAGCGTGGACGGCGCGACTTTCGAGCGCGTGGGCGACCTGGTTCCGGGCGCCGGCACCAGCGACGAGTTCCGCACCTACGAGTTCGTCGATGTCGATCCGCCCGCCGCGGATGTGGTCTTCTACTACCTGCGGCAGATCGATCTGAACGGCGCCGTCAGCCGCTCCGGCACCATCGAGGTCGTCTTTGCCACCGCTGTCGGCGAGCAGGTCGTACCGCTCGCCAGCGGCCTGGACCAGAACTACCCCAACCCCTTCAACCCGGGCACCACCATCCGCTTCGACCTCGCCGAGGGCTCCTTCGTGACCCTGCGCATCTACGACGGCCTCGGCCAGCGGGTGCGCACCCTCACCGAGGCATCCTTGCCCGCCGGGAGCTACCGCGAGACCTGGGACGGGCGGGACTCGCGGGGTGTGAGGGTAGGCAGCGGGGTCTACTACTATGAGTTGCGCGCCGGGGCTTTCACCTCCATGAAGAAGATGACCCTCCTGCAGTAGAGGGAGTCGAGGCCCGGGCCGACATGGTCGCGGAGCGCCACCTGGCCGCCGGAACCCGCACGGGATCCGGCGGCCTTTGTACATTAGAGACATGGCTCGTCTGAAGGTTCTGTTCTTCGCCTCCTGCCGTGAAGCCGCCGGCCTCCGGGAAACCGACGTGGAGTTGGATGGGCCCACCACCGTGGCCGTGCTCCTCGACACCCTCTGCCGCGCGCACCCGTCCCTCGGGCCTCTCTCGGGCTCGCTGCAGGTCGCCGTGAACGCCGAGTACGCCTCCCGCGACGCCTGCCTGAGCGATGGCGACGAGGTCGCCCTCATCCCGCCCGTCAGCGGCGGCTCCGGCGACGTCTTCCGCATCGTCACGGAGGCGATTGCCGTGGATGCCCTGCAGGAGCAAGTGCGGGCCCCGGGGGACGGGGCTGTCGTCACCTTTTCTGGCACGGTCCGCAACCGCACCGGGGAGCGCGAGACCTCGTACCTGGAGTACGAGGCCTACCCGGAGATGGCCGAGCGCGTCATGGCGCGACTGGCCGCGCAGGCGCGGGAGCGCTGGCCGGTGGGCCGGATCGGCATCCTGCACCGCGTCGGCCGCCTGGAAATCGGCGAGATCTCCATCCTCGTGAGCGTCGCCGCGGGGCACCGGCGGGAGGCTTTCGAGGCCTGCCACCACCTGGTGGACCGGCTCAAGGAGGAGGTCCCCATCTGGAAGAAGGAGGTCGGCCCCGACGGCCAGTACTGGGTCGAGGGTCCGCCCGCCGGGGAGGCGCCGGCGCCATGATCCACAACTTCGGCTGGATCCGCCCCGGCCGCATGGCCGGCTTCGGCCTCTCGGGGGAGCTGACGGGGGCCGATCTCCGCGCCCTGGAGGGCGCCGGCGTGGGCGCCCTGGTCTCCCTTACCGAGCAGGGCCTGTGGCCCGAGCCGCGGGGGCTGCGCTACCTGCATCTGCCGGTGCGGGACATGACCGTCCCGGGCCCCGGGCAGGTCGACCGTTTCCTGGAGTTCGTCCACGCCGCCGAGGGCGACGGCCTGGCCGCCGCCGTCCACTGCCGGGCCGGGCTGGGGCGCACGGGTACCATGCTCGCGTGCTATCTCGTGGCCACCGGGAGCGACCCCGAGGACGCCCTGGAGGAGGTCCGCCGCCGCCGCCCCGGGTCGGTGGAGACCCCCGGCCAGGAGGAGGCCGTGCGCGCCTGTGCCCGGCGGCAGGCGCGCGTTTCGCGCTGACCGAGCGAGGGCATCATCGAGAGGGAGGGCTTCTTGCATGGATACTGGATTCCCTACCTGCCTGAAGTGCGAGCAGGGTGTGCTGGTCCCGCTGTCCGACTACGGACGCGACGGCGCCGCCATCCACTACAAGGCCTGGGTCTGCACCTATCCGGAGTGCGGATACAACCTCCGGATCGACAACGGCGAGCTGAGCGTCGGCAAGGAGGTCCGGGAATCCTGGAAATAGCCTCCTCGCGGGCCTCCTGATGCGGCGCTGGCTCTTCGCCGACTGGGGGCTCAAGCTCGGCGCCGTCCTGCTGGGCGGCGGCCTGTGGCTCTACGCCATCAGCGGACACTCCTTCCACCGGGAGCTGGACATCCCCCTGGTGGTCGCCGATCCCGCCAACCCCACCGGCGGCTTTCCCATCGTCCTGGCGAGCCCGCCGCCGGCCACGGTCCGCGTCGTCGTCAAGGGCGTCGGCATGGACCTGCTGCGCACCTCCGCCTCCGACCTGGAGTTGCGGGTCGCGCCCAAGTCCCGGGGCCCCGGCACCCTCCCCGTGCGCCTGAGGGAGGACCAGGTGGTGGTCGACTCCGAGTACGACATCGGTGTCGAGAGGGTGGTCGAGCCCCGCGTGCTGAGCCTGCAGGTCGACCGCCGCGCCGAGCGCAGCTTTCCCGTTCGCCCCCAGGTCGACCTCCGGGTCGCCGATGCCTATACCCGCGTCGGCGGCGTCCGCGTCTCCCCGGATTCCGTGCGCATGGTGGGCCCTGCCAGCCAGATGCGGTCCGTCGAGGCCGTGGAGACCGACTCCCTCCTGGAGCAGGAGTTGACCGCCGACGTCGACCGCATGGTCGCCGTCCGGCCTCCGCCGGACACCATGATCCGCCTCTCCGACGGCGAGTCCGGCGAGGTGAGGATCATCGTCGACGTGCAGGAACTGGCCGAGTACGAGATCCCGGAGGTGCCCGTCGCCGTCCGCGGGGGGCCTGCCGGCGCCGCGGTCAGCCCCCCCCGGGTCACCGTGCGCGTTCGCGGCGGCGCCGACCTCATCGGAGCCCTGGATCCCGAAACCGATCTCGGCCTCTTCGTGGAGTACGCCGAGGACGAGGGCCCGCGCCCCATCCTGGTCCCCGGAGACCGCCTCTACGAAGTCCGGCAGGTCGACCCCGCCGAGGCCGAAGTCCTGCTACCCCTGATCGAGTGACCCTCCTCGGCCTCGAGACCTCCTGCGACGAGACCTCCGCCGCCGTTCTCGACGGCGGCGGGAGCGTCCTCTCCAACATCGTCCTCTCCCAGCAGGACCACGCCGCCTACGGGGGGGTGGTCCCGGAACTGGCCTCCCGGGCCCACCTGCGGACCCTGCAGCCCGTCGTCGAGCAGGCCCTGCGGGAGGCCGGCGCTTCCCTGGACGACCTCCAGGCGGTGGCCGTCACCTTCGGCCCCGGCCTGGTGGGCTCCCTCCTCGTGGGGGTCAACTTCGCCAAGGCCCTGGCCTGGGCCCGGAACCTCGCCCTCGTCGGGGTCCATCACTTGGAGGGCCACCTGTTCTCGGCCCGCCTCGGCGGCGCCGGCCTGGAGCCCCCCTTCGCCGCCCTCCTCGTCTCCGGGGGCCACACCGAGCTGATCCACGTCCGGGCCTGGGGCGACTACCGCTGCCTCGGCCGCACCCTCGACGACGCCGCGGGGGAGGCCTTCGACAAGGTCGCCCGCCTCCTGGGCCTGCTCTCCTCCACCTCGGCCGTGCACGGCGGCCGGGTCGTGTCCGAGGCCGCGGCCAGCGGTGATCCCCGGGCCGTCGACCTGCCCCGGGCGCGGCCGGATCGGGACGGCCTCGACTTCAGCTTCAGCGGTCTCAAGACGGCGGTCCGGCGCCGGCTCGTGGACGGCGGCGGGGCCCGGCCGTCCACCGAAGACGTAGCCGCCTCTTTCCAGGAGGCGGTGGTGGACGTCCTCGTGGGCCGCACGCAAGAGGCGGTGGAGAGCACCGGCGTGGAGCGGGTCGCCCTGGTGGGTGGCGTCGCCGCCAACCGTCGCCTGCGCCAGCGGCTGCGCGAAGCCCTCGACACGCGGGGGGCCGCGCTCTTCGTCCCCGAGCCGGTGCTGTGCACCGACAACGCCGCCATGATCGCCGCCGCTGGCCGCTTCCGCCTCCTCCGCGGCGACCGCAGCGACTTCGGGCTCGACGCCCGCCCCCGCCCTCCCCTGCCCGGGCTGGCGGCGTGACCCCGGGCTGGTCCCTGGACGGGGTCTGGCTCTGGCTCCTGCTGGTTCCGGTCCTCGCCTGGCTGGGCCGCTGGATCTACCGCCGCACCCGGCCCGCCGTCGACCCCGCCACCGGGCGCCTCCTCTGGGTCCTGAGGGCCGCGGCCCTGGCCCTGATCCTCCTGGTCCTCGCCGAGCCGCTGCTCTCCTGGTTGGCCCGCGGCGCCCGCCGGCCGGTGGTGGTCGCCCTCCTCGACACCAGCGCCTCCATGAACGTGGTCGAGCAGGGGAGCAGCCGTCTCCAGCGGGCCGTGGAGGTCCTCGGCGGCGGCCTGCGGGACGATCTGCGCGACGCGGTGGTGCGCGGGTTCTCGGGCAGCCCCTATCCCGTCGCTCTCGACACCCTCTCCCGGGTCGCCGCCGCCGGCTGGTCCACCGACCTCGCCGCCGCCCTGGTCGCCGCCGAGGACGCCGTCCCCCAGGGCCGCACCCTGGGGGGCGTGCTGCTGGTCTCCGACGGACGCCACAACCTCGGGGAGGACCCCGCCGCCGTGGCCGCCTCCCTCGGCGTGCCGGTCCACGCCCTCGGCACCGGTTCCGGCGACCCGGCGGCGGACGTTCAGCTGCTCTCCGCCGCGGCTCCCGAGGCCGCCTTCGCCGGGCGCCCCCTCCGCCTGCGTCTCTCCCTGCGCAGCTGGGGATACCAGGGTCGGGCGGCGCAGGTGAGCGTCTCCACCGAGGAGGAGCAGCTCGTCAGCTCCCGGGTCGTCCTCGGCGCCGACGGCCAGGTGCTGCCCGCCGACCTGGAGTTGCCGCCCCTGGCCGCCGGTCCGCACCTGCTCACGGTCGCCGTCGGCGGCCTCGACGGGGAACTCACCGCGCAGAACAACCGCCGGCTCCTGTCCCTGCACCTGCGCCGCCACCGCCTGCGCGTCCTCGTCGCCGCGGGCGGTCCCGGCGCCGAGGCCGCCTTCCTGCGGCGCGCCCTGGCCGCCGACTCCTCCCTGCAGGTGACCGCCCGCATCCGGCGGGACGGCCGCTCCTTCTACGGCGGCGAGCCCCTCCCCGAAAGCCTGGAGGGCTGGGACTGCCTGGTCCTCGTCGACCCGGACCCGGAGCTGGCCGAGGCCCTCGGCGGGATCGAGGGGTTCCTGCGCTCGGGGCGGGGGCTCCTCGTCTTCGCCGGATCCCGCTTGTTGCGCGCTCCCGGGCCGCTGGACCGCCTGCTGCCCCTCTCCGGGGGGCGGCCAGCCGTGATCGAGGCCACCGGGGATCCCGTGGAGGCGGCTCCCGAGGGCCGCGGCCATCCCCTCGGCCGGTTGCTGGCGCAGACCGCGGCCGGGGACTCCTGGCGCGGCTGGCCGCCCCTGGCGGGCACCCTTCGAGCGGGCCGCCCGGGGCCGGGGTCCCGCCTGCTGCTGCGCACATCGGCGGGGGACCCGGTGCTGGTGGCCGGGTCCGTGGGGCCCGGCCGGGTGCTGGTGGCCGCCGGCACCGGCTTCTGGCGCCTGGATCTGCTCGCCGCCGGCCTCGGAGAGCAGGCGCGGAGCCTGCGCGCCTTCTGGCCCGCCGCCGTCCGCTGGCTGGCCGCGGCCTCGGCCGAGGGCCGGGTCCGCTCCTCCCCGGAGAGTCCCGTGTACCGCGCCGGCGAGCCCGCCGCGGTGGTGGCCGAGGTCTACGACCAGCTCAACGAGCCCGTCGATTCGGCCCGCGTCAGCATCCGCCTGGGTCCGGACGGGCGCGAGTCGGCCATGGAGCCCGCCGGGGCCGGCCGCTTCCGCGCCGCCTGGACCGGTCTGGAAGCCGGAGAGTACACCTATGAGGTCCAGGCCTCCCACGAGGGCGCCGCCCTGGGCCGCTCCGGGGGGCGCTTCGTCGTCGAGAGCCACTCCGTCGAGGCCGTCGATCTGCGCGTCGACCCCGGCCTCCTGGCCGAGATCGCCGCCCTCAGCGGCGGCGAGTACCGGCCCCTGGAGGCCTGGCGGGACCTGCGCGCCCGCCTGCGCCCGCCGCCGCGGGTGGTCCCCGAGGAGAGGCGTCTGGCCGTCGAGGTCGACCAGTACCTGTGGTTGTCGCTGGCCGCCCTTTTGCTTGCGGGGGAGTGGGTGATCCGCAAGCGAGGAGGGATGCTGTGACCGCACGGGTTCGTTCAACGCGCCGGCTCCGCCGCCGGGCCGCCGCTCTGCTGGCCGTCCTCTGGTGCCAGGCGCCGCCGGCGCAGGCCCGGGTGATCCTGAGCGAGGTTCTGGCCGATCCCGCCGGCAGCGAGCACCACGAGGAGTTCGTGGAGCTGCGCAACACCGGCGCCGAGTCCGTCGACCTGGCGGGTTGGCGCCTCGGCGACGCCCAGGAGCTGGACGCCCTCGTCGACGCCGGGTCCGGCACCCGCCTGGCCCCCGGGGCCTTCGCCGTCGTCGTCGACGGCAGCTACCGCGGCAACTCCGCGGCCTACGATTCGGTGCAAAGGTGGGCAGGAATCCTTACTATTGAAGACAGGTCCTTCGGCCGCGCGGGTTGGTCCAACTCCGCTCCCGAGACGGTTCTCCTGCGCGATGCCCGCGGTGCCGTGGCCGACTCCTTCACCTACGATCCCTCCGCGGGGACCGCCGGCCACTCCTGGGAGCGCCAAGACGGAAAGCCGTCCGCCTGGCGGGTTTCCTACCTCGCCGGCGGCACCCCCGGGCGGGCCAACAGCGTCGACCAGGCCGCGGCAGCCGGCGGCCTCATACAGATCGAGGCCGGGCCCCAAGCCTTCGGCGGCCGCCTTGAGCTCCTGTGCCGCCTCCCCGCGGCGCCGGCCCTGCTCGCGGTCACGCTCTTCGATGCCGAGGGACGCCGGGTCGCGCGGCTCTCCGACTGGCGCCCCGCCGCCATCGAGACGCGCCTGGCCTGGGACGGACTCGACGCCCGCGGGCGTCCCGCCGCCCCGGGGCTGTACGTGGTCTTCGCGCAGTCCAGCGCCGGCGGCCGCATCGCCGGCGGCAAGCGGGTCGTGACCCGGCGCTGAAGTACCTTTGGGAGGCCCTCCCCCGGTCCTCCTTCCTTCCCCTTGCCACAGGTCCCGTCCATCCGGGGCGAGCAGGCATCCACATGGCCGAACGCCCAGATCCCCTCGTGGCCCGAGACAAGGGGTCCCACATCATCGGCGTGGTGCTCCTCGCCCTGGCCGCCTTCCTGGTGCTGAGCCTGGCCACCCATTCGCCCCAGGATCCGCCCAACTCGAGCCAGGCCGGACAGCCGGCCATGAACCGCGCCGGGTGGCTCGGCGCCCACGTCTCCTACGGCCTGCTCACCGCCGTCGGCTACGCCGCCTACACCCTGCCGCTTCTCTCCGTGCTGTGGGCCTGGAACCGCTTCCGCCGGCACCCTTGCAGGCCGTACGCCGCCCGTTCCCTCGGCATCGCCGGCATCGGTCTGTTCCTCTCCGTCGGTTCGGGCCTGCCCGGCTGGTCCCCCTACACCGCCTTCGAGTGGGGGGGGTGGCTCGGCACCTGGGCCAGCGCCGGCGTCCTCGTCCCCTTCACCGGGCGCATCGGCTCCGCCATCCTGCTCATCGGCCTCCTCGGGGTCTCCCTGGTGCTGGTCACCGACATCGATCCCCGCCGCTGGGCGCAGGCCCTGGCCGAATGGCGCAGCAGCCGCCGCCGCGGCCGCCAGGCCCGGGCCGAAGCGGATCACGACGTCTGGGAGGAGGAGCCGCCGGAACCCCCCGGGGAGCCCGGGCGTCCCCCGGCTGCGCGCGGGGCGGGGCCGGAGAACGCGCCGATGACGGTTTCCATGGACGAGCCGGTGAGCCGGGCGCCGCCGCCGCCCCCGCCCGAGTCGGAGGAGCCCCAGGAGCCGGAGGCGCCGGGCAGGCCGGTGGGGCTCCTGGAAGAGGACCCCCTTCAGGAGGTCGTCCCTCCGGGGGATAGCCCCCCGCGGGAGCCGCCCCTGCCGGTCGTTGAGGAGCCTCCGCCGGCTCGGCGGGTCCGCAACGGGTCCGCGGGCAACGGCCGTTCCCGCCCGGAGTCCGGAGGTTCCGCCTCGGCCTCCGGCGCCGCCAGGCCCCGCCCCCGGATCCGGCGCTACCGCCCGCCGGGGACCAAGTTGCTGGATCCGGTGCCGGCCGACCGCGGGCAAGTCGACCGCGAGACCCTGCTGGAGAACGCCCGCGTCCTGCAGGAGGCGATGGCCAACTTCGACGTCATGGGGAAGGTCGTGGAGGTGAGCCCCGGTCCGGTGGTGACGCGCTACGAGGTGGAGCCCGCCGCCGGCGTCAAGGTGGGGCGCATCTCGGCCCTGGCCGACGATCTCGCCCGGGTCATGAGCGCCGAGGGGATCCGCATCCAGGCGCCGGTACCCGGCAAGTCCGTCGTCGGCGTGGAGATCGCCAACCAGAGCCGCGAGACCGTCTACCTCCGCGAGATCGTCGAGTCCCGCGCCTTCCGCCGCGACGATTCCGAGCTCGCCATGGCCCTCGGCAAGACGATCGCCGGCGAGACCTACGTCACCGACCTGGCGAAGATGCCCCACCTGCTGGTGGCCGGCGCCACCGGGTCGGGCAAGAGCGTCTGCATCAACACCCTGATCTGCAGCCTCCTGCTGCGCGCCTCGCCCGACGAGGTCCGCCTGCTGATGGTCGATCCCAAGGTCGTGGAGCTGACCATCTACAACGACATCCCCCACCTCCTGGTGCCCGTCATCACCGAGCCCAAGAAGGCCGCCGAGGCCCTGCGCTGGGCCGTGGCCGAGATGGAGGCCCGCTATCAGCTGCTGGCCCGGATGGCCGTGCGCAACCTCGCCGACTACAACGCCAAGGTGGAGCGCATCCTCGCCGACGGCCCCGGGGCCGAGGGCGCCGCCGAGGGCGAGGAGGTGCGCAAGCTCCCCTACATCGTCATCGTCATCGACGAGTTCGCCGACCTCATGCTCACCGCTCCCGCCGACGTGGAAGCCTCGCTCATGGGCCTGGCCCAGAAGTCCCGGGCCGTGGGCATCCACATCATCCTCGCCACCCAGCGCCCCTCGGTGAACGTCATCACCGGCGTCATCAAGGCCAACTTCCCCTCGCGCATCGCCTTCCTCGTCGCCTCCAAGACCGATTCGCGCACGATCCTCGACATGAACGGCGCCGAGCGCCTCCTCGGCCGCGGCGACATGCTCTTCCTGCGCAGCGGCCAGGGCGAGCCGATCCGCATCCACGGCGCCTTCATCTCCGGCGAGGAGACCGAGCGCCTCGTGGAGCAGATCCGCAACAGCGGCTACCAGGCCGAGGAGGTGCAGGTGTTCTCCGCCCGCGGCGGCTCGGGAGAGGACGCCGGCGACCGCGACGAGCTCTTCGACGAGGCCGTCGCCATCGTCCTGGAGTCCAAGCAGGCGAGCACCTCCTACCTGCAGCGGCGCATGAAGGTGGGCTACTCCCGGGCCGCCCGGCTCATGGACGAGCTGGAACTCGCCGGCATCGTCGGGCCCGCTGAGGGCGCCAAGCCGAGGCGCATCCTCGCCGAGGGCGGCGACGACCCGGCCGAAGAAGGGGCCTCGTGAGGTTCGCGCCCCTCCTGTGGGCGGTGGTCCTGGCCGCCCCGTGGCGGCCCGCGCCCGCCGCCGCCGTCACCGGTGACGAGATCATGGAGCGGGTCCGCGACCGTTTCGCCAGGGCGCGCACCTACGAGGCCAGCTTCGAGAAGCGGTTCTACTGGGCCGTCCTCGACAAGCACGCCACCCGCCAGGGGAAGATCTACACCCACAGGCCGGGGCGTTTCCGCGTGCAGCTAGAGGGCGGCGACCTCGTCGTCGCCGACGGCGAGGCGATCTGGGCCTACAGCAAGACCAACGAGCAGGTCATCGTCTCTCCCTACGACGGGGGCGTGTTGCGGACGCCCTGGGAGGTCCTCGTCGAGTACGCCGACGGCTACCGCCCCGTCGCCGTGCAGCGCACCGACCTGGAGGGGCGCGAGGTCTACATGCTGACCCTGCAGCCCACGGAGGACGTGCCCCCCGCCCTGAGGCTCAAGCGCATGCGCCTGTGGGTGGAGGAGAGAGGCTGGCGTCTGCTGCGCATCGAGCAGGTCGAGCCCAACGACGACGTGAGCATCTTCATCCTCAGCGGCCACCGCCGGGACGGCCGCCTCGACGACGGCCTCTTCCGCTTCACCCCTCCCGAGGGCACCGAGATCATTGACCGCCGGACCCCGGCCGAACCCTGAGATGCCCATCCTCCGCCGGTCCCTCCTGGCCGCGGGCGCCGTCCTCCTCCTTCCCGCCTTCGCCGCCGCCGAGCCCCTCTGGGTGTTCTTCGCCGACAAGCCCGGGCACCGGGGGGAGGCCCTCGCCTGGCCGGAGCCCCGCCGCGTCCGCCCCGGCCCCGCCCTCGACGCCGGTCTCGACCGCCGCTACACCGCCGCCGTCGAGGCTCTCGGCCTCCGCCTCCGTGCGCGCTCGCGCTGGTTCAACGCCGTCAGCGTCGACGCCGGCCCCGGCCAGGCCGAACGCCTTCGCAGCCTCTCCTTCGTGCGCGAGGTGCGCCCCGTGCGCCGCTGGCGGCGGCCCTCCCCGGCCCTTCCCGTCGACCCTGCTCCCGGCCGCGTGGCTCCGCGCCCGGCCGACCTCGATTACGGCGCCTCCCTGGCCCAGGTGGCCGCCGTCGACGTCCCCCTCCTCCACGCCCGCGGCCTCCTCGGCGAGGGCGTGCGCGTCGCCCTCATCGACGCCGGCTTCAACTGGACCGCCCACGCCGCCTTCGCCGGCCTGCGGGTCGCCGCCGCCCGGGACTTCATCAACGGCGACGACGAGGTCGGCGACGAGTCCGGGCAGCCGGTCACCGGGGAGGAAGCCGCCCATGGCCAGAACATCCACGGCACCGGTGTCCTCGGCGTGATCGCCGGCAACGACCCCGGCCGCTTGATCGGGGTGGCGCCGTACGCCGAGTACCTGCTGGCCAAGACCGAGGACGTCACGCCTTCCGAGGGCGGCGTGGGGAGGGAGCTGCCCATCGAGGAGGACCGCTGGGTCGCCGCCATCGAGTGGGCCGACAGCCTCGGCGCCCGGGTGGTCAACGCCTCGGTCGGCTATACCCGCTTCGACGACGGCACCGGGTACGACTGGGAAGACCTGGACGGGGCCACCGCCCTCACCAGCCGCGCCGCGGAGCTGGCCGTGGCCCGCGGGATCGTCGTCGTCGCCGCCGCCGGCAACGAGGCCCTCGGCGACTGGCGCTACGTCACCGTGCCCGCCGACGCCCCCGGGGTCATCGCCGTCGGCTCGGTGCACCCCGTCAGCGGGGAGATAGCCGCCTACAGCTCCCGCGGCCCCACGGCGGACGGCCGCATCAAGCCCGACGTCGTCGCCCCGGGGCAGGGGGTCTACACCGTCTCGGGCCGAGGCGCCGCCGAGGGCTCGGAACCGTTCTCGCTGCGCGAGTACTCCCTCGTCTCGGGCACCTCCTACGCCGCCCCCATCGCCGCCGGCGTCTGCGCCCTGCTGCTGCAGCAGCACCCCCGCTGGACCCCCGAGGACGTCGCCTCCGCCCTGCGCTCCACCGCCGTCGACCTCGGTCCGGCGGGACCCGACACCCTCTACGGCTGGGGGCGCGTCGACGCCGCCCGGGCCAGCGGCCTGAAGGCCCCGAGGCCGCTGGACAGCGCCGCCCTCGCGCCCTTCCCCAACCCCGCCCGCGGCCTCTCTCCCACCGTCCACTTCCCCGTCGACCTCGCCGGGGCCGAGAGCCTCTCCCTGCGCCTCTTCGACGCCGCCGGCGCCCTGGTCCACGTCATCGACCGGCGCCTGCCCGCCGGGACCTACCACCTGCCGGGCCTCGCCCTCTCCTGGGAGGTGGACGCCGACTTCGCCTCCGGCGTCTACTACTACCGCCTGGAGGGCGACTCCTTCCGCCGCACCGGCAGGATCGCCGTCCTGCGCGGGCTCTGAAGGGGCCGCCTCTCCCTTTGGCAGCCCACGGGGGCGCGCCGTACCTTCTCTCGCCGTGAAGCAGCCCGCCGCGCCATCCCGCGACAGCTCCCGCAGCCAACGGCGCCAGCGCTTCGCGCGGCGCATGCGCATGATCCGCTGGGGGGTGATCGCCGGCTGCGTGGTCGGCGGCGGCGGCGTCATGGCCTGGAAGCTCGCCAGTTTCACCGGCGGCTCGGTGGGCCAGCTCGAGGAACTCCCCGACCTGCTGGGCCGTCTCCAGAAGCCGATCCGGTGGAGCGTCCCCGAGGACGGCGGCGTCCGCTACCTGCGGTTCTTCCACGGCTACCCGGAGAAGGGCCGCAAGTTCGTCCTCGTGCGGGTCCACATGGAGGCGCGCCTCAAGATCGGCTATCCCGTCGTGCCCCGGTGCTTCGAGCTGGTCACCGACGACGGCACGCGCTACTACCCGATGTCGCGCTCGCCCATGTTCATCCGCCTCGGGGACCGCTTCCACCTCGACCGCGACGAGACCATCGACGAGGAGCTGCTCTTCGAGATCCCCGAGGAGGCCCGGGCCGAGAGGCTCACCTTCGAACGCTACAACGAACCCGAGGACTGAAGGAGCGAATCCATGGCCGCCAACGAAGAGATCCTGTTCGACTGCGCCGAACGGCTGGAACGGCTCCGGGGGTATCTTTGACCTCGACCAGCGCCGGCAGAGCCTGGCCGAGCTGGAGCGCCGCATGGGACAGGGCGACTTCTGGAACGACCGCCGCGCCGCCGAGGAGGTCTCGCGCCAGGCCCGCGGGCTGAGGGACGCCATCGAGCCCTGGGACGGGCTCAGGTCCCGCCTCGACGACCTCCTGGAACTGCGCGAGCTGGCCGCCGCCGAGGCCGATGCCGGGACCCTGGCCGAGGTCGAGGCCGAGGCCGCAACCCTCGGCGGCGAGCTGGACCGCCTGGAGTTCCAGGCCATGCTCTCCGACGAGGACGACCCCAAGGACGCCATCCTCGAGATCCACCCGGGCGCCGGCGGCACCGAGGCCGCCGACTGGGCCGGCATGCTCATGCGCCTCTACGGCCGCTGGATCGAGCGCCGCGGCTTCGAGTCCGATCTCATGGACCTGCAGCCCGGCGACGAGGCCGGCCTCAAGAGCGTCACCCTCGAGATCCGCGGCCCCTACGCCTACGGCCATCTCAAGGCCGAGGCCGGCGTCCACCGCCTCGTGCGCATCTCGCCCTTCGATGCCAACAAGCGCCGCCACACCTCCTTCGCCAGCGTCTTCGTCTACCCCGAGGTCGACGAGATCCCCGAGGTCGAGCTGCGCGAGGAGGACCTGCAGATCGACACCTACAAGGCCGGGGGCGCCGGGGGGCAGCACGTCAACAAGACCTCCTCGGCGGTGCGCATCACCCACCGGCCCACGGGGATCACCGTGCAGTGCCAGAACGAGCGCTCCCAGATGAAGAACAAGAGCACCGCCATGAAGGTCCTCACGGCGAGGATCTACGATCACCACAAGCAGGAGGAACGCAAGAAGATGGAGGCCGTGGAGAGCACCAAGAAGGCGATCGACTTCGGCAGCCAGATCCGCTCCTACGTCTTCCAGCCCTACACCATGGTCAAGGACCACCGCACCGGCCACGAGTCGGCCAACGTGCAGGCCGTGATGGACGGCGACATCGACGCCTTCATCGAGGCCTTCCTCACCGCCGACCGGACGGTTTAGGGGCGTGAGCTACGAGCTCTTCGTCTCCCGGCGCTACCTGCAGTCCAAGCAGCGCCCGGGGTTCCTCTCGGTCATCGCCTTCATCGCCACCGGCGGCGTCGTCCTGGGCGTGGCCGCCCTCATCATCATGCTTTCCGTGACCAACGGCTTCACCGGCGAGGTGAAGGCCCGCCTCATCGGCATGAACGCCCACGTCAGCGTCTGGCGCTACCACGGCGACCCCATCGCCGCCGCCGACACCCTGGCCGGCCAGCTCGCCCGCCGGCCGGGGGTGGTGGCCACGGCCCCCATCGTCGAGAGCAAGCTCGTCCTCGCCAACGCCGAGGACGACATGGACGGCGTTGTCGTCTGGGGCGTCGAGCCCGGCAGCTTCGCCGGCGTCTCCGACCTGCCCGCCCACCTCGTCTACGGCGACGACGGCGAGATGCACTTCCAGCCCCGGCCCGGGGGCGGACCCCCGGGGATCATCCTCGGCCGCAACCTGGCCGACCGGCTGCGTGTCGGTCTCGGGGACGTGGTCTTCCTCCTCTCCCTGCGGGAGCAGTCCCTCGAGGACGTCATGATCGGCGGCCTGACGCCCAAGGTGCGCTCCTTCGTCGTCAACAACCTCTTCGAGAGCGGCATGTTCCACTACGACGACAACTTCGCCTTCATCTCTCTCGAGAAGGCGCGCGAGATCCTCGGCGTCGACGGGGCCACCAACATCCACCTCCGCCTCGGCGACCTCGACGCCGCCGTCGGCATGCGCGAGGATCTGGCCGAGCACCTCGGCTACCCCTACCGGGTCTCCGACTGGACCCAGCAGTTCCCCGAGCTCTTCCAGTGGATGGAGCTGGAGAAATGGGTGATCTTCATCGCCCTGAGCCTGATCATCGTCGTCGCCGCCTTCAACATCACCTCCATCCTCACCATGTCGATCCTCATCAAGACCCCGGAGATCGGCATCCTCCGCGCCATGGGCGCCCGCGCCCCGGGCATCGGCCGCGTCTTCCTCTACCAGGGGCTCTTCATCGGCCTCGTGGGGACCTTCCTCGGCTGCCTCATCGGCCTCGGCGTCTGCCTCGTCCAGGACCGCTTCCGCATCGTCTCCATCCCCAGCGACATCTACATCATCAGCTCCCTCCCCGTCGACATGCAGCCCCTCGACTTCGTCATCGTCTCCGCCGTGAGCATCATCATCTGCCTGCTCGCGGCGGTGCTGCCGGCGCGCAAGGCCGCCTCCCTGCAGCCGGTCGAGGCGATCCGCTACATCGTGTGAGCGCCGTGGAGACCATCGCCGCCGGACATCCGGCCCCGGCCCCGGGGGCCCCCGTCCTCAAGGCCCGGGGCATCCGCCGGGTCTACTCCGCCGGGACCGGGGCCCTGGCGGTGCTCAAGGGCGTGGACCTCGACCTCTTCGCCGGCCAGACCCTGGCCGTCACCGGGGCCTCCGGCGTCGGCAAGAGCACCCTCCTCCACATCCTCGGCACCCTCGACCGGCCCACCTCCGGCAGCCTGGAGATCTCCGGCGTCGACGTCCTCTCCCTCGACGACCGCAGCCTCTCCGACTTCCGCAACCGCCACGTCGGCTTCGTCTTCCAGTTCCACAACCTGCTGCCCGAGTTCACCGCCCTCGAGAACGTGATGATGCCCGCCCTCGTCTCCCGCCTCCCCGGCGGCGGCCGCGAGCGCGCCGAGTCGCTGCTGGAGCAGGTCGGCCTCGGCGGCCGCCTGTCCCACCGCCCCGGGCAGCTGTCCGGCGGCGAGTGCCAGCGCGTGGCCGTGGCCCGGGCCCTGGTCATGTCCCCGCCCCTGGTGCTCGCCGACGAGCCTTCCGGCAACCTCGATCACGAGGCCAGCGCCGCTCTCCACGAGTTGCTGCGAGACCTCGCCGCCACCCGCGGGCAGACCTTCCTGGTCATGACCCACGACCGCGACCTGGCCGCCAGTCTCGACCGCTCGGGCCAGCTCGTCGACGGCCGGCTCAGTCTCGACTGACCATGCAGTGCGAGTCCTGCAAGAAGCGTGAGGCCGCCGTGGACCTCACCATCGTCTCCGGCGACGACAAGCGCAGCCTGCGCCTGTGCCCCCGCTGCGCCCGCCGCGAGAGCGGCGTCCGGCCGAAGGCCCCGGCCAAGGCGGTCACCAAGATCAACGTCGTCCTGGGCCACCTCGCCGTCGAGAGCCAGGACGCCGAGTGCCCCGACTGCGGCCTCACCTACGAGCGCTTCCGCGAGCACGGCCGCCTCGGCTGCCCCGCCTGCTACGCCGCCTTCGGGGCGCCCATGCGCCGGCTCCTGCGGCGCATCCACGGCGCCGACTCCCACGTCGGCCGCGAGCCCCGCCCCCCGGAGGCTGCCGCCGCCGGGCCCGCCGGGAACGCCGACCGGGGCGATTCCGACCGATTGGAGCAGTTGCGCCGCGAGCTGCGGCAGGCGGTCGCGGAGGAGTCCTACGAGAAGGCCGCCGAGCTGCGGGACCGCATCCGCCGGAGCGCGCCGTGAACCTCGACCCCCTGGTCGGCGCCACCCCCAGCTGGATGGGCGGCGAGGACGACGCCGACGGCATGGTCGTCAGCAGCCGCGTGCGGCTCGCCCGCAACCTGGCCGGCTATCCCTTCCCGGGGCGCATCACCGCCGAGCAGCAGCAGCAGGTGATCGAGCAGGTCCTCTCCGCGGCCCGGGGCAGCGCCTCCCTGGGCGACGCCACCTACTATCCCATGGACCCCCTCGACACCTCCGAGCGGCGGCTCCTCGTGGAGCGCCACCTCATCAGTCCCGCCCTGGCCGAGGACAAGGGCGGGGGGGTCCTGTACAACCGCGACGAGTCCCTCAGCGTGATGATCAACGAGGAGGACCACCTGCGCCTGCAGGCGATCCACCCGGGCACCCGGGGCCGCGAGGCCTGGGCCGCCGTCTCCTCCTTCGACGACGAGCTGCTGGGGGTCCTCTCCTGCGCCCACGATCCCGACCTCGGCTTCCTCACCGCCTGTCCGACCAACACCGGCACCGGCCTGCGCATCTCCGTCCTCATCCACCTGCCGGCCCTGGTCCTCACCGAGGAGATGGAGCGCGTCCTGCAGGGGCTCGGCCAGCTCTCCTTCACCGTCCGTGGGGTCTACGGCGAGGGCTCCAACGCGGCGGGCAACCTCTTCCAGGTGTCGAACCAGGCCACCCTCGGCGCCGACGAGGCGATGATCGTCGACTCCCTCATCGCCATCACCGACAAGCTGATCGAGTGCGAGCGCGACGCCCAGGAGTCGCTCATGGAAGAGGCGCGGGCCCAGGTGGAGGACAAGGTCTGGCGCGCCTGGGCCCTCCTCGGCAGCGCCCGCGTCCTGTCGAGCCAGGAGCTGATGAACCTGCTGTCGGCGGTGCGCCTGGGCCGCACCCTCGGCCTCGTCGGCGGCGTCACCTCCAGCTTCCTCAACCACCTGATGATCGCCACCCAGCCCTCCCACCTGCGGGCCGAGGCCGGCTCCAATCTCGAGCCGGAGGAGCGCGACATGCGCCGCGCCGACCTCGTCCGCCGCCGGATGGCGGAGGCCGGAAAACCCTGACCCGGGGCCCCGGCCGGGGACCATTGACACCGATTGGACCCCTCCGTAGCTTGGCTTTCGACCGTCTGACAAACCCCGGAGGTTGTTGTAAATGAACAACATGTTCACCGATGGCGTGAAGCGGGTCATGCAGTTCGCCCGGGAGGAATCGGCGCGCCTCGGGCACAACTACATCGGCACCGAGCACCTCCTGCTGGGCATCATCAAGGAGGGCAAGGGCCGGGCGGTCACCGTCCTCACCAACCTGGGGCTCAATCTCGACACGGTGAAGCAGTCGGTGGAGGACTACGTGGCCACCTCCGGCGGCACCATGACCATCGGCGAGGTTCCCTTCACCCCGCGGGCCAAGCAGATCCTAGAGGTCGCGGCCAACGAGGCGAAGGAGATGAAGACCCAGTTCGTCGACGTCGAGCACCTCCTGCTCGCCCTGCTCAAGGACAAGGAGGGCGTCGCTGCCCAGATCCTCGCCGCCTTCGGCGTCGACTACAAGACGGCCATGGAAGAGACGGTGGCCGTCCTGGAGGGCAAGACCACGGGGCAGAGAGAGAAGGGCAAGAAGAGCAAGACCCCCTTCCTCGATCACTTCGGCCGCGACCTCACCCAGCTCGCCCGCGAGGGCAAGCTGGATCCCGTCATCGGCCGCGAGAAGGAGATCGAGCGCGTCACCCAGATCCTCTCCCGCCGCAAGAAGAACAACCCCATCCTCATCGGCGACCCCGGCGTCGGCAAGACCGCCATCGTCGAGGGCCTGGCGCAGCGCATCGTCGAGAAGCGCGTGCCCCAGATCCTCCTCGACAAGCGCCTGGTCACCCTCGACATGGGCGGCGTCGTGGCCGGCACCAAGTACCGGGGCCAGTTCGAGGAGCGCATCAAGGCCGTCCTCAACGAGCTCCACCAGACCCCCGACGTGGTCATCTTCATCGACGAGCTGCACACCATCGTCGGCGCCGGCAGCGCCGAGGGCACCCTCGACGCCTCCAACATGTTCAAGCCCGCCCTCTCCCGGGGCGAGCTCCAGTGCATCGGCGCCACCACTCTCGACGAGTACCGCAAGTACATAGAGAAGGACGGCGCCCTCGAGCGCCGCTTCCAGTCGATCATGGTCGATCCGCCCTCGGTGGAGGACACCGTCGAGATCGTCAAGGGCCTGCGCTCCAACTACGAGAGCCACCACCACGTCACCTTCTCCGACGAGGTCGTCGCCTTCGCCGTGCGCCAGTCCGACCGCTACATCTCCGACCGCTACCTGCCCGACAAGGCGATCGACGTCATCGACGAGACCGGCTCCCGGGTCCACCTCTCCCGCCTCAGCCCCCCCGACGAGATCGGCCGCCTGGA
>JAJDTN010000222.1 GCA_022827165.1 Candidatus Latescibacterota bacterium
TCGCCGCGCTCCGGCGGCTGGGCGTCGTCCGGGGCGCGGCCGTCGCACCACTGGGTGTCGCCGCCGGCGGGCGGGATCTCCACGGCGTAGAGCAGGGAGATCGTCCCCGGCTTGGGCAGGTAGGAGAGGTCGGAGTGGAAGTCGATCAGCTCGCTGCCGAGGGCGCCGATGGGCTCGCCGTCCTCCTTCACGTTGGAGATGATGAAGATCTCCTTGACGCGGCGCTCGCGCTGTTTGCGCACGTGCTCCACGGGCCTGCCGAAGTAGGAGGTGAAGCGCACCTGGTCCTCGTCGCTGATGCGCTGGTCGCGGAAGACGAGGACGCAGTGCGCCAGCAGGGCGGCGCGCACCTGTTTCACCTCTTCGGGGGTCAACTCCCGGCCCAGGTCGAGCCCGCGGATCTCGGCGCCGAGAGCGCCGCCGGAGGGCAGGACGCGCAGTTCCGCGCCGGTGGTGAGGGTCATGCCTTTCTCCTCAGATGTCGCAGGTGGCGAAGGTCGTCTTCAGCGACTCCACGGCGTCGCCCTTGGGCGAGTACTCGTGGCCCACGAAGCCATCGTAGCCGGTGGCGGCGATGCCCCGCATGACGGCGGGGTAGTAGATCTCCTGGGTGTCGTCGGGATCGTTGCGCCCCGGGTTGCCGGCGGTGTGGAAGTGGGCGATCCACTCGATGTTGTCGGTGATCGTGCGGATCAGGTCGCCCTCCATGATCTGCATGTGGTAGATGTCGTAGAGCAGCTTCACCCGCGGCGAGTCGACGGCCCGGCACAGGCGCGCCCCCCACTCGGTGCGGTCGCACTGGTAGTCGGGGTGGTTGACCCGGCTGTTGAGCAGCTCCATGCACAGGTTGATGCCCTTCTCCTCGGAGTAGCCCTTCACCCGCAGCAGGCCCTCGACGCAGTTGTCGAAGCCCTCCTCGGCGCCGCGGTCCTCGAGGTTTCCGGAGAACGTGATGAGCGACGGGATGCCGTGCTCCACGGCCTTGTCGATGCTCTCCTTCAGCTCCGCCTCGATGCGGCCGTGGTTGCCGCGGTTGTTGAGGCCGTCGGGCAGCGAGGCGTGGCCCACGACGATGGCGATGTCGAGGCCGTTGTCGCGCACCAGGGGCCAGTGCTCCTCGGGTAGCATCTCGACGGAGGCGAAGCCGATCCCGGCGGCGGCGGCGATCCCCTCCGCGGGGTCGTCGAAGCCGCGGGCGAGGGGGCCGAAGCAGACGGACTGACGGATCGAGGTCACGGAGGGCTCCCTTCGGAGTCTGGTGAGCGTCGGGTAGGGGGCGGGGGAAAGAGGATCGTCAATCGGCGGAGGCCCGCAAGTACCCGAGTTGAAAGCGGGCGACCTCGTCTTCGGGGTCGAGCTCCAGGATCTGGTGGTAGCGGCGGCCGGCGGTCTCGGCGTCACCCTTCACCCGGGCGATGCTCGCCAGGCCGTGGAGCAGTTCCTTGCGCTGCGGCATCCGCTCCTCCAGCGCCAGCAGCTGCATCTCCGCGTCCACCAGGTACTCGGGAAAGTGCGGCCGGGTCCCGACGTCTCCGAGGCGGCCCATCATGCGCGCCACGGCGCCGCCCAGACCGCCGCCCCCGCCCACGCCGCCCCCGCCCGGCGAGAGACTGGCCTCCATGCGCTCGATCCCGCGTCCGGCGCAGCGCAGGAAGGCGGCCGCCGCCTCCTCGGTCCGCCCCAGCTCCAGGAGCACGGCGCCGCGGTTGTAGTGGACGGCGGGATTGCCGGCGTCGGTCTCGGCCAGCTCCTCGTACACGGCCAGCTCGCCGTTGCGGTCGCCGGCCTCGTCGCGCTCGCGGGCGAGCCGGTGGAGACGCCGCACCGAGCGGCGTCCGGTGCCGGTGGCTTCCATCGCCTCCTCGCGGCGCTCGGCAGGCACCAGCAGCGAAGTGGTGGGATCGCCCTCCGGCGTGAAGGGGGGTCCGCGCAGCACGTGGGGGATGCCGGCCTCGGCGAGGCGGTCGGCCAGGGCCCGCACGTCGTCGGCCTCCTCGCTGCGGACGACGATCTCCCATTCGTCGAGGTGATGGCCCTCGCCGGCCTGGGCCCGCCAGTCCCGCAGCCCCAGGAACGCCTCCAGCAGGGCGCGCGCCGCATCGGTCTCGTCGAGCAGGTAGGAGAGCCCGTAGCTCTCGCCCTCGTAGTGGTGGGCGACCCAGCCCCAGGCCTCGCGCTGCAGGATCAGGATCTCGCCCAGGGCGTGGGTGAAGGCGGCCACGGCGCCCCGCGGGACCTCGTCGTTGACGAGGGCGGCGGCCTCGGCCGCGGAGACGCTGGACTCGCGGTCGCGGCCGAGACGCACGGAGACGCGGTCCATCACCGCCTCCACGGTGAGGCCGCGGCGGTCCAGCTCGCGGCCGGCCTCGTCGATGAGGGCCGCCGAGTTGGTCTCGCGGTCGACCGTGAGGGCGCGCACGAGGCCGGCGTCGTCGAGACCGGCGCAGTGCTCGCGGATGGCCTGGCGTTCCTGCATGCGGCTACAGGGGCAGGCGCCGGCGGGGCCGGTCCTCGGCGACGGGCTTGCCGCGGATGAGGCCGACGACCCAACTGGCCGCCCACCAGATGAGCACGAAGAGGGCGGCGAGGCTGTACTCGAAGAAGTCGGACTGGATCCAGCGGGAGAACTGGCGGTAGAGGTCTTCGATCACGGGGAGCCTCAGGCGGCCCGGGCCGAGCCGAACCCGGTCAGCAGCCGCACCAGGGCCGGCTCCGGCCGGCCGCGTCCGGCGAGCAGCGCGTCGAGGGGGGTGCGTCCGCGGCGGTCGGGACGGGTGGGGTCAGCCCCCTCCAGCAGCAGGAAGGCGACCGCGTCGGCATCGCGCCGGGCCGCCGCCCGGTGCAGGACCGTGGCGCCCGGGTCGCCCGCGGCGTCGATGTCGGCGCCGGCCACCAGCAGCAGCTGCATGGCGGCGATCACGTCGGCGCCGCGGCCGCCCTTCAGGGTGTGGTGCAGGGGCGTCTCCCCCTGCCGGTCCCGGGCGTCGACGCGGGCCCCGCGGTCGAGGAAGAGCGCCATCGTCTCGAGGAACCCCGCCTTGGCCGCCGCGTGCAGCGGACACCGCCCGTCCTTCTGCACGGCGTTGACGTCGGCGCCGAGGTCGAGGAAGGCCCGGGCGAGGTCGGCGCCTCTGCCGCGGCTGCGGATGTCGGCCGAGCAGGAGAGCCGCACCCAGCGCGAGTCCCCCATGTTGGCGGCGCTCGCGGCCAGCAGCCGGGCGATGGCGGGGTCGGCGACCCAGGGGCCGGGGATCACCTGCGCCGGGTCGGCGCCGTGATCGATCAGCAGCTCCACCAGGTCGGCGCGCCGGATGCGGGCGGCGCGGTCGAGGAGGCCGCGGCTGTGGGGGCGCACCTCGGCGCCACGGGCCAGCAGCAGCTCCACCGCCTCGGCGCGGCCGGCGCCCACGGCGTGGGCCAGCGGCGTCACCGGCCACACGTCCTCGGCGGGCTGCGTCTCGTGCACGCGGGCGGGGTCCGCGTCCAGCAGCCGGCGCAGCGCCTCCGCGTCCCCGAGGAAGGCGGCGGTGTGGACGTCCACCCGGGCGCCGCGGGAGATCAGCAGGTCCGCCGTCTCCGGGTGGCCCCGCCACAAGGCGGCGCACAGCGGCGTCAGCATCAGGTCGGCGCCCACCGCGTCCAGCCGCGAGGAGGTCGAGCTGAGGCCCGGCTCGCGGGGGTCGGCGCCCTGGTCCAGGAGGAAGCGGGAGATCTCCAGCCGTCCTCGCCAGGCCGCCTCCCACAGCAGGGTGCGGCCCCCCGGGCCGCTGATCCTCGGCAGCAGCGGATCGCCCTCGAGGGCGGCCTTCAGGCCCGGCAGGTCGTCGGCGGCGATGCGGGCCACGGGCTCGCGGAAGAGGCGGGAGCGCACGCAGCGCAGGTCCCGCGGCATCAGGGGCCGGCGCTCCTCCAGGTCGTTGACCACATGCCCGGCCAGGCGGCGGAGGGCGGCCATCACCTCGCCGGCGGCATCGGCCGGGGCGCCCACCTGCCGCAGGGCCCCGTCGAAGTGCTCCAGCCAGCGCCCGGACAGGCCCGGGGTGATGAACAGGTGGCCGTGGAAGCGGCGCATCCCGGTGCGGGCGGTGCGGGAGTA
>JAJDTN010000131.1 GCA_022827165.1 Candidatus Latescibacterota bacterium
CTTCGGGTGCTTCGGATTCGGCGCCCTCTCCGGGGCCCGCGGTCTCGGAGCCCGCCGATTCGGTGGGCTCCTTCTCGCCCCGGTTGTCTTCGGCGAGGATCCTGCGGAGCTGCTCCGGGTCGAGCCCGGGTTTCTCGAAGCGACTCATCATGGTGGGGGCGAAGGAGATCGATGGTGGTGAAAGCACCGGCCTCGGGCGAATGTAACCGGGCCCCTCGCCGCGGACAAGGCACCCTCCGGCTCGTGCGTGCCCTCTGGGCGCTGGCCGTGCTCGGCGGCAGCCAGATCTTCGCGGCGCCGGATGACGGACGCCATTCGCGCGCGGCGGAACGCCTGTTCTCGCAGGGTCTCGCGGCGTATGAGCAAGGTCGCTGGCGGGAGGCGGGGGAGCGCTTTCTCGCGGTCGCCGAGCTGCCATCCAACCAGCGTACGCGGCCTGCCTTGTTGATGCTCGGCCGCAGCCGCCTGCTCCTCGACGACCCCGCCGGGGCCGTGAGGGCGGCGCGCCGGCTGCTGCGGGTGGCCTCGGGGGGGCGCTACGGTCCGGATGCCCGGCTGATCGCAGGCGACGGCTACTACAGCCTGGGACGAACCGACGAGGCCCTTTCGCAGTACGTCCGGCTCCTCGAAGGGGCCGGTCCCGCGGCGCTAAAGGCGAGCGCCGCCGAGCGCCTGGCGGGGATGGTGATGAACCGATCCCTGGACGACGAGGCCCAGGACCGGGTCCGCCGCCAGCTGGGCCCCCGACACCTGCGCGATGTCCTGCTCTTCGGAGAGGCGCGTTGGTACGCGCGGCTTGGCTGGGTCGAGCTCGCCCGCCAGCGGCTGTCGGCGTACATCGACAGCGTGGGCGAGGCGGGGATGTTCCACCGTCTCGCACAGTCCGGGCCCGAGGAAGGGCCGCCTTCCTCGTCCGAAGGGGAGGCGGTCCGCGCTCCGGAGTCCGCGGGGTTCGCCCGCCGGCCGGGGGTGCCGCGGCTCGGTGTGCTCGCCCCCCTGTCCGGCCGCGAGGGGGCGTACGGCGCTGATCTGCTCGCCGGTGTGGAGTTTGCCAACCACCAACTCGGACAGCCCTTCGATCTCGTCGTCGTCGACGTCGGCGCCGAGTACGCGGACTTCGAGGAGGAGGAAGTCCCCATCCATCAGAGCGATGGCGACCGCCTCCTTCGCGTCGTCTCCGGGGCCCGCTACCTCGTGCACCAGGCGGACGTGCAGGCCATCGTCGGTCCCGTCAATTCCACCTCCTGCGCTGCCGCCGCCGTCGTCGCCGAAGCAGCCGGGGTGCCGATCATCGCTCCCCTCGCGCAACAGGGCGGACTGGACACCCTGGGGGGGCACATCTTTCAGCTGAACCCGATTGCCGAGGTGCAAGGCCAGGCTCTCGGTGAGTACGCAACCCTCGTGCTGGGCCTGCGGACCCTGGCCATCCTGTCGCCGCTGAACGACTACGGCCACGCCTTCGAGAGGGCCTTCACCGCCGCCGCGGTGGCCAATGGCGGACAGATCGTCCACAGCGAGTGGTACTATCCCGGAGAGCAGAAGGACTTCCAGGCGCAGTTTCAGGAGTTGCGCCGGATCGGCTTCTCCATCGAGCCGCCGCCGATGCCCCGCGCCGGGCTGCTCGACTCGCTGCAGGCGGCTCTCCTGGACACGACGCGGGAAGGGAGGTGGACCTTCCGGAACCTCCTCGACCGGGGTGCGCCCAAGAGGCAGCCCCCGGACTCGACCGAGATCTTCGTCGAGTCGATCGACGGCGTGGCGGTCATCATCGAGGACTTCGAGGACGCCCTCACCATCGCTCCGCAGCTCCGCTTTCACCGCATCCGGACGCAACTCATCGGCAACGGTACCTGGTACGATCCGGAGGAGATCGCGGACCTCCGGTCCGGCGAGCGCCAGCACCTGGAAGGCTGCATCTTCGTCTCCCGCCGCCAGGGATCGGAGCAGGAGCGCGGCTTCATCAACGCCTTCCGCGCCCGCACCGGCCGGGATCCGGGCTACGCCAGTGCCGGATACGACGCCGCCCGCCTTGTCATGGAGGGCTGGGGAGCCGGCCACCGCAGCCGCTCCGAACTGCGGAGGTATCTCGCCGGCGTGCGCAACTACGAGGGCGCCTCCGGGCGGGTGAGCTTCACCCCCTCGCGCCGCGTCAATTCGGAGCTGACCCTTCTCAGGATCGATGGCCGGGGGCGGCTGCGCTCCATGGCTCGCGGCGACCTTCCTTCCCTGACCCTGGTGGCGGCCGACGATCCGGCCGTCGTGGAGGGGCCCCGGGACTGATGGGCAGGGCCCGTCCGGCGTTGCCCGTTCCAACATATCTGCGTACTTTTCGAGATTCTTCGGCCCGCGCAGGATCGGAAAGATGTCACATGCCGACGTACGATTATGAGTGCAGGACATGCGGACATCGGTTCGAGGCGCTCCAGAGAATCACCGCCGAACCGCTGAAGAGGTGTCCCCGGAGGGAGTGCCCGAAGGGCACGGGGAAGGGCCGGGTGCGCCGCCTGATCGGCACCGGCGGGGGGCTGCTCTTCAAGGGGTCCGGCTTCTACATCACCGATTACCGGAGCGACAGCTACAAGAAGGCGGCCAAGGCCGACAAGGCCGACTCGAAGTCGTCCTCCAAGTCCGACGGAGGCGGCAAGGGCGACTCGGCGAAGAAGAGCCCCCCCAAGTCGGGCGGCGACTGAAGGCGAAGGGAACCGCGGCAGCGGCAGGGCGTCTTTATCGCGATGCGAGTACCGGCCGCCGGCCGCAAGACCAGAGAGACAGCAGGTGGGCAGAGAGATGAGCAGCCGATGGCGAGCCAGAAGCCTCGGAACGATCGGGGCGGCCATGCTTTGGGCCTGGGCCGGATGCAGCGGCCCTTCTCCCGATCAACAGCTCGAAGAGGCCCTGCAGGCGGCCCAGGCGGCGGCCCGGGACTCGGCCCGGGTAGCCTCGGCGGTGGAGCTTCTCGAGGCCTGGTTGCAGGCCCACGCCGGCGAGGAAGGCGTTCCCCGGGCGCTGAAGCAACTGGCCATCCTGCGCCAGCAGGGCGGCGACATGGCGGGCGCCGTGGCCCGGTACCGGCGCATCCTGGCGGAGTATCCGCAGAGCGACGAGGCCGACGAGTCGCAGTTCATGGTCGCCTTCATCCTCGAGGAGCACTTCCGCGACATCGATGCAGCCAAAGCCGCCTACCAGGCCGTCATAGACAACTACCCGGGTTCCGAGTTGGCCGCCAACGCCCGCCAGCTGCTGCCCCACGTGGGACGCCCTCCGGAAGAGTGGGTCAGCTTCCAGGAAGGGGACAGCACCTCCTCGCCTTGAGTTCCATCGACGGGGAATGACGTCACTCCCAAACAGGATCGCACCGGGATAGGGGCGTCCTCGTGCAGGCAAACCCGGACATCGGCGCCCTCACCGCGCGTATCGAGGAGGAGAGCGTCCTCGTCACCCGCGTCCTGGCCGAGATGGACCGCGTCATCGTCGGCCAGCGGCAGATGGTGGAGCGCATCTTCATCGGCTTCTTGTGCGGCGGGCACATCCTTCTCGAAGGCGTTCCCGGCCTCGCCAAGACCCTGACGGTGAGCAGCCTCGCCCGCATCATCCGGGGCCGCTTCAACCGCATCCAGTTCACCCCCGACCTGCTCCCGGCGGATCTCACGGGAACGCTGATCTACCAGCAGCACTCGGGCGGGTTCGTGGCCCGCAAGGGGCCGGTCTTCGCCAACCTCATCCTCGCCGACGAGATCAACCGGGCCCCGGCCAAGGTGCAGAGCGCACTCCTCGAGGCCATGCAGGAGCGCCAGGTGACGATCGGCGACGAGAGTTACGCCCTCGACGACCCCTTCCTGGTGATGGCCACCCAGAACCCGATCGAGCAGGAGGGCACCTATCCCCTGCCCGAGGCCCAGATCGACCGCTTCATGCTGAAGGTCCGGGTCGACTACCCGGAGCGCGACGAGGAGCGTCAGATCCTGGAGCGCATGATGGAGGGCCGCGAGATCCCCATCGAGGCGGTGGCCGGCCTCGACGACATACTGCGGCTGCGCGAATCGGTCCGCCTGGTGTACATGGACGACAAGATCAAGGACTACATCGTCGACCTGGTGCAGACTACCCGCGAGCCCGGCGCGGCCGGCCTGGAGGAGCTGACGCCGCTCATCGAGTACGGCGCCTCCCCGCGGGCGACGCTGTTCCTGGCGCGGGCGGCCCGGGCCCACGCCTTCATCCGGCGCCGCGGCTACGTGACCCCCGAGGACGTGAAGGCCGTGGGCCCCGAGGTGCTCCGCCACCGGGTGGCCACCAGCTACGAGGCCGAGGCCGAGCAGATCGACTCCGACCGCATCGTCCAGCAACTGTTCGATCACGTCGAGGTGCCCTGAGCCCATGGTCCCCCGGGAGATCCTCGACAAGGTGCACCGCATCGAGATCCAGGCCCGCCGCCTGGTGAGCGACCTCTTCGCCGGCGAGTACCACTCCGCCTTCAAGGGCCACGGGATGCAGTTCGCCGAAGTACGCGAGTACCAGCCGGGCGACGACGTGCGCACCATCGACTGGAACGTCACCGCCCGGGCCGGCGGCAAGCCCTTCGTCAAGGTCTTCGACGAGGAACGCGAGCTCACCGTCCTCCTCGTGGTCGACGCCAGCGCCTCCGGCGCCTTCGGCTCGGGCCCCCGGATGAAGGGGGAAGTCTCGGTGGAGATCTCCGCCCTGCTGGCGTTCTCGGCGATCCGCAACAACGACCGGGCGGGGCTGCTGATCTTCACCGGCGAGGTGGAGGTCTTCGTGCCCCCCAAGAAGGGCCGCCGCCACGTGCTGCGCGTCATCCGCGAGCTGCTCTACCACCGCCCGCGCGGGCGGGGCACCTCCATCGCCGCGGCCCTGGAAACCCTCGACCGGGTCATCGCCCGGCACGCCGTGGTCTTCGTCATCTCCGACTTCCTCGACAGCGGCTACGAGCGCGCCATGCAGCGCGCCGCCCGCCGCCACGACGTGATCGCCGTGACCGTGGAGGATCCCCGCGAGTTGGAACTGCCCGATGTCGGCTTCGTCACCCTCCAGGACGCCGAGACCGGCGAGCAGGTGATCCTCGACAGCGGCCACGCCGAGGCGCGGGAGAGGTTCGCCGACCTGCGCCGCGAGGCCGCCCTGCAGCGCACCCACGCCTTTCGCCGACTCGGCGTCGACGAGATCCGCATCGACGCCACCGGCGACCACGTGGAACCGCTGGCCCGTTTCTTCCAGAGCCGCATGAGCCGCAACTGACAGGAGAGTCATTTCCGTGATCGAAGTCCGCGAGTTGTCCAAACACTACGGAGAGGTGACGGCCATCGAGGGCGTCACCTTCCGCGCCGAGACCGGGCAGATCCTGGGGTTTCTCGGCCCCAACGGGGCGGGCAAGACGACGACCATGCGCATCGTCACCTGCTACCTGCCCCCCTCCTCCGGGACAGCGGCCGTCGACGGCTTCGACGTCCTCGAGGAGTCGATGGAGGTTCGGCGGCGGATCGGCTACCTGCCCGAGTTGCCGCCCCTCTACAGCGACATGACCGTCGATGCCTACCTCGGCTTCGTGGCCCGCATCAAGGGGGTGCCCTCGGCGGTGCTCTCCTCGCGCATCGACGAGACGATGGAGAAGACCGGCGTCGCCCACGTGCGGCGCAGCCTGATCGGCCACCTCTCCAAGGGCTACCGCCAGCGCGTCGGCCTGGCGCAGGCCCTGGTTCACAACCCCAGCGTGCTCATCCTCGACGAGCCCACGGTGGGTCTCGACCCCAAGCAGATCATCGAGATCCGCGAGATGATCAAGTCCCTGCGGGGCGAGCACACCATCGTCCTCTCCACCCACATCCTTCCGGAGGTGTCGATGACCTGCGAGAAGGTGGTCATCATCGACAAGGGCCGCATCGTCGGCGAGGGATCCCCGGAGAGCCTGACGGAGCAGTTGAAGGAGGGCGAGTTGCTGCGCGCCCGTGTCGCCGGGCCCCGGGAGGACGTCCTCGGCCTGGTGCGGGGGATTCCGGGGGTGCTGGAGGTCAAGGAGGAGAGCGGCGACGAGTCCGCCGCCGGCGAGGGCGTCTACGTGGTGACCGCCGCCCCCGGCCAGGACCTCCGCGATCCCCTGGCCAAGGCGGTCGTCGACGGCGGCTACGGCCTGCGCGAGCTGCGCAGCCTCGAGATGACCCTGGAAGACATCTTCCTGCGTCTCACCTCCGAAGCCGAAGGAGTCCAGTGATGCGCAACTTCCTCGCCATCTACACCAAGGAGCTGCGCTCCTACTTCGTCTCGCCCGTGGCCTACGTGATCGCCGGCGTCTTCCTCTTCCTGTCGGGGTACCTGTTCCGCAACATCCTCATGCAGTTCAACTTCTGGTGCCTCCAGTTCAGCCAGCGCCAGCAGTTCATGCAGGGGGCCATGCCGAGCCTGAACCTCAACGAGATGGTGGTCACCCAGTTCTTCGCGGTCATGGACTTCATCTGGCTCCTCGTGGTCCCCATGCTGACCATGCGGCTCTTCGCGGAGGAGAAGAAGAGCGGCACCATCGAGCTCCTCATGACCTCGCCCGTCTCCACGGTGCAGGTCCTCCTCGGCAAGTTCTTCGCCGCCCTGACCCTCTACTCGATCATCGTCGCCCTGACCCTCGTCTTCTGCCTCATCCTCGAGGTGTACGGCGATCCGGACTGGGGGCCGATCTGGTCGGCCTACCTCGGCTACCTGCTCCTCGGAGGCACCTTCGTCGGCGTCGGGGTCCTGGCCTCGTCCCTCACGGAGAACCAGATCGTCGCCGTGCTGCTCTCCTTCGGCGCCCTGCTGCTCCTGTGGCTGATCGACTGGTCGGCGAGCTTCGCCGGTCCCACGGCGGCCAAGCTGCTCTCCTACCTGTCGATCATCCAGCACCTGCAGGACTTCCAGCGCGGTGTCATCGACACCGCGGACGTCCTGTTCTACCTGAGCTTCATCTTCTTCTGCCTGTTCCTCACCACCCGCGTCCTCGAGTCGAGGCGCTGGCGCCGATGAAGCCCTACTCGACCTTCGCCAGCCTCGCCGGCGCGGCCCTGCTCGCCGCCGCCGGCCTGGCCATGCTCCTCGAGCCCGAGGCGGTCTGGCTGCCGGCGGCCAACGCCGGCGTCGGGGCGCTGCTGGTCGCCGTGTCGGCAGTGCTCAACCCCGATCTCTTCCGCCAGTACGGGCGCTGGCTCAACGCCTTCTGGGGAGGCCTCCTGGTACTGGCCATCCTCGGCATGGTGAACTTTCTCGCCGACCGCTATCCCCAGCGTCTCGACCTGACCGAGGGCCGGTTGCACAGCTTGGCGCCGCTGACCATCGAGACCCTGGAGGCCCTGGACAAGGAAGTGGAGGCCCTCGCCTTCATGGAGGAGGGGGAGGACGAGGAGCTGCGCGGCCTGCTGGAGCAGTATGCCGTGCACGGCGGCGGCCGCTTCGACTTCGAGTTCGTCGATCCCGACCGCGATCCCGCCAGGACCCAGGAGTACGGGGTGCGCGCCTACAACACGCTGGTCCTGGCCGCCGGCGCCGAGCGCCAGAGCCTCACGGAGCTGACGGAAAAGGAGATCACCAACGCCATGCTCAAGGTCCTCCGGGACCGGCGGGAGCGGGTCTGCTTCACCGTGGGCCACGGCGAGCGGGGCGTCGGCAACCTCGAGTCCGACCTGGGACGGCTGGCCGAGCGCCTCCGGGAGATCGACTACGTGGTGCGCGACTCCCTGTTCCTGGCGCGCGAGGCCCGCGTGCCCGAGGACTGCCGCGTGCTCATCGTCGCCGGCCCGCGGTCTCCCTTCCTCGGCCACGAGGTCGAAGCCGTGCGCAGCTACCTGCAGCGCGGCGGCTCCCTCCTGGTGCTGGCCGAGGCGCTGGAGGAGAGCGGCCTCGACGAGCTCATGGGGCAGTGGGGGGTGGTGACGGGTGACGACTTCGTCATCGATACCAGCGGCATCGGGTCGATCTTCGGACTCGATTTCACCATTCCCGTGGTCACCACCTACGACGACCGGCACCCCATCGTCCGGCGGCACCGGGGCGGGCGGGTCATGACCTTCTACGAGCTGGCCCGCTCCGTCGAGCTCGACTCCGCCGCCGTGGCCGCCAACCGCGCGAGCGCCGCCGTCCTGGCCCGGACCAGCTCGGCGAGCTGGGCGGAGACGGACCTCGAGGTCCTGGACGAGGGGTCGGGGGGGGACCGCACCGTCCGCCTCGACGGCTCCGACCGGCGCGGACCCGTCGGCCTCGGGGTGGCGGTGGCCGACACCGCCGCCGGGGGCCGGCTCGTGGTCTTCGGCGACGCCGACTTCGCCAGCAACCGCTACTTCGACGCCCAGGGCAACGGCGACCTGGCCCTGAACGCGGTCAGCTGGCTCGCCGAGGACGAGGCCCTGATCTCGATCCGGCCGCGAGACCCGGGTTTCAACCCCATCGCTCTCACCGAGGCGCAGTCGGACTGGATCTTCTGGATCACGCTGATCATCTACCCGGCGGCCATCGCCGCCGCCGGCTTCGTCGTCGTCTCGCGGTCCGGCCGCTGGAGCCTGCGCGACCTGGCCGCCGCCGGTCTCGGCGTGGCCCTGTCCCTCGGTGTTCTCGGCCTGCTGAACTACCTCGGCGACCGCTATCACTGGCGCCTCGACCTGACCGAGGACGCCCTGTTCACCCTGGCCCCCGAGAGCCTGGAGCTGCTGCGCGAGGCCGACGACGCGGGCAAGTACATCCAGGTCCGCACCTTCATGTCCGACATGGAAGGCGGCCGCTTCCAGGAGATCGCCAAGGAGTACGGATACCGCTCCCGCCGCTTCGACTTCGAGACCGTCGATCCCCAGAAGGACGCCCTCCTGGTGCGCCGCTACGGCATCCGCGAGCGGGGCACCTCCATCGTCGAGGTCACGGGCGGCGGCCAGGTGGTGACCGAGCGCTTCGCAGAGCAGAGCGAGGAGGCCCTGAGCAACGCCCTCCGCCGGGCCCTGGCCGCCGACGAGCGCGCCATCGGCTTCGTCGGAGGCCACGGAGAGGGCCGCCTCACCGACGTCGACGGGGAGGGCTACAGCATCCTCAACGGGCGGCTCAAGGAGATGAACCTGCAGATCCTCGACCCCCTCCAGCCCGGCGCCGACGACCTCTCGCAGGTGCAGGCCCTGGCCGTCCTGGGGCCGCGGAGTCCGTTGAGCGCCGCCGAGGTCGAAGACGTGCGCCGGTTCATGGAGCGGGGAGGCGACCTGCTGCTCCTGGTCGATCCCGGCCGGGACAGCGGCCTGGAGACCCTCCTGCGCGACGACTACGACATCGATATCGGGGACGACTTCGTCGTCGACCTGAGCGGTCTCGGACAGCTCCTCGGCACCGACGTCTCGGTGCCGGTGGTCCTGCGCTACGGCGATCACCCGATCACGGAGGGCGCCGTGGGCGGCCAGATGAGCTTCTTCCCCATGGCGCGGTCGGTGAGCCCCGCCGCGGGCGGCTTCGAGGTGGAGGCCCTCGTCTTCACCGACCGCAACGCCTGGGGCGAGTCCGACCTGAGCGTGCTCGCGGGCGACGAAGGGGGCGCCATCGACTTCGATCCGGAGAGCGACCGCCCCGGGCCCCTGTCCCTGGCGGTGGTGGCCACGGCCGAGGCCGACTCGGCGGCGGAGGGCGACGGCACCCGGATCGTGGTTTTCGGAGATGCCGACTTCGCCCGCAACCAGCACATCGGCCAGCAGGCCAACGGCGAGTTGCTGGCCGCCGCCGTCCGCTGGCTCACCGAGGGCGAGGAGAGCCTGACGATCCCGCCGAAGCAACCGAGGTTCAACCCGATCAACCTGGTCGGCACGGCGGGCAGCGTCGTCCTCTGGGTCTCCGTCTTCGTCCTGCCCTTCGCGGTGGCTCTCTCCGGCTTCGTCATCATGCTGCGCCGGGGGTACGGGACCTATGTCAGCGGCTTCGTGACTTGGCTGGTATACAACTTCCTGGCCTTCGGCACCTGGTACTACATCATCGGCGTCATCGGCCTCGGCGAGGCCAGCCTCTGGCGGGGGGAGGGTTACCTCGTCCTGGGTCTGATCTGCTGGGGCCTGGGCTACGGCCTCTACAAGCGCCAGCCCCGGGCCTGGCCGCTGGCCCTGGCGACCCTGGCGGCCAACGCGGGTCTGGCCTTCGTGGCCGTCCCCGAGCCGACGCTGCAACTGGTGCTGGCGGGGCTGAGCATCGCCAACGCCTGCATCCTCGTTTGGATTCGCCGCGACTTCCAGCCGGCCGCCGCCGCGGCCTGAGCCAATTGCACGAGAGGCACCGCACATGGGTCTGAAGACCAACCTCGTCATCAGTGGGATCTTCGTCGCCCTCCTGGGCTTCGTCTACTTCTACGAGATCAAGGGAGGCGAGCGGCGCCAGGTCGAGGCCGAGCGCTCCCGCCAGCTCCTCGACTTCAGCGACCACGAGGCCCGGCGCCTCACCATCGACCGGGGCGACACGGTGGCGGTCCTGGAGAAGGCGGAGGAGTCCTGGCGCCTCACCCGCCCCGTCTCCACCGGCGCCGACCAGCAGGCGGTGGAGCGCTACCTGAGGAACCTGCGCGAGACCGAGACCGAGGGCGAGGCCCTGCAGGACAGCGCCTCCGTGACCGGCGACGCCGGCCGCTTGGCCGCCTACGGCCTCGAGCGGCCGCGCCTGAAGGTGCACCTCGACCTGGCCGGGGAGCCGGCGCCCCTCGACACCCTGCGCTTCGGCGACGACACCCCCACCGAGCGCTTCACCTACCTGCAGCGCTCGGGGGACAACCCGGAGGTCCTGAGGGTGCGCGCCTGGCGCTTCGACAACCTCGACAAGGGCCTCTTCGATCTGCGCGACCGGCGCCTGCTGGCCTTCGAGGAGGAGGAGGTCGGGAGCCTGCGGCTCGACCGGGCCGGCGGACGGGTGGAGGTCTCGCGGCAGGGCGGCGGCTGGCGTCTCGACCTGCCGGTGGCCAGGGAAGCCGACGCCGAGGGGGTGGACGGCATCCTGTCGCGCCTGCAGAACTCCGAGGCCACGCGCATCGCCTTCGAGCAGCCCACCGCCGACGAGCTGGCGGCAGCCGGTCTGCAGGAGGGCTCGGCCCTGGCGGAGGTCACCCTGTGGATCGGGGAGGACCGGGCGGAGAAGCGTCTCCGGATCGGGTCCGAGGCCGGAGGAGGGGACCGCTTCGCCCGCGACTCCAGCCGGCCCCAGGTCTTCGCCGTCGACTCCACCGTGGTCAACCAGCTGCTCACGCCCCTGGCCGAGCTCCGGGAGAAGAAGCTCCTGGCCTTCTCGGAGGAGGAGGTCTCCCGGATCGAGCTGCGCCGCCGGGGAGAGAGGGTCTTCGCCGCCACCCGGGACAGCGCCGGCACCTGGGACCTGGTCGACGCCGCCGGCCGCGAGCCCAAGGCCTGGCGCTTCACCAGCCTGGTGAACGACGTCATGGAGCTGGAGGCGGAGGACTTCGTCCAGGACGACGGCCCCGGCGGCAGCCTCGTCCTCGAAGCCTTCGGCCTCGACTCGCCGCAGCTGTCCGTCCGCCTGAGTCTCACCGGAGACCGAAGCCTCGAGTTCCTGGTGGGCGCGACGACGGAGGACGGCGGCGCCTACGCCATGCGCTCCGATGTGGCCACCGTGGTCACCATCGACGGGGAGGCCGTGGTGAACCTCGACCTGAGCCTGGACGACGTCTCCAGGCCCGTGGAGGAGGCCTCGGAAGCCGTGGAGCCGGCCGACGGGTAGGCGGTCCCGCCGGATGGCAGCGTTCCTTGTCCTGGCACCCCTGATCGCAGCCGCCGTCGGCTCCACCGTCCACGCCGACGCGCCCCTCCTGACGGCGGAGGTCGACACGGCGAAGGCCCGCCTCGGGGATCCCGTGACCCTGCGCCTCCGGGTCGAGCGTCCGGCCTCGAGCCGCTCCGTCTTCCCGGAGCTGCCGCAAGGGCTGGGTTCCTGGCAGGTCCGCTCGCGGTCGGAGCCGGCCGCCGGCCCCGCCGCCGGAGGCCTCCAGGTGGACGAGCGCCGTTACGGGCTGGCCGCCTACAAGCTCGACGCAGGAGAGATTCCGCCCGTGGAGGTCCTGGTCGTCTCGGCGGCCTCGGACACGGCGAGGCTCGCTTCGGCGCCGATCCCCATCCAGATCGTGTCCGCCCGCGACCCGGAGGAAGGGGACGCGCTGCGGGCGATCAAGCCGCCCATGACGATCCTCGGCGGCATTCCCCTGTGGCTCGCCGCCACCCTGGCGGCGGTCCTGGCGGTGCTGGCGGCCTGGCTCGTGAGCCGCTTCCTGCTGCGGCCCGGCACGGAGTCGCCGCCGCCGCCGCCCCCGCCTCCGCCTCCGGTGGACTACGAGCGCGAGTTCACCCTCATCGCCGAGTCGGGGCTGCTGCAGCGCGGCGCCGTGAAGCTCTACTACACGCGGCTCTCCGAGGTGATGCGCCGCTTCCTCGAGGACCGTCTCTCCGTGGACAGTCTCGACCGCACGACCTCGGAGATCGCCGCCGACCTGCGCCGGGCGCCGGAGCCGCCCGACAGCGGGACCCGGGAGGGGATCATCGGCTTCCTGGAGGCGGCGGACCTGGTCAAGTTCGCCAGGGCCGAGCCGCCGCTCCCGGAGGCGTCGGCGGCGCCGGAGGAGGGCCGGCGGCTGGTGGCCGGCGCCGGGCAGCAACTGCGGGCCCGGGAGGAGACCCCCGCGGCGGTGCCGGCGCAGGCAGGTTCCTGATGGACGAGATCCGCTTCGCCGACCCGCTCTTCCTGCTTCTGCTGCTGGTGCTGCCCGTGATGGGATGGCGGCAGCGGCGTCACGGTCAGCGGCTGCGGGGGTCGGTCCGCTATCCCCAGGTCGGCGACCTGCGCCGCCTGCCCGGGGGCCCCTGGGCGCCGCTGCGGCGGGTCCTGCCCGTGGTTCGGCTCCTGGGCGCGGCCTGTCTCGTGGCCGCCCTGGCCCGCCCCCAGAGCGGGGAGCGTGTCCAGGACGTCTCGGCCGAGGGCGTGGACATCATGCTCATCCTCGACGTCTCCGGCAGCATGAGGGCCCGCGACCTGGGTCCCGCGAGCCGGCTGGCGGTGGCCAAGGAGGTGGTGGCACGCTTCATCGCCGGCCGGGACACGGACCGCATCGGCATGGTCGTCTTCGCCGGGGAGAGCTTCACCCAGTGCCCGCTGACCCTCGACTACGACGTGCTCCTGCAGTTCCTGGACGAGATCCAGCTGGCCCACGAGAGCTGGGACGGCACCGCCATCGGCATGGCCCTGATCAACGCCGCCAACCGGCTGCGGGACGCCGGCGGGGAGGGGGAGCGGGGCCGCGTCGCCATCCTGCTCACCGACGGTGTCAACAACGCCGGCGAGATCAGCCCCCGGACCGCCGCCGAGGCCGCCGCCGCCGTGGGCGTGCGCGCCTACACCATCGGAATCGGCGCCGAGCCCCTGGGGATCATGGGCCGGGCCCGGGGCCTCGACTTCGACGAGGAGATCCTGCGCGCCATCGCCGCCGCCACGGGAGGCCAGTACTACCACGCCACCAGCGGCGAGAAGCTGGCCGAGATCTACGCCGAGATCGGCCGCCTGGAGAAGACCGAGGTCACCAGCGAGGTCCACCTGCAGTACTCGGAGCTCTATGCCCTCTTCCTGTGGCCGGGGTTCCTCGCCCTGGCAGGGGACTTCCTGTTGTCCCGCACCCGCTTCCGCAGCCTGCCCTGATCCGATGCGCTTCGCCGCCGAGCACAATCAATGGCTGCTGCTGCTGGTGCCGCTGGCGGCCTGGTTCGCCGCCTGGGCCCACGTCCGCCGCCGCCGCGACCTGGAGCGCCTCGCCCATGCCGCCGTGGCGCCCCGCCTGATCCGCAGCGTGAGCCGCACGCGGCAGCACCTGAAGTCCGCCCTTCTCGTGGCCGGGATCGGCCTGCTGGCGCTGGCCCTCACGGGGCCCCGGTTCGGGGTCCGCCTGGAGATGGCCGAGCGCCGCGGTGTCGACGTGGTCCTCCTCCTCGACCTGTCGCGCAGCATGCTCGCCGAGGATGTGCGCCCCAACCGGCTCGAGCGCTCGCGGCAGGCCATCGGCAAGCTGCTGGACGGCCTTCAGGGCCACCGCGTCGCTCTCGTCGTCTTCGCCTCCACCGCCTACGTCCAGTGTCCCCTGACCCTCGACACCGCGGCCCTGCGCATGCTCCTCGGCGCGGTGGACGTGAACGCCATTCCCTCCCAGGGGACCTCCCTGGCCCGCGCCCTGGAGCGGGCGGAAGAGGTCTTCGACCCCGAGGACCGGCAGCACAAGGTGGCCGTCCTCTTCAGCGACGGCGAGGCCCATTCCGGTTCGGCGGCCGACGCCGCCGCGCGGCTGGCGGACCAGGGGGCGCGACTGTTCTGCATCGGCGTCGGCTCCCCGGAGGGGGGGCTCATCCCTCTGCGCGCGGAGGACGGGAGCCGCCTGGACTACCACAAGGACCGCGACGGCCACTACGTGAAGTCCCGCCTCGACGAGGCGGCGCTGCGCGAGGTGGCGGCGGCGGGGGAGGGCGCCTACTGGCGCAGCAGCCTCACCGGCCGGGAGCTGGAGGCCGTCGTCGACCGCATCTCCGAGGTGCAGCGGAAGGAGCTCGGGTCCGAGCGCTTCACCCGTTACGAGGAGCGCTTCCAGATCCCCCTGGCCCTGGCCCTGGCCTGCTTCCTGGCCGAAGGCCTTCTCTCCGAGCGCGGACGGGGCCGACGGGAGTGGCGGGGGAGGTTCGCGTGAGGGCCCTGGTCCTGGCCGTGATCCCGCTCCTGGCCGCCGGGGCGCAGGCGCGCACCATCGGCGACCGCGCCGTCTCCCGCAACGAGGCCGCCGGCGCCCTCTACGACGCGGGCCGCTACGAGGAGGCCCTGCAGGCCTACAAGGAGGCGCTGGTGGAACGGCCGGAGTCGGCGCGGCTCCACCTCAACGTGGGCGACGCTCTCTTCCAGCTCGGCGACTTCGAGGGCGCCCTCGGGGAGTTCGAGAGGGTGAGCGCCGCCGACGATCCGGCGCTGGCGGCCCTCGGCCACTACAACAAGGGGAACGCCCACTTCCAGCTGCAGGACTACGCGGCCGCCGTGGAGGCCTACCAGCAGGCGCTGCAGCGGGCCCCCGGCGACGCCGACGCCAAGGCCAACCTGGAGCTGGCCCTGCAGCGGCTGCCGCCGCCGCCGCCGCCGCCGCCGCCGCAGGAAGGCCAGGACCAGGAGCCTCCCCAAGGAGAGGAAGAGCAGCCGCAGAACCAGCCGCAGGACCAGCAGCAGCCCCCCTCGCAGGAACCGGAGGATGAGCCGCCGGAGCCCGCTTCCGGCTCGCGCGACGAGCAGCCCTCCGAGGGGGAGGACCAGGAACCGCCGCCGCCGGAGGGGGAGAGAGGCATGGACCGCGAGGAGGCGGAGCGCCTTCTCGACGCCCTCCGCGACCGCGAGGAGGAGGCCCAGGAGCGGCGCTACCGCGCCCGCGGGCGGGACGAGGCCCGTGACTGGTAACCCCGCGTCCGCCCACCTGCGGCGCTCCCTGGCAGCCCTGCTGCTCCTGGCGGCGGGGCCCGGCCGGGCGGAGCTCGAGTTCACCCTGGAGGTGGACCGCGGCAGCGTCACCGCGTCGCAGCCGATCCAGCTCACCCTGCGTATCAGCGACGTGAGCCCGCTGAGCGACATCGCTTCGCCCACCATCGACCTGCGGGAGTTCATCGCCCACGGACCCTCGGTGATGAACATGGAGTCTCACGACCGCAAGGGGGCGCTCTACACCCGGGAGCTGCAATACACCCTTTACGCCAGGAACCCCGGCCGGTTCGTCCTCGGCCCGGCGCGGCTGCGGGCCCAGGGCGAGGTCCTGACCACGGATCAGGTGGAGGTGCACGTCCGGGGCAAGGCCCCCGCGGGGCGGACCCGGGAGGCCGGCGGGGGGGCCGGAGAGCGGGAGCTGGAGGACGACATCTTCGTGCGCGCCGAGGCCGACCGCGACACCGCGTACGTGGGGGAGCAGGTGAACGTGCGGTTCGATCTCTGCTACCGGTACCGCCTGCGCGGCCCCAGGCTCTCGGAGGTGCCGGAGTACACCGGGTTCTGGGTCAAGGAACTGCACTCCGCCTCCCGGCTCGACCCCCATCGCGAAGTGATCGACGGCCTGCCCTTCCAGGTTGCGCCCCTGCGCCACGTGGCCCTGTTCCCCACCGCTTCGGGCCATCAGGTCATCGAGCCCCTGGGGCTCACCTGCTCGCTGCTGGAGGACCCCATCTTCGGCCGCGGCCGCACCTTGATGTTCCGCAGCGAGCCCCTCTCCATAGTCGTGCGCCCCCTTCCGGAACGGGGACGGCCCCGGGGCTTCGCCGGCGCCGTGGGCGAGTTCGACATCTCCGCCGAGGCCAGTCCCCGGGAGTTGCGCGCCGGGGATCCGGTCACCCTGAGGGTGTCGATCACGGGCACGGGCAACGTGCAGAGCATACCCGAGCCCGTCCTGGACCCTCCCGGCTTCGAGATCTACGAGCCCAAGGTGAAGGTGGAGGAGGGGCGCTCGGCCGACGGGAGGTACATGGCGGCGCGGCACCTGGAGTACATCCTCATCCCGGAAGGGGGAGGCCGCCTGGAGATCCCGGCCCTTTCGGTGACCTATTTCGATCCCGCCGTCCACCGCTACCGCACCGCCTCCACCGCCCCCATCGCGATCCGCAGCCGGGGCGGCGGTGCCGGGGCCGAGGCCGGCGGGGGGTACGACCTGACGCGGCGGGAGATCGAGCGCCTCGGGAGCGACATCCGCCACATCAAGCCCGACGTGGACCGCATCGGCGCCGCCCCCGCCCTCTACCAGCGCCTCTGGTACTGGCTCGCCCACGCCGTGCTGCCCCTGGGGTACGTGGCCCTCGTCGCCTGGCACCGCCACCGACGCAGGCTGGAGAAGGACACCGGCTACGCGCGCCG
>JAJDTN010000207.1 GCA_022827165.1 Candidatus Latescibacterota bacterium
GCGTCTACGGCCAGCGCTACGACAACGGCACCCGCTTCGACGGCCGGCAGACCCAGGAGCTGGTCTATCCGGAGGAGGAGACGAAGGGGCCCAACACCCTGTGGCATGCCCCGGGGATGCAGCGCATCAAGATCCCCTTCGGCGGTCTGACGACGCGGCAAATGGAGGTCCTCGCCGATCTCGGCGAGGAGTACTCGGACGCCATCATCCACATCACCACGCGGCAGGACGTGCAGCTGCACTACGTCCACATCGACGACACCGTCGACCTGATGCGGCGCCTCGCCGCCGTGGGCATCACCACCCGCGAGGCCTGCGGCAACTCGGTGCGCAACGTCACCGCCTGCCCCCTGGCCGGCGTCTGCAAGACCGAGACCTTCGATGTCACCCCTTACAGCCGGGCCTTGTCCAGGTTCCTCCTCGGCCATCCCGACGCCCAGGACTTCGGGCGCAAGGTCAAGATCGCCTTCAGCGGCTGCCGCCACGAGGCCTGCGGCCTGGTCAACATGCACGACATCGGCGGCATCGGCGTAACCCGCACCGTCGACGGCAAGATGCGGCGCGGCTTCGAGCTCTACGTCGGCGGCGGCCTCGGCGCCGTGCCCCACCAGGCGAAGCTCTTCGACGAGTTCGTGAGCGAGGAGGAGCTGCTGCCCCTGTGCCAGGCGATCGGCCGCGTCTTCGCCCGTCTCGGGGAAAAGCGCAACCGCGCCCGGGCGCGGCTGAAGTTCCTGGTGGCCAAGCTCGGGATCGACGAGTTCCGGCGCCTGGTCGTCGAAGAGCGCGGCAAGCTGCCCCACGACCCCCGCTGGACGGCCTACCTCGACCACCTCGGCGTCACCGACGAGGAGGCGCTGAACCCCGGCCAGTCCCTGAACGGGGCCGACCTGCCGGAAGGGTTCGAGGACTGGTACCGCACCAACGTCTACCACCAGCGCCAGTCCGGCCACGTGGTGGCCACCGTCCATCTGCCGCTGGGCGACCTGACCTCCGGCCAGTTGCGGGAGCTGGCCGCCATCGCCCGGCGCTACGTGAAGGACACGATCCGCACCACGGTGGAGCAGAACATCGTCCTGCGCTGGGTGAGCGAGGCGGATCTTCCCGCCCTCTACGGAGAGTTGAAGGCCATCGGGCTGGCAGCCTCCGCGGCGGGCACCGTCGTGGACGTCACCGCCTGCCCCGGGACCGACACCTGCAAGCTCGGTATCGCCTCCTCCCGGGGGCTGGCCGGCGAGCTGCGCAACCGCCTCGGGGAGCGCTTCCACAGCCTCGACGAGGCCGTGCAAGGCATGCGCATCAAGGTCAGCGGCTGCTTCAATTCGTGCGGCCAGCACCATGTGGCCGACATCGGCTTCTACGGGATCAGCCGCAAGGTGAACGGCCTGACGGTCCCCCACTTCCAGGTGATCCTCGGCGGCCGCTGGCACGAGAACGCCGGCTCCTTCGGCCTGGCCATGGCCGCGGTGCCGTCCAAGAACATCCCTCTCGTAGTCGACCGCCTGACCGAGCGCTATGTCGAGGACCGACACGGCACCGAGTCCTTCCAGGACTACGTAGGCCGCGTCGGCAAGCGCCACGTCAAGTCGATGCTCGACGACCTCGCGAGGGTCCCCACCTACGAGGAGGACGCCTCCTTCTACCAGGATTGGGGGGATACGCGGGAGTTCACCATCGACGACATGGGCAAGGGAGAGTGCGCCGGCGAGGTCGTGCCCCTGGCGCACTTCGAGCTGACCGCCGCCGAGCGTGTCGTCTTCGAGGCCCAGATCATGCTCGAAGAGGGCGACCCGGCCACGGCCTACGCCTCCGCCTTCCAGGCCATGGTCCAGGCCGCCAGGGCCCTCGTGCGCACCGAGTGGCTCGATGTGGGTGAATCGGCCGACAGCGTGGTGCCCGAGTTCCGTACCCGTTTCGTCGACACCGAGTTGTTCTTCGACACCTACGCCAAGGACAAGTTCGCCCGTTATCTCTTCCGACTCCACGAGGATCCGAACCCGGAGCCGGGCAGGGACGACGCCCACCGGGCGATCGAGGAATCGCAGTTGTTCATCGAGGCCGCCTTCGCCTGCTTCAGCCGCATCTCCGACGCCGCCCAGGCCGAAGGAACGGCGGTGCCCGCCCGATGACCGTCGATCTGCAACGCCTGAACGTCAAGCTCTACCTGGAACCGGGGTGCCTGCTGTCTCCGGAGGAGACCTTCCGCGTCTTCAGCCAGTGGATTCCCGAGTCCGAGGACGAGGTCCTCATCGACGTCGCCGACTACAGCCATATCGACCGGGGGCCTCGAACAGTGCTCGTCGGACACGACGCCAACTACGTCCTCGACAACACCGACGGCCGCCCGGGTCTCCTCTACGGCCGCAAGACCGACACCAACGGTCCGGCGGCGGATCGACTGCGCAGCGCTTTCTCAGCCGCCCTGAAGGCCTGCCGCCGGCTCGAGGAACATCCCGACCTTGCCGGCAGGGCCCGGTTCCGCGGCTCCGAGGCCCTCCTCGTGGTGAACGACCGCCTGCGCGCCCCCAACACCGAGGAGACCTTGGAGGCGCTGCGCCCCGAGCTCGACGAGTTTCTCGCCAGGCTCTATCCCGGCGGCCCCTCCCGGGTGCAGCGCGACCCGGACGAGCGCGAGCGTCTGACCCTTCGGATCGAGGCCCGGGATGACCTCCCCGTCGCCTCCCTGCTGGGCCGTCTCGATGCCTGAGGGCGTCAGCCCCGCCGGGCCTGTTCGACCGCTCCCCCCATCGAGTTGACAGTATTCCCGGGCCTCTCTATATAGGTCCGGTCGCGCCAGGCGTACCGCCGCGACGAGAGCGGATGACTTGGAGAGAGGATTCATGACCTACATCATCGCCGAACCGTGCATCGACGTGAAGGACAAGGCCTGCGTCGAGGTATGCCCGGTGGACTGCATCCATCCAGTGGACGGCGAGGGGGTTCCGATGCTCTACATCGACCCCGACGAATGCATCGATTGCGGGGCCTGCGAGCCGGAGTGCCCCGTGGAAGCGATCTTTGCCGAAGAGGACCTGCCGGAAGAGTGGAACAAGTACCTTGAGATCAACGCCGCGTATTTCCGGGACCAGCAGTAGGATTCCTCACCGACTCCCACCCAACTTTCCAGCCCCCAAGGGCGGCGGCACCCGACGGTCCGCCGCCCCTTGATCTTCCATGGCCAGATCCCTCCCAAAAGGTAAGTCCACGCCGAAGCGAGCCTCCACCCGGTCCCGCCGGTCGAAGGCCGGGGCGGGATCGACCCGCTCCCCGGAGACACGGCAGGAT
>JAJDTN010000109.1 GCA_022827165.1 Candidatus Latescibacterota bacterium
GTTGGCCAGGGAAGCGTTCTCGAAAGGCATGTCCTCCGCCTCGGCCAGGGGCACGACGCGCACGCCGGAGGTCCGGTAGCCGATGCCGCTGTAGCCGACGCCGTAGCGGTCCTCGGTGACGCCCTGGACGACGGAGGCGGAGCCGGGCTGCTCCTTGACCTCGTCGCGGTAGTCGCCCTTGAACAGGGCGACGCTCTTGAAGAAGCCGTAGGTGCCGGAGGCCGAGTTGCGCCCGTAGAGGCTGATCCGGGCCGTGGCCCACTCGCCGCCCAGCCCGAGCTGCCCCCAGCGGGCGATCGGTTCGCCGTGGCCGCCGCGCCGGGTCTTGGAGAACACGGCATCGACCTGGGGCAGGGTCAGGCCCTCGAGGGGGTTGTCCTTGTTGACGAAGACCGCCAGCGCGTCCAGGGAGGTCCGCAGCGGCGTCGGGGGGTAGCCGAACCTCTCCTCGAACTTGTCCTTCTCCGTGGACTTCATCGCTCTGGACATGGGGCCGAACTGCGCCGTGCCCTCGATCAGGGCCGGCGGCGCCGTGCTCGAGCCCTTGCCCTCGATCTGGATGCGGACGTTGGGATAGTGTCTGCGAAAGCCCTCCAGCCACAGGGCCATCAGGTTGTTCATCGTGTCCGAGCCGATGCTGCTGGCGCTTCCCGAGATGCCGCTCGCCCTCTGATACGGCTGGATCCGGCTGTCCACCTCCACGGTCTGGGCCTCGAGGGAAACGGCCGTGCCGAGCAGGCACAGGGCCAGGATCTTCGGCGACGGGGGGCTCATGATTCCTCCTGTTGTGGTTGATCTGCGCTGCCGCTGTAAACGAAGCTACAACCTCGCGTCACATGGGAGTCACCTTCGTGTTACGATTCGGTGTCCGGCGTGGCATCGGCTCACATTCGCGGCCGGCCCGGCACACTTCCGCCCCTTCGTGACCTTTCCGTAACGTGGCCTTCGTAACTTGGCCCGCCCCGCTTTTCCCACGGCCACTCGACGGAGGATCAGAGACTCACATGTCACACTACGGCTGCGTCCTGCTCGTCGGCGCCCTCCTGACCGCGGGCGCAGAGGCCCAGCAGCGGGGCACCATGAGCGGCACCGTCTTCGCGGACTACTACTTCGTGGTCTCCGCGGACGACCGCACGGGACTGGAGAGGCGCAACGCCTTCCAGTTCCGGCGCATCTACCTGACCTACGACCGCGACCTGTCGGACCGCTTCACCGCGCGGGTCCGCCTGGAGGCCCGGGACGCCGGCTTCGGCGAGCGGAGCCGGATGACGCCCTTCGTCAAGCACGCCTACCTGCGCTGGCGCCGGGCGGTGGCCGGAGCCGACCTCTACGCGGGCGAGTCGTCCACGCCGACCTGGGGGGCCTCCGAGAAGCTCTGGGGCTACCGGTCGGTGGAGAAGACCATCCTCGACCTGAACGGCATCGGCTCCTCCGCCGACATCGGCCTGAGCCTGAAGGGGCGCGCCGCCGGGCTCGGCTACCACCTGATGGTCGCCAACGGCCCGGGACAACGGCCGGAGAACGACAACGGCAAGAAGCTCTACGCCGCGGTCCGCTTCGAGTCCGGCGGGGGCGGCCTCTTCGAGCTCTACGGCGATGTGGACATGCGCCCCGGGGGCCGGGACCACCTCGTGGCCAAGGCCCTCATCGGCCTCGCCCGCGAGCGCCTGCGCGTCGGGGTCGAGCCCTTCGTCGGCGTCCGTCGCCTGGCCGAGGATGAGAGGCTCACGGGCGTCTCCGTCTTCGGGTCGGCGGCGGTGCCCCCCGCCGGGTGGGTCTTCGCCCGCCTCGACGCGTTGGAGGATGGGGGCCGCAGCGACCGCCTCGTCATCGCCGGGTTCGACTGGGAGGCGGCCGCGGGCGTCCACCTGCAGCCGAACGTGCACGTGCAGCTCCCCGACGGATCGGACCCGATCCTGCAGGTCCGGGCCACCGGCTTCCTCCGCTTCTGAGCCGGCAGGTCAGGCCCCGGCGGCGGCGGCCCACCGGGTGCGCACAATCGTCGCTGCGCCGTAACCGGTCCTCAACACCCCTGCCGTAGAATCGTGCGTCCGATCCGCGGACCCGGTCCGAGGGCACGGGTCCGCCCCTACCCACCCGCACGAGGAGACGGCATTGACTCGGGCCTCCTGGCCGGCAGGGCTTGCGGCCGCCACGGTTCTCGCACTCTACACCGCCGCCACGGCCCAGGAGAGCGGTCGCATCGCCGGCACCATCGTCGACGGCGAGACCGGCGACCCCCTCATCGGCGCCTTCGTCATCCTCAAGAAACCCGACGGCACGCGCACCAACATGGGCGCCGCCACCGACCTGGAGGGCGACTACCGGATCGCCGGCGTCCCCGCCGGCACCTATACCCTCGAGAGCTCGATGATCGGCTACAACCGGACGACGATCACCGAGGTCGTCGTCGAGGCCGACGGTGTCGTCGACCTCGACTTCACCCTGAGGTCGGAGGCGATCGAGGTGGAGGCGGTGGTCGTCGAGGCCCGGGCTCTGCGCAACACCGAGGCGGCGCTGCTCAAGGAGCGCCAGAGGGCCCCGGCCGTGAGCGACGCCATCAGCGCCGAGGACATCTCCCGGGCCGGCTCCGGCGATGCGGCCGAGGCCATGACCCGGGTCACCGGCGCCACCGTGCAGGACGGCCGGTACGTCACCATCCGCGGCCTCGGCGACCGCTACAGCACGGTGCAGCTGAACGGCGCCGAGCTGCCGAGCGCCGACCCCAACCGCCGCGCCGTGGCCATGGACATGTTCCCCTCGAGCATGCTCGAGAGCATCGTCACCGTGAAGAGCTTTACCCCGGACAAGCCGGGCAACTTCACCGGCGGCGCCGTCGACATCGGCACGCGCAGCATGCCCGACGACTTCCACTTCTCCTTCTCCACCTCGACCTCCTGGAACACCAACACGACCTTCGAGGAGGTCCTCACCTACGAAGGCGGCGGCACCGACTGGCTCGGCATCGACGACGGCAGCCGCGCCATCCCCGCCGAGGCCTCCGGCGACATCCCCGACTATGCCGCCACCTTCGGGGACCGTTCCCGGGCCGAGTCCCTCGACCGGATCTCCAAGGCCTTCACCAACGTCATGGGCCCCACCCGCGGGACGGCCCCCCTCAACTACAGCACCACCCTGGCCTTCGGGGATCAGTACCGTCTCAACGGCCGGCCCTTCGGCTTCATCGCCAGCCTGACCTCGAGCCGCAAGCACGCCCACTACGACGGCGGCACCCGCGCCCGCTGGCAGCTCACGGGCCGCCTCGACCAGTCCGAGTCCCTCGTGGACCAGTTGAACCTGGTCGACGCCAGGAGCTCCGAGGAGGCCCTGTGGGGCGGCATGGCGAGCGCCGCCTGGCGCCCCCACGCCGCCCACGAGCTGAGCTCCACCTTCATCTACAACCGCAGCGGCGAGGACGTGGCGCGGTACCTGGTGGGCAAGTTCGACGAGACCCTCGACGAGGACGACTTCTACGAGACCCGGGTGCTCCACTTCACCGAGCGCGAGATCCGCTCCCTCCAGGTCTCGGGCAAGCACCATCTCGAGCCCCTGCGGGGGATCCGTCTGGAGTGGTCGGGCGCGACCTCCTCCTCCACCCAGGAGGAGCCCGACCTGCGCTACTTCAGCGACAACTACACCATCCGCGACGGCGACACCCTCTACTCGATCAAGCCCTCGAGCTATCCCGACCCGACGCGCTACTTCCGCGACCTCGAGGAGACCAGCCGCGAGGCCAGCCTGAAGCTTCGCCTGCCCTTCAAGCAGTGGGACGGACTGTCGGGCGAGATCAAGGCGGGGGTCTTCGCCCAGGAGAAGAGCCGCGGCTTCAACGAGACCCGGTTCCGCTACCAGCGGCCCAGCTCGCACCGCTTCGGCGGCGACGTGAACGGGTTCTTCACCGACGCCAACGTCGGCATCATCGACACCACCGGCGCCCTGCCGCGCTTCGGCAACTACATCGTCGACGCCACCCTGCCGTCGAACACCTACGACGGCGGCCAGCGGATCGCCGCCGGCTACGGCATGGTCGAGCTGCCGCTGAACCGCCGGTTGCGGCTCATCACCGGGGCGCGCTTCGAGGCCACCCGCATCGACGTGGCCAGCGCCAACCCGGAGCTGCCCGCCGGCGAGCTGGAGACCAACGACCTGCTGCCCTCGGTCAATCTGGTCTACCAGGTGGGCGAGGCGAATGTGCGCCTCGCCTACGGCCGCACCCTGGCGCGGCCGACCTTCCGCGAGCTGGCCCCGTTCTCCTCCTTCGCCTTCGTGGGGGACTTCATCCTCACCGGCAACGAGGAGCTGAAGCGCACCCTCATCGACAACTACGACCTGCGCTGGGAGTGGTTCCCCAACCCCGGCGAGATCTACGCCCTCAGCGGCTTCTACAAGCTCTTCCGGAACCCCATCGAGCGGGCCATCCTGACCACCAACGGCGAGATCCAGTACCAGAACGTGGACGAGGCCGCCGTGGCCGGCGTCGAGTTCGAGGCGCGCGAGAACCTGGCTCTTCTCGGGGACAGGTGGCGCGACTTCTTCGCCGGCGGCAACCTGTCCCTGATCCACTCGAAGGTCGACATCCCCGAGAGCGAGATGGCCATCATCCGGGGCTTCGACCCCGGCGCCGAGACCAGCCGCTCCCTCCAGGGCCAGTCGCCCTTCGTGGTCAACCTCGACGTCATCTACGACAATCTCGAGACCGGCACGGCGGCGGGCCTGTACTACAACATCTTCGGGCGGCGTCTCTCGGAGGTCAGCCTCGGAGGCACGCCCAACGTCTTCGAGGAGCCCCGGTCCAGCCTGGACCTCACCCTGTCGAAGCGCATCAACGGGTTGTATACCGTCAAGCTGGCGGCCAGGAACCTGCTCGACTCGGATCACCACTTCGCCTACCCCTTCAAGGGACGGCAGTACATCGCCCACAAGTACCGCAAGGGCCGCTCCTTCTCGGTCAGCGTGTCGTACAAGCTCGGCGACTGATCCCGCCGACGCCGCACCGACTTCGGGGACCGTCCGCCAGGCGCGGGCGGTCCCTTCGTGTTGTGACGAATCGCCTCGGCTTCGTGACGCGGAGTTCACGGGACCGCCATCGGTCCGCCAAAGGGGTTCCCCACTTTCTCGGCGCTTGAAGCAAACCCGCCCATTCCAGCGCAACGAGGAGGAAAGATGAGACGCAGAGGAACCAGGCTCCTGCGGGCCGCGGCCCTGGCCGGGATCGTGTGGACGGCCCTCGCCGTCCCGGCGGCGGCGCAGACCGTCGTGCAGGTGACCGAGGCGATCGGCCAGGACGCCGTGTGGACGCCGGACAACACCTACGTGCTCAACGGCTTCGTCTTCGTCGAGGACGGCGTGTCGCTGACCATCGAGCCCGGCACCGTCGTCCGCGGCAAGCCGGGCCAGGGAGAGAACGCCAGCGCCCTGATCGTGGCCCAGGGCGGCAGGATCTTCGCCGAGGGAACCCGCGAGAACCCCATCATCTTCACCGCCGAGGCCGACGATGTCTCCGATCCCTTCGACCTGCCCCTCGACACCCGCGGCCTGTGGGGCGGCGTCATCCTCCTCGGCAAGGCGGTGATCAACACCTCCACCGGCGTCGGCGCCATCGAGGGCATACCCACCACGGAGCCGCGCGGCGCCTACGGCGGCAGCGACGACAGCGACGACTCCGGCGTCTTCCGCTACGTCTCGATCCGCTACGGCGGCACCGACATCGGCGCCGGCAACGAGATCAACGGCCTGACCATGGGCGCCGTCGGCAGCGGCACCGTCGTCGAGTACGTGGAGGTCTACAACAACCAGGACGACGGCTTCGAGTGGTTCGGCGGGACCGTCAACAGCCGCTACCTGGTGAGCGCCTCAACGGCGACGACTCCTTCGACATCGACGAAGGCTGGCGCGGCGACAACCAGTTCTGGTTCGCCGTGCAGGCCGAGGAGATCGGCGACCGCGCCGGCGAGCACGACGGCGGCACCGATCCCGAGGACGGCCAGCCCTACGCCACCCCGCAGATCTGGAACGCCACCTTCATCGGCTCGGGCGTGGGCGCCTCCAACCCCGACAACCCCGAGGCCCTGAAGCTGCGCGACAACTGGGGCGGCAGCTACTTCAACAGCATCTTCACCGACTTCGTCGGCGCCGGCGTCGACGTGGAGGACCTGCCCGACGGCGAGGACAGCCGCAACCGGCTGGAGGAGGGCACCCTCAAGCTGCGGAACAACATCTGGTGGGGCTTCGGCGCCGGCGACGATCTGGCCGGCGTCGCCGACTGCTCCGGCGACGGCTGCGGCGACCCGAAGGACGACGGCTTCGTGCAGGCGGCGCTGCAGGACGGCGGCAACCGCATCGAGGACCCGCAGCTGCGAGGCATCAGCCGCACCACCGACGGCGGCCTCGACCCGCGCCCCGTCTCCGGAAGCCCCGCGACCTCGGGCGCCCTGGCCCCGCCGTCCGGCGGCTTCTACACGTCCACCAACTACCTGGGCGCCTTCTCCCCGAGGGAATCGGAGTTGTGGATCGCGGACTGGACCTTCATCAGCCAGCTCGGGATCGTGGTGCAAGGCGACTTCACCGGCCCAGACACCAGCATCCTGTTCGAGGAGAGCAGCCTGTCCTCCTCGGTGCCTGCGGCTTACGAGCTCGACAACAGCCCCAACCCCTTCAACCCGGGAACGACGATCCGCTACTCGCTGCCCGTGGGCGGCGAGGTGACCTTGACCCTCTACAACAGCGCCGGCCAGAGGTTGGCGACCCTGGTGCAGGGCTACCGCGAGGCCGGCCGCTACTCGGTGCAGCTCAGCGGCGACGACCTGGCCAGCGGCGTCTACCACTACCGCCTGGTCAGCCCCAGCGGCATCCTCAGCCGCAGGACCACGCTGCTGAAGTAGGCCTCCTCCCCCCAAGGCCCTCCGGCACCGCGCCGGGGGGCCTTGCCCGTTCTGTCCGGACGCGGGCCGGTTGGGGAGGACCCGCTCTCGGAGGACCTGCTATATTCACCCGGTCCCGCCCGGCGTCCTCATTCCCGCCGGGCCCAACCGGGGAGTCTGACCGTGGCCGACGTGCTGTCCATCGATCCCGAGCACCTCAAGGGCCGGCACCTGCGCCGCGCCGTGGAAGTCCTGAGCGGCGGCGGCGTCATCATCTACCCCACCGACACGATCTACGGCCTCGGCTGCGACATCACCCACAAGAGCGCCATGGAGCGCATCCGGCGCATCAAGGGCCGCGACGCCCGCAAGCCGATGTCCTTCGTCTGCGCCGACCTCAACGACATCGCCCGCTACGCGCGCGTCTCCAACTACGCCTACCGGACCCTGCGGCGACTGCTGCCGGGGCCCTACACCTTCGTGCTGCCGGCCACCAAGGAGACCCCCCGCCTGCTGCGCAGCCGGCAGAAGACGGTGGGGATCCGCATCCCGGACCACCCCGTGACGGCCGCCCTGGTGAAGGAACTGGGGCAGCCGATCCTGAGCACCAGCGCCAACCGCTCCGAGCAGGAGGCGATCACCGATCCCCTGCAGCTGGAGGAGGAGCTGGGCCACGACGTGGACCTGATCCTCGAGTGCGGCCAGCTGCCGGTGCTGCCCTCCAGCGTCGTCTCCCTCGTCGGCGACGAGGCCGTCGTCCTGCGCCGGGGATCGGGCGACCTGAGCCAGTTCCAGGAGTCTGCGTGAGGCGCCCGACCCTGGCCTGGTCCCTGCTGCTGCTGCTCGCCGCGGCCCCCGCCGCCGGCCAGCTCACCCCCTACTCCGCGCGCAGCGAGCTGGCCCCGGCGCCGCCGGGCGTGGCGCCGGCGGGGATGCTGGGCTACCTCAATCCCGCCGTCCTGGCCCGCCTCGAAGCGGCGGAGTCGGCCGCGGCCTGGTCCTCCGGCGACGGCGAGGACGGCGCCGCCGAGTGGGGGATGTTCACCGCCGTGCCCCATCTCGGCTTCGGGTTCCTGCGCCGCACCGAGGGCGGCGAGGAATACCGGGACTACCGGCTCGGCTTCGGCGCCGGCGACCGCGGCGCCTCGGCCGGCCTCGCCTGGGGCTGGTCGAGCGAGGACGGCCGCCGGCCCGTGTGGGTCGCCGGCGCCGTGTGGCAGCCGTCGACCGCGTTGTCCCTCGGCGCGACGTGGACGGCCACCCTCGACGGAGACGCCGGCGAGTGGGCAGGCCACGTGGGCCTGCGTCCCCTGGGCTCCCGGCGGCTGACCGTGTACGGCGAGGCCGTCCGCGCCGACGCCGGGGAAGAGACCTGGAACGCCGGGGGCCAGGTGCGCCTGTGGGAGGG
>JAJDTN010000271.1 GCA_022827165.1 Candidatus Latescibacterota bacterium
GCCAGGCCCTTGCGGCCGTAGGCCAGGGTCGACCGGTACATCGCCTCCCACAGCCCCTCCACGTCGGCGGCGTCGGCGCCGACGAGCAGGGGCCGCAGCTCCCGCTCGATGACGTGGGTTCCGGCGGCGCCCCCGGCGCCCATGCCGTAGCCCACCAGGCCGCCGGCCTCGACCGCCACCGACAGCTGTCCGAGGGTGCCGCGCCAGTCCGCCGGCGCGCTGGAGGCGTGCGGTTGCGCGGCCCTCACTTCCGTGATTCTCATCCTCTCTCCTTCCGTCGGGCGGCCTGCATTGACCGCGGCTCCGGGCCCGGGTAGGTTCGGCCAACATGGGAGCCTTGGAAAGCTGGCTGCAGTCGGCCGTCGTCGTCGCCGTCCTGCTCTATGTCTGGCGGCGCATCGACGCCCGCCTGGACCGGATGGACGAACGCCACCGGAGCGACATGGCCGATCCGCGGAGCGACCTGACCCGGCGCATGGACAGCCACGACGCCCGGCTGGTCGACGTGGGCCGGCGGCTTTCTCGCATCGAGGGGGTCCTGATCGGTCCCTGGCGGCCCCCGGCCGACGACGCGCCCCCTCCCAAGCCGTAGCCCCGAGGGCCTCGGCCTCGACCGCCACCCAGAGCAGCCCGCCATGACGATCGACGTCCTCCTCCTCGGCGGCCGCGGCCAGATCGGCTCCGGCCTGCGCCTCTACCTGCCGCGCCTCGACCCCGCCTACCGGTTCACCTCCGTCGACCTGCCGGGATCCCCGGACAAGGCCGCCGGGCCGGTGCCAAGGCAGGAGTTCGTCGACCTCGACATCGCCGCCGAGCCCGCCCGCGTGCGCGAGCTGATGGCCGGCCGCGACCTGGTCGTCTACCTGGCGCGCCAGGGCTCGCTGACGGAGATGAACGCCATGACCGACCGCGTCTTCGAGTCGGTCCTGGCCCAGGAGGCAGTGCCGATGGTCATCGGCGCCAGCTCGGTCCACGCCTGTGACGGCGCCTACAGCGTCGACGAGGGCCCCTGGGCGGTCTGGGCCGAGCGCCGCTTCGACGAGCTGGACCCTCCGCCGGAGCGCGTCTCCAGCCTCATCGACGCCTGCCCCACCAACGGCTACGGCCGCGAGAAGGCCCACGTGGAGCAGTGGTGCCAGCGGCTGGCCGCTCTCGGCCACGGCGCCGTCGCCGCCCGCTGGGGCGGCATCAACACCGCCAACGCCATGACCGCCGAGAAGGGCTACTTCGCCCTCTGGTGTCACCAGGAGGACGCGGCGCGCTTCGTCCACGGCTGCTACACCGCCTGGCGGGAGGGGACCCTGCGCAGCGGCGCCCACTACTTCGTGGTCTCGGACAACACCCACAGCATCTTCGACATCGACCTCGCCCGCCGCGAGATCGGCTACCGGCCGGTGCACGACGCCGAGGCATTCTACGGCGGGGGGTGAGGGGCGGGAAGCCGGGGCGGCGCCCGACCACGGCCGGATCGGTGAGCGAGGCCAAGGTGGGCATTGCTGCGTTGATTGGGGTAACTTAAGCCGCGAGAGAGGATCGGCGGTGTGCGCCGATCGAATGGGTAGAGCAATGACCGGCGTCACGGAATCACTCATCGGCCGGATGGTCACGGCCGTTGTCGAGGAAGTCGATCCCGAGAGGGTCATCCTCTTCGGGTCCCGTGCACGTGGCGAGGAGCGGGAGGAATCGGACGTCGATCTGGTGGTCGTCGAGTCCGAGCCCTTCGACGGGAAACGAAGCCGGCACAAGGAGATGGTCAGACTCTACAAGGTCCTGGCGGACTTTCCGGTCTCCGCCGACATCCTGGTCTATACCCGGGACGAGGTCGACTACTGGCGCGACTCCCTCAACCACGTTCTGGCGCGCGCGCTGCGGGAAGGGAAGGTGCTCTATGAGCGACCCTAAGTGCGCGCGGATGCTGCTCGGAGCGGCTGAACGCGATGTCCTCACGCTCCGGAACATGACGGCGGGAGCACCGGATGAGTCGTATGGATTCCACCTTCAGCAAGCGGCTGAGAAGTCCTTCAAGGCCTGGCTCGCACTGCTGGGCGAAACCTATCCGTTGACCCACAATCTCGAGACCCTGGTGAATCTGCTCGCCGGGCGCGATGTCGACGTGGAGGCTCATCGAGAGTTGACAGTGTACACGCCGTATGCCGTCGAGTTCCGGTACGGGGGTCTCGACCCGGGTGCCGAACCGATCGATCGCAAGGCCGCGCTCGCCCTTGTGGAGGCCTTGCTTGAACAGGTTCGGGGGCACTTGAAGGAGCCTGATTGACGAAATTCGGCTCCCTCCTTACACTCGAATGATCATGATGACCCGTCAGAACGCCTGCACGCACAACAATCCGGCCAACCCGGGCGACAACAATCCGCCCGCCCCATTGCGCGTGTTCTGACGACCCGCTCCAACTCCGATCCTGGAGATCCCGACCCGTCGCGAACACGCATCGCGGCGGGTTTTTTCGTGCCCGTCCGACAACCTGGGAGAAGCACTGCCATGCACCGCTATCGCACTCACACCTGCGGCGAGCTCCGCCGCCGCCATGCCGGCCGGAGCGTTCGCCTGAGCGGCTGGATACACCGCCGAAGGGACCACGGGGGCGTGCTGTTCCTCGACCTGCGCGACCACTACGGCCTCACCCAGCTCGTGGTCTCGCCGGAGAACGACTCCGCGGCCACCGCGGCCAGGGTCCCCCGCGAGTCGGTGGTCCGCGTCGAGGGAGAGGTGAGGGAGCGTTCGCCAGAGTCCATCAACCGGGCGATGGAGACGGGAGAGGTGGAAGTCGCCGTGGGGGAGATGGAAGTGCTGTCGCCGGCCGAGCCGCTCCCCTTTTCGGTGGCGGAAGAGGCCGAGACGGGGGAGAGCATGCGCTTGTCCTATCGCTTCCTGGACCTGCGCCGGGAAGGGCTGCACCGGCGTATCCAGCTGCGCTCGGAGGTGATCACCAGCATCCGGCGGCGCATGTCGGAGATGGGCTTCACCGAGTTCCAGACGCCCGTGCTCACCAGCAGCTCGCCCGAGGGCGCCCGCGACTACCTCGTGCCGAGCCGGCTCTACCCCGGCCGCTTCTACGCGCTGCCGCAGTCGCCGCAGCAGTTCAAGCAGCTGCTGATGGTTTCCGGCTTCGACCGCTACTTCCAGATCGCGC
>JAJDTN010000436.1 GCA_022827165.1 Candidatus Latescibacterota bacterium
CGGGACATGCGGGATTGGGGGAGTGATGAGCTGCAGTATCGGTGGTTCTATCATTTGTCCGTGGAAGGGCCGACAAAGGAGACTTGGTGCCATGGGGAATTCGCGGAGGACGGATCGGTCATCCACCCCTTCGAATTCTTCTGGGCGGATGTCAACGCGCTTCCCGAGCTTTCCGGCAACTGTGGGGACAAGATCGAGTTTCTCCGCGAGTCAATGGGATGAGTTCCGTGTTGCTCTTCGATGTTGGTGAGACGATCCTCGACGCGGTCGGTCACCAGGAGGCCTTGATGGGAGCGCATCGAGGTGCCCTCGCCCAGTTTGGCTTCGAGCTGTCTGTCGAAGAGTACAAGCAGTTGGACGGCGAGAAGATGCTGCAGTTCGTTCCAAGCCCCATGCACGCCATCACCTGGCACTTCGCCAGGCCTGACGTGGGACTCTTCGATGAGATCACCGCCGAGGTCCGATCGCACTATCCGGAGATCCGGGCCCTCGGATTCGAGCTGTATCCCGGAGCCGCTGCAGCTCTCGAGCAGCTCGCCCAGGAGTACACCCTTGCCCTGGCGGGGAACGCCCCGGCAAACATCACCGAGGTCCTCGACGAGCTGGGTGTGCTGCGCTGGTTCCGCCACAGGGAGGTGTCGGGAACCATCGGGATCAAGAAGCCTGATGAGGGGTTCTTCCGTACAATACTCGACCACGCAGGATTCCCGCCTTCAGAGGCGATCATGATTGGCGATCGGCTCGACAACGATGTGATCCCGGCAAAGAGGCTGGGCATGCGGACCATCTGGTTCCGGCAGGGCAGATATGCTGCCCAGGAACCGCGAGTGCCGGATGAACTCCCGGACGAAACGACTTCCGACTGGGAAGGCCTTCCCTCGGCGATAGGACGAGCATGCTGCTGACAACCGCGCAACTGGACGAGTTCAAGGCGGAAGGGGCGGTCCCGGTTCCGGGGCTGGTGCCTCCCGATGTGCTGGAGGGATGGCGGGGGGAGTTCCGCCGCGCCTGCTCCGGCGACGGCGTCGATCTCGACGACCCGGCCACGTGGCCCGCCGGGCGGTATGCGCCCAAGGGCGGCTGGCCGGAGCTGAGCCCGTGCCTCTACGACCTGCCCGGCCTGCAATCCATCGTCGAGCAGCTCGGCGGCGGCGCCTTCGCTCCCTCCCACCCGGCGGGGCAGCCGTGGTCGCCGCAGGTGCCGATGACGCGGGTGATCCTGCCGAGCGCCCCGGGCACGGAGTGGGCCCCGCCTGTCGACGGTCACCTCGATGGGTACGCCACGGGCTGGGGCGGCGGGTTCATGGCGTTCTTCGTGGTGCTGCTGTGGGACGTGAGCAGCCCCAGGGGCGGCGGCACCGCGTACTGGCCGAGGTCACACCTGGCGAACCACCGCTACTTCCTGGAGCACCCGGAGCGCTTCGACGGCTCGTACCTGTTCACGGAGCCGGTGCGCAGCGGCGGACACCGGGCGATCCTGGAGGGGGACCCCGGCGTGGGCGAGGTCGAGTGCATGACGGGGAGAGCGGGGGACGCGATGCTGCTCCACGGCCTCACCACCCACGTCAACTCGGCGAACGAGGCGGGGTCACGCCAGCCGCGGGTGGCGCAGTTCGCGCGCTACTCCCACCGGAAGATGCGCGAGCAGGCGCCGATGGTCATGTTCCCGGACAAGGACGGCAAGCCGTGGACGCCCCCGCCGCCGGACAAGGACCGGCCCGCGGAGCAGGCGCATGGGACGGGGTTCCTGCCGCTGGATCACCCGGGGCGGAAGCTCGAGCGCTACGACGTGCCGCGGAACCTCTGGAAGTACTGGGGGCCCGCTCTCAACACCTGACCCCGCGCGGGGAACTCCCCCCTAAGCCGCCGGCGGATGCCGCCCCCCGAGCAACTGCTCCAGGCGGCTGCCGTCGGGCGGGCCCTCGCTCTCGGGGACCGGAACCGCGTTCATCCAGCCGAATCGACGGTAGGCCCAGTCCACCGCGTACTGTGACTGCATCAGGTAGCGGGTGCGGCCGGAGGTGTTCGGGGCCCCGCGGTGCCAGCACTGCGGATCCTGCAGGTAGATGTCTCCCGCCTTGCAGAACACGGAGACCGGGCCGCGTCCCTCGAACTCCGGGTTCTCCGGGTCGTTGGGGTCCTTCCCCGAGAGGTGGCTCCCCGGGACGTATTGTGTGGGCCCGTGTTCCATCCGGTCGATGTCGGTGAGGGCCATCTGCACCGTGATCCACAGCACCGGCGGCGGGATCCGGGGGTCGTGGCGGGGCACGTCCTCGGGCACCGGGAAGTGGACGGAGCCGTCGACGTGCCACCTCTCGATGGCCACGCCGGTCTCGTTGCGCAGCACGTTCTGACCGCAGAACCGGCAGTTCGGCCCGACCACCGCCTCGGCCAGGCCCAGGATGGGCTCGCGAACCAGCATGTCCCTGAAGATCTGGTCCAGGGCGATCGTGCCGCGCAGGATGAAGGGCCGCCTCGTGTCGCCGCGGGACATCTGCACGTGGCGGCGGTCGTGCAGGCAGGGATCTTCCACTTCCGCGAGCCGGGGATCGTCGAGCAGCTCGTCCGTCTTGTCACGCAGCGCCTGCATCTCACCTTCTTCGAGGACGCCGGGGACGTAAACGAAACCGTCCCTGCGGAAGGCGGCGGCGATCTCCCGCGTCTTCTCTTCCGAGAAGCGCTCACCGGACTGGATCGGAGTTGTCATGTGTCCTCTTTCGGGTATCGTCCTGCTTGCCGGCGTGAGGGTAGGGTGAGTCTCCCGGCGCGGCAACTTGGCGGGAGGCATCACTCCGCGAGCGGGAGCAGCATGCCGTCCTCGCCGCCGATCATGTCGGATGTCCCGATGTAGAAGTCCCGTCCCACGAGGGCCGCGGCCACCGCGTCGAGCTCGTGTCCGCTCAAGCCAGCCCGCAGCCCCCGCGCTCCCAGCCGGGCCAGGCCCCTTCGCAGCCCCTCGCGGTCGTGCTGCTGCCGCGGCAGTCCCCACACGTCGAGGGCCCCGCCCGGGTAGCACTCCACGGGCACGAGACCCTCCGCCTCGATCTGAGCCTTCAGCCTGAGCCCGCGCTCGGTGAGCATGCGCATCGGCCCCAGGGTGATCGGGAAGAAGCGGATGCCCCGCCGCTGCAGCTCGCGGTCGCACGGCCGGAAGTGCTCGCCGTTGCGGTCGCCGATCTCCCGACGGCCCGGCGGCAGGCTGAGGGGCGCGTCGACCGGCACGAGGTCCGGGCCGGCGGCGCGGATCAGGTCCAGGATCTCGGTGTCCTCGAAGGCGAGCTGCGTGCGTGCGCGGTCGCCGGTCAGGATGCAGACGCCCGTCGGTCTCGCGGGCGAGCCGGCCAAGTCGATGCCGGCGATGACCCAAGGGGATGGGATCGGAGTTGTCATCACTCAAGGATAGTCCAACGGCGGGTGACTCGTGGTCCCGCCCATGGTGGATGCCTACGTTCTGTTCACCATGCAGAAACTCGTTTCCCAGACGGAAACCCCCGCCACCGTGGCATCGCTGACCGCCGATCTCCGGGCCCTCGGTGTAACGCCGGGCATGGTCGCATTTGTCCATTCCTCCCTGAGCGCCATGGGGTGGGTCTGTGGCGGGCCGGTGGCCGTCATCCTCGCCCTTCAGGAGGCCCTGGGCCCGAACGGGACCCTGGTCATGCCCACCCACACGAGCGACC
>JAJDTN010000352.1 GCA_022827165.1 Candidatus Latescibacterota bacterium
GTTCGGCTTGATGGCGCGGAACAGCCAGGGCTCGTCGGTGGAGCGCTGGATCCAGGGGCTGGTGAAGTTCGGGTCGGTGTCGACGGCGAAGTAGTACTCCCAGCCGGCGGGCAGAGTCTGGGCGCTGGAGGCGAGGAGGGCTGGGCGAGGCGTGTCGACGACGCCGATCACCGGTCTCTCGCCCTCGACCAGCTCGGGGATGCGGTCCGGCGTGGCCACGGCGTCGCGGATCAGGTCGGCGGCGTGGGGCAGGCCCGCGGCAGCCGGGCCTTCGGCGCGCACCTCGTAGCCTCCGGCCGGCGCCGCCTTCTCCAGGGCGCCGGGAGGCAGGGTCGGAACGTCTTCGGGCATACCCTCGCCGAAATGGGTGTAGAAGGCGCGCTTCTCGGACCAGGGGCCGGCCTCGCCGAGCTTGCCCTGCGACTCGATCCACTTGCTGTCGGCGGCGCGCACGCGCCAGTACCACCACTCCCCCTCCACCAGGTTCGACGGCACCCAGGTGGCGCTGTTGCGCTCCGGCGACTCCTTCAGCTCGCTCTTCAGGGTGCCGGTGAACCAGATGCAGGTCTGCAGGGCCCGCAGGCGCCACATGACCTGGGCATAGGGGTACGAGGCCGAGGGGATGGGCGCCAGCTTCCAGATGTAGGAGGAGTAGAGGAATGTGGCGAAGAGGACGATGGGCACCATCACCAACTCGGCCTTGATGATGCTCGTGAACTTGGTGCCCGTGAGCTCGATCTCGCGGAACTTCTGGGTCTGGGAGCCGTAGTTGCCCAGCGGGAAGGGCATGAACCAGATGTCCACGCCCTGGTACCCGGAGAGGATGATCGTCGCCTCGCGCACGTAGGGGATCTCGATCGTCTGCCCCACCATGCCCACGAGGCGCGCGTTGACGAAGGACTGGAACGGCGTCAGCACGAACCCGAAGAACAGGAAGAACCAGATGAACTGGTGGAAGGCGGGCAGGAAGATCCAGGCGATGACGATGAGGCCGGCGGCGGTCAGCCCGTACAGGGTCAGGGCGATCCACATGGGGAAGTCGCCGCGCCCTTCGGGCACCGCCCAGGAACCGCCCCCTCCGCCGGAGGCCCTGGCGGCGGCGGCGTTTCGCAGCCCCTGCACGACCTGCCAGATGCCGATGAGGGCGATGGCGATGGTCGTGCCGATGCCGAAGCTCATCCAGAAGTCGACGGAGTTGACGAAGAAGGTCTCGATGGCGCCCATGCCGGGCTGCCAGATCTGCAGGTAGCCGAGGTCGTAGAGGATCGGGTTGGCCACCGAGTGGGCGACGACGCCGAGGAAAGTGCCCATGACCCCCCAGAAAGGCATGACGAGGCCGGCGAAGATCGGCCCCAGGTGGGCGGTGAACCCGAGGGGGGTGGCGGGGATGAAGTTGCCCGTGACCTGCGTGAAGTCGACGAAGGGAATGGGGATCAGCTGGATCGGCTTGGTGAGCAGGGAGCCGGAGATCGCCGGGATCGCCACGTACAAGGTGCCGAAGACGAGGCCGATCATGGCCCCGGCGGAGAACGCCCTCCAACGCCACGACTCCACCCCCTGGGTGGTCTCGGCCAGGGCCGTGGCCCCCTGGGCGGCGACGGGCGCGAAGGGGAAGGGCAGGCGCTCGTAGTCGGAGTTCAGCCGGAAGAGGGCATAGGCCATGGTGAACCACGAGACCCGCGAGATCACGAACTGCGCCAGCAGCAGCGAGATGGGGATGATCCAGTCGGTGTGCAGGAAGGTCCGCTGCAGCAGCGCCGGCGACTCCAGGGGCGGCGCCCACCAGTCCGGGATCAGGTTGGCGATGCCGAACTGCTGCGCCGGCGGCGACTGGCGCAGGTACTGGTTCCACAGCAGCCCCTCGAAGGCGCCGGTCTCGGCGGCGATCAGTCCCGCCGCCACGTAGTAGAGGACGTACACCTCCTGGCGCGTCAGGGAGGTGAAGGAGCGCTTGGTGATCTCGGCGAAGAGGATGATCGTCACCCACTCCGCCGCGGCGCCGAGGGAACCGCCCACCATGAGGCTGAGGTACATGTTCCCCGGGATCATGACGAAGGCGACGAAGAACACGCCGAGGATCGCCTTGCGCGTGAAGCCGTCCTCGAACTCGGTGGGCGTCTCGAGGAGGTCGCGGTACTCTTCGACTTCCTGGTTGGCGTTGCTCTTGCGTCTCAGCATGCTCGAAAGGGGGCGCGGTTCAGGCGGAGACGGAGCCGGCGGGGGCGCCGGAGAGCAGTTCCTGTCCCTGGCTCCGGTAGGCCTCCTTGGCCTCGGCGTCGACGGTGCGCCAGATGAGGAACTGCTTGCGGATGACGTTCATGAAACGCTGGTTGACGCGCCGCCACGAGGCGTCCTCGCCGCTCAGGCGCCGGATGTCGAGCTGGATCTGGTAGATGTTGTGCTCGGACTCGGGCAGGGCGCGGATGACGACGTGCTGGCTCACCCCCAGGTCGAAGGGCGCCAGCCAGATGTTCATGTCGATGGTGTAGCCCTCGCCGTACTCGGAGTCGAGGCGGCCCAGCTTGGCGCCGTCGGTGTAGAAGGTCCCGATCGACTCCTCGGAGTAGGAGTCGAAGTAGCCGATGAGGAAGACCGACAGGCCGAGGACGTCGCGCCCCGCCACGGTGAAGGGGAACTCGAAGTGCCAGTCGTCCCCTTCGGGACGCGGCAGCCGCCAGCGGCGGGTCACGTCGGGGACCGCCATCTGCGACGCCCGGCGCGCCGGGTAGATGGTGGAGAGCATGACCACCGCCATCACCAGGATGCAGGAGAGCACCGCCGACAGGGACGAGTAGTTGAGGGTGAAGCCGGTGACCACCCCGAGCTGGGTGAGCAGGGTCGCCGTGATCTGACCGACGAGGTAGCCGGCCACCACCCCGAGGACCGAGTAGACGCAGGACTCGGCCATGAACAGCCAGGCGATGTGCCCCGGCGCCAGGCCCACGGAGGAGTAGATGCCGATCTCGCGGAAGCGCTCGTAGACGCTGCCCATCATCGTGTTGAGGACGATGAGGGCGGCGATGAGGATCGGCACGAAGAGGTTGGCCACCCCCGACAGCGAGGTCATGCCCAGGGAGCTGTAGATCGACACCTTGATGTAGTCGTCGCCCGGCTCCTGGATGCCGGCGAAGAGGGTCACCGCCAGGCGCGACAGGAACTGCTCGATCTCGGCGCGCTCGTCGACGCCCTCGTCGAAACGGATCGCCACCGACTGCAGGGGATTGCCGCTGCCCACGTTGCGCAGCGTGTGGTACGGCAGGATCAGGGTGTTGGCCGGCTCCAGGTGGACGAAGGGCTTGATCACCACCTGCGCGTCCTCGAGGCCCTGCTTCTCCCGCTGCTCCTCCTCGGCGATCTCCTGCACCGCCTGGCCGCCGGTGACGGCGAAGTCGGCGGGCGTCATCGTCTCGTCGTCGAGATCCTTCAGCTCCTTCATGCGCGTGGAGTTGATGATGCCGATGACGGTGAACCGCTCGCCGAAGACGCGCACCGTGACGCCGCCGGCGTCGACCTCGCCCATGTCGATGCCGAGCTTGTCGGCCCCGAGCATGTCGTTCGGCAGGATGCAGACCCTCTCTTCGCCTTCCCGGAACCAGCGCCCCGCCAGCAGGGCCTGGTCGAGGCCGGTCACATCGGTCTCGGACGGGGTCAGGCCGAGGACGCCGAGGGCGTTATGGGCATCCTCGCCGTACTTGATCTTGATGTGGGCCTTCTTCTGGTTGTCGTACCAGCTCCGCGGCGCGATGGCGGCCCGGCCGCCGAAGTTGCTGTGGGCGTACTCGAGGACCGACTCCTCCAGCGGCGTCCACGCCTTGCTGCGGATCAGCAGGCCCTCGTAGAGCCCCTCGTTGTCGCGCTCGATCTGGTTGTAGCGCAGCGCCGTCTGGATGGACGTGAAGGACAGGACCGTGAAGGTGAGCAGCAGCAGGGTGACGAAGGTCAGCGCCGTGCGCAGCTTGCGGCGCTTCATGTTGGAGATGCCCAGGAGGAAGGCGGTGAGGGAGGCGCTGGAGCGGCTCACGTCGGTGTCGTGAATGACCGCCACCTCGGTGCGCAGCTTCTTCATCTGCTCGTTGAAGCGGCCGGAGATGATCCACATGACGAGGGCCGCGAGGACGAGGATGACGAAGGCCAGGAGAATGACGAAGGGGTTGGACAGCTCGAAGGCCGGGTGGACGAAGGAGAGGACGATCCAGATGACGAGGAAGATGCCGGCGAAGCCCATGATCTGGCGCTGGATCGTGGCGGCGGTGATCAGCAGGCGCTCGGCGAAGTAGGCGCAGGGCAGGACCAGGGCCATGAAGAAGATGATGCCCTGGATCACGTCGTTCTGGGTCGACTTGACGTCGGGATAGGCCCGCGACTCCAGGCCGATGGCGGAGCGCGTGTGGCGCACGAACTCGCTCCACTCCTTGCGCTCCAGGGCCGCCGCCGCCCGTTCCAGCTCCCCCCGGGCGCGTTCGTGCAGGTCGTTCAGACGCTGGTTCTCGATGGCGAAACTCCGCAGCTCGCGCATGCGGGCCTCGTCGAGGGTCCACATGTCACGGGCCGACTGGTAGGAGGTTCGCGCGAAGGAGGACCCCGGCTCCATGGCGAAACCCGCCCCCAGGGCCTCCTCCTTGTCGTCGGGGTTCTCGGAGTTCAGCAGCAGGGAGCGGAAGCCGAGAATGCCGGCGCCGAAGCCCATCTTCACCAGGGCCCCCGGACGGGCGAAGAGCACGCCCACCGGCTCGTCCTTGGCCGAGGGGCCCTCCCCGATGGTGTATCCGTACTCCACGGGGGAGGCGTTGGTCTCGTCGAAGACGGTGACCTCGGAGAGCTTGGTGAGGTAGCGGGGGTCGACGATGTCGAAGAAGTTGAAGGCGTGACACGGGAAGAGGACGACCATCCACTCCTTGTCGCGCCAGTCCATCTTGATCAGCATCGGGTAGGCCTGGTCGCCCTGGATGCCGCGGTCGGGCGCGTAGCTGACCCGTCCGGTGGCCGGGTCCATGCGGTAGCCCTCCACCTGGACCTGCTCGACGCGGATGCGGTTGACGAAAAAGGCGCCGTCGCCGTCGACGACCTCGAAGTACTCGCCGCGCACGCCCTTGTAGGACTTCTTCTTGCCGTTGCGCACGACGCCGACGGCGCCGGTGCGCGGCAGGTCCGGCACGATGCTGCGCCTCGGGAAGACCATGGTCCGGGCCTTCAGGGAGCGCATCGTGTCCTTGAGGCGCATCTTGAAGTCGGGGAACAGCTCCGGGTCCTCGAAGGCCATGTGGAACATCCCCGCCAGGGCCCGGATCTGCCGCGAGAGGTTGTCGTAGCGGATGTGGTGCGCGCGGTCCAGAGGGGTGTCGACGAGGAACCGGGCGTCGTTCACGGTGACGAAGGCCAGGGCCGGTGTCCCCGTGGTCAGCACCAGCTCGCTGTTCACGGAGATCTCGCCGGGGACGAAGGTCTCCCAGCTCTTGCCCCCCTCGGGACTGATGCCGTTCACCAGGACGTCGCGGAAGCTGTAGCCGAGCTCGCGGCTCACCTTTCGCGAGTAGCCCATGAAGTTCTTGCCGAAGGGCGCGAAGTAGCGCTTGTAGTAGAAGCTCGAGTTGCTGTTCCAGATGCCGAGCTCGTCGGTCTGCGTCGACAGGTCGAGGCTGATGAAAAGGTTCACGTCGAGGGAATCGACCTTCGGATCGACCCACTCGCGGTAGAAGCCCAGGCGCAGGTCCTCGTCGTCGCCGAGCTTCCTCAGCAACTCGTCGGAGGAGTCGAAGGAAGCCTGGCGGAGCTCGGACCCCTTCCTGTACCGGACCCGCCAGTCGTCGCCGTCGCGGATGATCAGGTCCTCGCCGTCCGCCATGGAGGCCCTGGCCACGGCGCGCACGAGAAGGGTGTCGGTCTCGGCCACGGAGCGAACCAGCGCTTCCTTGCCGCTGAAGGTCTCCTCGCCGAGAAGGTAGGTGACCCCGTCCTCTCCCTCGCCGATGAGCCCGCGGGCCAGGGACGCTTCGATGACTCGGCGCAGGACCATGCGGTCGATGAAGGGGTTCTCGTCGCGCAGGTAGCGCTGGATGAAGTCGTCGATGCCGCGCAGGGCGAGGTGGTGGGCGGAGGTGGCGAGGAACAGGACCGAGCGCGCCGGGGGATGCTCGCGGAAGTACCGGGCCAGCTCGAGCAGGGCCGTGATCCCCGCCGCCTGCTCGGCGCCGGGCGCGAGGGAGGGCACCACCGACATGGCGTCGTAGTACGACTCCAGGACGATCACGTCGTCCTGGAGCAGGGGGTCGTAACCGGGGATGAAGCCCATGACGTTCCAGGCCGGGCGCCGCTCCCAGTCCATGCGGTACTCGAGGTGGGCCGAGGGCGGCCTGCCCGCGCCCTCGATCGCCTCCCGCAACAGTCCGCCATCCGGGCCGCTCACCCAGAACCGGGGCAGGTCGAGGGGCATGGTGAGGAACTTCTTCTCTCCCTCCAGGTAGACGGTCGAGTCGGGCTCGATGAAGACGACGGCGGCGGCGCCCAGATAGGCGCCGTTTAGCCAGTTGTCGCCGGAGTTGAAGTCGAGGACGACGACGGCCCCCTCCACGTCCTGGCCGTCGAACTCCACGAACTCCCCCCGTCCGCCGTAGATCAGGGGCCCGTGGATGCCGCCGTCGGGCAGGGTCGAGGTGCGCACCAGGTTGGGCCACAGTCCGTGGAGCTCCACGGAGGGCCCTCCCGCGATCCTGAGACGTCCTCCCTGGTCGACGGGCACGGAGACGTCGTACTTGTGGAAGGTGATGTCGTGCAGGCCGATCTGCCGGAACTGGCGGTGCACGTGCAGGGCCGCCTCCTCGGCTCCGGGATAGCCGGCCACGCGCGAACCGAGGCCCGAGAAGAACCCCACGGTCCGGCGCAGACGGTCCTCCGGCGCCAGCTGGCGGAGGGCCTCGAAGTCGACTTCGGCCGCCGCCGGCGCCGCCGCGAGGACGGCGAGCAGGCCGAGGGACCCCGCGCGCAGACGGAGAAACGGGCGCATATCGGTCATGACCGGGTAATGATCGGCAAACGGCATGGGCCCCGCAATCACCGACCGGGGGCGGGGCCTCCCCCGTAGCCCGCCCTGGCCAGGGCCCGCACCGCGTAGTAGGTGATCAGCCCCGTCATCGCCCCGGAGAGGACGCCGCCCACCAGGAAGAGGGGCAGCAGCCGCAACAGACCCGCCTGGGCGAGATAGACCTCGGCCACCAGGAGCTGCGTCACCTGGTGGACGACGGCCCCCGCGACGCTCAGCCCCACGGGGCTCAACAGGCCGGGCAGGTATCGCCGCAGTCCGATCATCGCGGCCAGGCTCGTGAGGGCGGCGCTGCCCCCGATGACCGACGCCGGGCCGGCCAGACCGCCGCTCAACAGACCGCCGACGACGACCTTCACGGCGCTCACCGCCGCCCCCGGGCCGCCGCCGAAGAGGAGCAGCGTCGACAGGACGGCGGCGTTTCCGAGTCCGAGCTTCATCCACGGCAGGGGGCGCGGCACGACCGTCTCGAAGACGAAGAGGATCAGGGCGGCGGCGGACATCAGCCCCAGGAAGGCGACGCGCTTTGCGGGCGAGAGCATCAGCGGCTGACCCCGTCGAAGGAGGGACCGCCCTCCCCTTCGACCCGGACCACCAGATGGTTGGGGACACAGACCGCCACGTCGCCCACCGCCCGCAACCAGCCGCGGCGGACGCAGATCCGCCGGGCGCAGGGAGAGTCCACAACGCGGGCACGGCCGCCGTCGACCTCCACCGCGCTCACCCCGGCGGGGCCGGGCACCTCGATCCGCGCCGCCTCGTGCAGCGGCAGGAGACGCACGACCTCGCCTCCCACCTGCACGCTCGCCGCCCGGGGGGTCCCACCGCCGGGCCTCGCCACGAGCAGGGCCGCCGCCGACAGCAGCACCACCGCCGCGAGAACGATGTCGCCCGGGCTGGGAGGCAGGGGCCGGTACGGCTTGACACTCCCCCTGGGGCTGATTACACTGGCGAGAGCGCCGCGCAATGACGTATCTCGTTGTCGGCTATGGAGTAACCGCCGTTTCGCCGGGCCTGTTTCGAGGCCTCCGGACACCCCGTGCCCGTCGAGCCCGCACCGGCTTCACCGGGCTTGTGAGCCCCCTCTTGACGACCTCCCGGACCGCCGTCGAAGAAGCGCCCCCCCGCGACGGGGAAGACCTGCCGGAGCGCCCGGGCCCCACCAATCTCGAGGCGCTGCTCGAGGACTCGCGGGACCACCTGCAGCTGCAAATGCTGCTCATCGAGGTCGCCTCGTGCAACGAGTCCGCCGACTTCGACCTGGTGGCCCGCGCCTACCACTTCGCCCACGAGGCCCACGCCGGGCAGATCCGCAAGTCGGGGGAACCCTACCTCCAGCACATCGTCGAGGTGGCCCGGATCCTCGCCCAGCTGCGCCTCGACACGACCACCGTCGCCGCCGGCCTGCTCCACGACGTGGTGGAGGACACGGCGGTCACGCAGGACCAGATCGAGTCCCGGTTCGGGTCCAAGATCTCGGCCCTCATCGACGGGGTCACCAAGATCGAGCGCTTCCAGCTCGAGAGCCGCGAGGCCCGCCAGGCCGAGACCTTCCGCAAGATGCTGCTGTCCATGGTCGAGGACATCCGGGTCATCCTGGTCAAGTTCGCCGACCGGCTGCACAACATGCGCACCCTGGACGCCCTCGACGACGACCAGCGCCAGCGCATCTCCCACGAGACCCTCGAGGTCTATGCGCCCCTGGCCCACCGGCTGGGCCTGGCCCGGATCCGCTGGGAGCTGGAGGACCGCAGCCTCAAGCATCTCGAGCCCGCCTTCTACCGCGAAATCCGCGAGAAGGTGGCCATGCGGCGCGAGGAGCGGGAGCGCCTGATCGACGGCTTCAAGACGCCCCTGGCCGAGGAGCTGGCCCGCAGCGGCATCGAGGCCGAGATCACCGGGCGTCCGAAGAACTTCTACAGCATCTACAACAAGATGCGCAGCCGGGTGAAGCCCTTCGAGGAGATCTACGACCTCACGGCGGTGCGCATCATCGTCGGCACCGCGCGCGAGTGCTACCACACCCTCGGCCTGGTGCACACCCTCTACCGCCCGATCCCGGACCGCTTCAAGGACTACATCGCCACGCCCAAGACCAACATGTACCAGTCGCTGCACACCACCGTCATCGGCCCTCAGGGCATGCCGGTGGAGGTGCAGATCCGCACCTGGGAGATGCACCACACGGCGGAGATCGGCATCGCCGCCCACTGGCGCTACAAGGGGGGGGGAGCCGGGGAGAGCAGCGACCTCGACCAGCAGATGAACTGGCTGCGCCAGGTCCTCGACTGGCAGCGGGACTCCACCGACCCGGCGGAGTTCATGGAAAACCTGAAGATCGAGCTCTTCCAGGACGAGATCTTCGTCTTCACCCCCAAGGGCGACCTCCACCAGCTGCCGAAGGAGGCGACCCCCATCGACTTCGCCTTCGCCATCCACACCGACATCGGCCTCCATTGCCTGACCGCCAAGGTGGACGGCCAGATCGTTCCCCTGAGCACGCCCCTGACGAGCGGCGCCACCGTGCAGATCATCACCTCGCCCCACCAGAAGCCGAATCCGTCCTGGCTCGAGATGGTCAAGACCGCCAAGGCCCGCCAGGCGATCCGCCGATGGGTGAAGGAGGAGCGATTCTCCCAGAGCGTGCGCCTCGGCCAGGAGATCCTCGAGCACGAGCTGAAGCGCTACCGCCACCGCGCCGGCAGCGAGGCCCTCGAGGAGCTGGCGGCGGAGATGAAGCTCGCCGACACCGAGCACCTCTACGCGGCCATCGGCGCCGGCGACCTGTCGGTGAGCCGCGCCGTCAACCGCCTCGTGCCGAATCCGCCGAAGCGTCGGGTGCGGCCGCTGATCCGCGACCGGCGGGGCATCCGCATCCAGGGCATGAACGACATGATGATCCACTTCGGGAAGTGCTGCACGCCGATTCCCGGAGACCCGATCATCGGCCTCATCACCCGGGGCCGGGGGCTGTCGGTGCATCGCACGGACTGTCCCAACTTCGCCGACCTGGCCGAGGATCCGGAGCGCCTCACGCCGGTGGCCTGGGACCTCGAGGAGGAGCAGGCCTTCACGGTGCAACTCCTCGTGTGCGGGCATGACCGCAGGTACTTCCTCTCCGACGTGACCCGCATCATCTCCGACACGGGTGCCAACATCGTCAGCTGCGAGACCCGGACCCTGGCCCACGTCGTGGAGGAGACGTTCCGGATCGACGTCCACGATTCCCGGCAATTGCAGAAGATGGTGAAGAAGCTGCGCGGCGTGGAAGGCGTCACCGAGGTGCAGCGCGTCGACGAAGTGGCCGTGGAGGGACCGGACCTCCGCGGCGAGGAGGGACGGGGGTCCGCCGAGCCCCGGTGACCGCCGCGTCTCCGCACGGTGAGTCCGTTGACACTGTGCGCGAGGCCCGGGTATTTTGCCGCCGGCCCCGCCTCGCCACCGGCCCATGACCCCCTTCCTCCCCCACATCGCCGGCATGGCCGGTTACCTCCCCGGCGAGCAGCCCGCCGACGGGGAGTACCTCAAGCTCAACACCAACGAGAACCCCTACCCGCCTTCGCCGCTGGTCCTGGCGAGGTTGCGCGCCGCCCTCGACGGCCGCCTGCGCCGCTATCCCGACGCCGCCGCCGCCGGGGTTCGCCGGCGACTGGCGGCCCTCTTCGGCTACGACGAGGAACACTACCTCGTCGGCAACGGCTCCGACGAGCTGCTCAACGTCGCCGTGCGCTGCTTTGCCGGCGCCGGAGACGGGGTCGCTTTCGCCACGCCCACCTACCCCTACTACGCCAAGCTCGTGGAGCTGCAGGACGCCCGCCGCGCGGCCATCGAGTTCGACGGTGACTTCGCCCTGCCGGCGTCCCTCGCCGCCGCCGATGCCCGGCTGACCCTGGTGCCCAACCCGAACTCTCCCTCGGGGACGGTCGTGATCTGCGAAGATCTCGATCACCTGGCCGCCAGGCTGTCCGGAATCCTCCTCATCGACGAGGCCTACGTCGACTTCGCCCGCGGCGGCGCCCTCGATCTCGTGGGCCGCCACGCCAACGTGATCGTCGCCCGCACCCTGTCCAAGTCCTTCTCCCTCGCCGGACTCCGCATCGGCTTCTGCGTCGCCTCCCCCGAGGTGGTCCGGGGGATGGGCAAGGTGAAGGAGCACTACAACATCAATACGCTGAGCCAGGTCGCCGCCGAAGCCGCCCTCGACGATGTCGACTGGATGCGGAGAAACGCCCGCCGGGTCGCCGCCACTCGTTCGCGCCTGACCGGAGCCCTCCGCGGGCACGGCTGTCACGTCTGGGACTCGGAGGCCAACTTCGTCCTCGCCCGAGTGCCTGCCGGCGCCGACGCGGGGCGGATCGCCTCGGAGCTGAGGCGGCGCCGCATCCTGGTCCGCTACTTCGGCGGCGATCCGAGGCTCAGCGACTGCCTGCGCATCTCCATCGGCACCGACCCGGAGATCGACCGGCTGCTGGAAGAGCTCTGCGGGTTGCTGGGCAAGGACTGAGCCGCCCCTCCCGGTGCTACCGCCGCCCGGCCTCCCGCATCCGCATCAGGGCATTCACGTCCGAAACCCTCAGACCGACGCGGCGCGAGATCTCGGCCGCTGACAGGCCCTGCGCGAGCATCTCGCGAGCCCTGCGGTAGGCCTCCCTGCCGGGGTCGGGGAATCCCTCCTCCCGGCGCTGATCGGCGGCGGCAGACCCGGCGGTCCGGCCCTCCCCCGAGGCTCCCACCTGGCGAAGCCCGGTCTCGGCCGGCCTCGGAGCCGGGACGGTGCCGGCGGCCTTCGGAGGGGCCGTCGATCCGGCGACCCGGGCCGCGGCGGCGGGAGCTGGTTGCTCGAGGGTCCGGCAAAGGTCGGCCAGGCGCTGGCCCAGCTTGTGCAGGCTCCGTTGCTGATCCTCCAGGAGGGTCAACCGCCGGTCCAGCTCGCGCTTCTGTTCCCTCAACCAGGACCGGAACCAGAAAGCCAGGGTCCCGGCGAGGACCAGGAACAGCAGATCGAGGAGGATCTGGCGCAGGGCGGAGTCAGGAAGGCTCACGGGACCAATATACCCCCGTACCCCGCAAACCCGCTATCGATCATCGGCTGGAGGGATCCTCCCGGGGGGCTGCCGCAGGTCCGATACGGTCCCGCACCGGCGGCGTCCGGCCGCCCCGCTGATGGAGGCTGGCCAGCATGTCCCCCAACAGGCCGGTGGAGAACAACTGGAATCCCACGATGATCAGCAGGATGGCGAGCATCAACAGGGGATGGCGGTTCTGGATCGTGCCGGTCTGCCACCACAGGTTCGTGATGTACGCGCCGATGGCGCCGCCCGCGATCGTGCTCAGCAGCCCGAGGGAGCCGAAGAGATGCATGGGCGTCGACATGAAGCGGACCACGAAGGTGATGGACAACAGGTCGAGGAGGCCGTTCAGAAGCCGCCGGGTGCCGAACTTGGAACGCCCGAAGCGGCGGGGATGGTGGGTCACCGGCAGCTCGGCGACGCGGTATCCGGCCCAGTGGGCGATGGCGGGCAGGAACCGGTAGAGCTCCCCGTACAGGTAGGGCAGGGCCTCCTCCACCACCTCGCGCCGGTACACCTTGAGGCCGCAGTTGAAGTCGTGCAGGCGGATGCCGGAGACGGCCGACGTGATCAGGTTGAAGAGCTTCGAGGGCAGGGTCTTGGTGAGGGGATCGCGGCGCTTCCTCTTCCATCCCGACACCAGGTCCCGGCCGCCCTCGGCCTCGAGGGCGGACAGCAGGTTGGGGATCTCCGCCGGATCGTCCTGGAGGTCCGCGTCCAGGGTCGCCACCAGCCGGCCCCTGGCTTCCTTGAAGCCGAGGGCCAGGGCCGCCGCCTTGCGGTAGTTGCGGCGGAAGCGGACCGCCCGCAGCCACCCGTAGCTTCCGGAGAGCCGTGCGAGCACCTCGAAGGAGCCGTCGGTGCTGCCGTCGTCGACGAAGACCACCTCGAAGGCCAGGCCCTGGCCCGAGAGGGCGGCCTCGATCTGCTCGCACAGCGGCTCGAGGCTCTCCTCCTCGTTGTACAGGGGGACCACGATCGTCAGATCGATGGGGCCATCCGCAGACATCGCCACTCCTCTTCGAGCCGGCCTCCCGGCCGCGAGACCTCCCGGGGCTCCGTGCTGGTTCCAAGATAAGGCCGGAGAGAGTGCGGGTCTCCCATGGGACCAGACCCCTTCGGCCTCCCGTCATTATACTCTCTCACCTCCTCGCCTTTCCCGGAATGACGTGATCCCCCTCACCCCCGACGCTCACATCCACCTGATCGCCGCCTGCGGAACGGCCATGGGCTCCCTGGCCGGAATGCTGAAGAGCCGGGGCTACCGCGTAACCGGATCCGACCGCAACGTCTACCCGCCCTTGAGCGACTTCCTCCGCGCCGAGGGCATCCGCCTCTTCGAGGGATTCGACCCGGGGAACATCGATCCCGCGCCCGACCTCGTCGTCGTGGGCAACGCCGTCTCCCGGGGCAATCCCGAGCTGGAGGCGGTCCTCGACGCCGGACTTCCCTACACCAGTCTCCCCGAGATCCTGCGCGACCTGTTCCTGGAGGGCCGCCGGCCGATCGTCGCCACGGGCACCCACGGGAAGACCACGACGACGGCGATGGCCGCCTTTCTGCTGCGGGCCGGGGGGCTCGATCCCTCCTGGCTCGTGGCCGGCCTGCCGCGGGACCTCGATCGTCCCTACCACCTGGGAGCCGATCCCTGGTTCGTCATCGAGGGAGACGAGTACGACAGCGCCTACTTCGCCAAGTCGGCCAAGTTCCTCTACTACCGTCCCCGTGTGCTCATCATCAACAACATCGAGTTCGACCACGCCGACATCTACCGCGACCTGGACGAGATCCGCCGGGCCTTCCGGCAGGTCGTCAACCAGGTGCCGCGCACCGGCGTGATCCTGGCCAACGGGGACGACCCGGTCGTCGGCGAGAGCGTGGCCGAAGCCCTGGCTCCGGTGCAGACCTTCGGCCTGGGGCCCCACAACCACTGGCGGGCCTGCGAGGTGGAGACCGGTGAGCGCGGGCAGTCCTTCGACCTCGTCCGTGACGGACAGCCCTCCGGCCGCCTGCGGCTGTCCCTCGTCGGCGAGCACAACCTGCGCAATGCCCTGGGAGCGCTGGCGGCGGCGGCCTTCACCGGAGCCGACCTGGAACTCTGCGGCGCAGCCCTGTCCGGCTTTGTCGGCGTGAGCCGCAGGCAGGAGCACCTCGGCACCATCGGCGGGGTCCGGCTCGTCGACGACTTCGCCCACCATCCGACGGCGGTGGCCCAGACCCTGGCCGGCCTTCGGCGGTCCTTTCCACAGGGCCGGCTCTGGGCCGTCTTCGAGCCCGCCAGCGCCTCGAATGCGCGGGCCACCTTCGAGGCCCTCTACGTGCACGCTTTTGCCGAGGCCGACGCCGTCATCCTCGGGGCGGTTCCGCGTCCCGAGCGCAGCGGCGAGGAGGAACCATTCTCACCGGATCGTCTCGCGAGTCATCTTCGGTCCCGAGGCCTCGAGGCCCGGCACCTGCCCTCGCCCGAGGCGATCGCCGAGCACCTGGCCGGCCACGCGGCCCGGGGCGATACAGTGCTGTTCATGAGCAACGCCGGCTTCGGAGGCGTGCAGCGGCTCACGGCGGAAGCCCTGCGCCGCCGGGGCTGATCCCCCCTTCCTTCCACGCCATCAAGGACCAACCCGGGGGACTCCCGGCGGAGGATGGGTACCTCCGTCGCCGGGAGTGTGAGCAGAGGGCCACAGCCAGGTGCCTGCCTCCAGGGTTCGAGTACCCCGCAAGCCTCGCTGCAGCACAAGGAGTTGCACCATCACGGCCAAAGCCGGCACGGGAGTTGCACCGAGGCGGGCCCGGCAGGCGGAAGACTTCGCCCGCCCCCCCACCCTATCCCGGGAGGCATCCCATGCTGACTCGAGTGTTGCGCAAATCCCCCTGGCTGGCCGGCTGGCTCTTCCTCACAGGCGCCGGCTCCGCTGCCGGCGAGCCGGGGCCCGTCGTCGTGAGCGAGCTGATG
>JAJDTN010000385.1 GCA_022827165.1 Candidatus Latescibacterota bacterium
GTTCGGCTGGGACACCTGGGACTCCCACCGCGACATGATCCTGCGCATGGCGGTGCTCGAGGACGACCTCCACAGCTACAACGAGCTGGGGACCCTGAGCAACCGCACCGGCGGCTACCGCGCCGAGATGGTCTACAACCAGGGGTTCGCCCTGTGCATCTACATCGCCCACCAGTACGGCCGCGACAAGCTCGACCAGCTCCAGGAGCACGTGGGCTTCCTGAGCTTCGAGGTCGCCATCCGGCGGGTCCTCGGCATATCGGCGGGCCAGCTCTACCGCGACTGGGTGCGGTTCCTCCGCGAGGAGTACGACAAGCAGGTCGACGGGATCCTCACCGAGGGCTTCTTCGAGGGCACCGACTTGGGCGATGTCAACGGCGGCGTCCTCGACTACCACCCCGCGTACTCGCCGGACGGCCGCAAGCTGGCGTACATCAGCAGCGAGGACCGCGACTACCGCATCCCCCAGCTGATCATCTACGACCTGGATACCGGCAAGCGGCGCTCCCTCGACGGCTGGGTGGACACGCGCGTCTCCTGGTCGCCCGACGGCGAGAAGGTCTACTTCCTGCGCAGCCGCCGCGGTCACAACGATCTGGCCGTGTACGACCTCGCCTCCGAGAAGGAGCACCGCCTCAGCGCCCGGCTGCGGGCCCGCGACCCCCACGTGAGCCCCGACGGCCGGCAGGTCGTCTTCACCCGGCTGCGGGACGGCAACTCGAACCTCTGCCTGATGGAGGTGGACGGCACCGGGCTGCGCCAGCTCACCGACTTCGAGGACGGCGCCCAGATCTACAGTCCGCGCTGGTCGCCCGACGGGGAGTGGCTGCTCTTCAGCATCTTCCGGGGGCAGGACCGGGACATCGCCATGATGCGCGCCGACAGCCCGGCCAAGCCCAAGGACTGGGGGCTGCGCGACCGCAAGCTCAAGGTCCGGGGCCCGGCCGCCGCCGACAGCGCCGCCGCCGATTCCGGGGCCGCCGCCAAGGGCGGCGCCTGGTCCGACAGCCTCAACTATCCCCCGGCCGACTCCTCGGGCTTCCGCCTGGTGCTGGCCACGCGGGCCGACGAGCGCGACCCCTGGTGGCTGCCCGACGGCAGCGGCTTCGTCTTCGCCTCGGACCGCAGCGGCATCTTCAACCTCTACCGCCACGACCTCGCCTCCGGCGGCGTGGTGCAGATCACCAACGTCGTGGGCGGCGCCTTCACGCCCACCGTCTCCGCCGACGGCCGCGTGGCCTATGCCGGCTACCACGCCAACGACTTCGACCTGCGCGAGTTCGAGCTCGGCGCCTTCGAGCGCGAGGTGGCCTGGCCCGCGCCGCTGGGGCGGGACTACCAGAGCAAGTTCGAGCTGCCCAAGCTGTCCGAGGAGTACTCCCTCAACCCGCCCTACGGTCGCCGCCTGTACGACTTCATCCCCTTGCTGCAGGTGGGGCCGACTTTCATCGGCAACCAGTTCGGCCTCAACCAGGTCAGCGCCGGCGCCTTCCTCCTGACCACCAACGTCTTCGGCGGGGACTTCATGGCCCAGGGGATCCTCGGCAAGAACTTCCGCAGAAGGACCGACCTGAACACCGACCTCCTGCTGCTCTACGAGCGCCGGCTGTTCCCCGCCCAGGGCAACAACCTGGCCTTCAGCCCCTCCATGTACGCCTTCGCCCGCAGGCGCGAGATCGACTACGTCATCAGCACCGAGTCGAGACGGGACACCGTCGTCGCCCCGGGGACCGTGTACGCCGTGACCAGCGACTCCACGGCCTTCCTCATCCCCGACGCGTCCCGGCACATCTACGATGTCGAGACCCGCAAGAACCTCTTCAAGGATGTCTTCGACCTCGGTGGCTTCGGCCTCGAGATCCCCCTCGGACGGCGCAACCAGTTCATCCTCCAGTACCTGCGGAGGGACTACTCCGAGAGCTGGGACCTCGAACGGCGCCGCTACCAGTACCAGACCTTCGTCGTTCAGGACAGCATGGACATCTCCGGTTCCCTGCCCCCGGAGCTGGTCAAGCAGGACACCCTGCTCATCGGTCCCGACGATCCCCACACCTGGTACCGGGGGCTCGACTTCTTCGACGCCCACGACCTGAGCCTCGTCTGGCGCCACCGCTACCTGAAGCCGACGAAGGACTATCTCATCAACCCCACGGGGCGCGCCGCGACCCTGGTCTACCGCTACCGGAAGGCGGCCCTCGCCGACTCCCTCTACAGCCTGGGCGAGCAGTCCGCGCTCCTCGACACCCCCTTCGACATCTACTCCGCCAAACGGCGTCCGGTGACGCTCAACGAGTACGTCTTCTCATACACCGAGCGCATCGGCCTGCCTTTCTACAACCGCCTGTCCCTGGAGGTGCTGGGAGCCTACCACAACTTCCGCCTGAAGCCGGGTTTCGTGGAGGGCGGGGGTCCCTTCGAGGGCCGGTTCTACTGGCCCCTGCGCTACTACATCGGCGGCCGGGACTTCCTCAGCGGCTATCCCTACTTCTTCCGTTCGGGGTCCAAGCTCCTGTACGGGAGGGCCGCGTACAGCTTCCCCATCCTGCGCCGGATGAACGCGAGTTTCCTCAACTTCACTTTCGCCAAGGCCTACGCCGAGATCTTCGCCGAGACCGGCATGGTCTCCAACGACAACACCCTCTCCCTCGGCGACCTCGATCTCGACCCCCGCAACGCGGTGAGCGACTTCCTGCGCGTCCTCGAGGAGGACTACCTGTCCGACGTGGGCGCCGAGCTGCGTGTCGAGATGTTCACCAGCTACCAGATCCCCCTGCGGGCGTACGTGCAGGTGGCCCATCCCCTGAGCCGCGACCGGCTGCAGCGGGAGGCGGCCATGGAGGTGGGACTCGATCCCGAGGATCCCGACGCGCCGCCGAAGATCGACAAGTGGCGCTACTACTTCGGCCTGGGGTTCTTCCCCTCGGACCTGCTCTCCGCCGGAGAGCGGCTCACGCAGACGCGCCTCTTCGACTGACGCCGGCGGAAGGGGCGCCCTTGGCCGAAGTCGACCTGCGGAAGCTGGCCCTGCGCTTGAAGGTCGTGGAGATGCTGCGCCTGCTCTCGGAGCGGAGAAAGCTGGCCGAGGCGGCCCGGTTCTGGCGCCGCCTCGTACGGCCGAACTGAACCAGCGGACAGATTCCGCCCCGGGGGCGGCGCCCGCGGCCGGCCTGGCCGCGCCGGATCAGTCCGTCTGCCGAAGCCGCAGGAAGCCGACCAGCCGGCGGGCGTATCCGATCGCCGACAGCAGCAGCAGGCCGGCCGTGATCCCCTGGAGCCACGAGGAGAGCGGCGGCTCTCCCGGCGCGGCCATGTACGCCAGGATCGTCAGGAACATCGCCCACGTCGCCGCCTTTCCCGCCAGGCTCGGGCTCATGACACGGCGGCGGCGCAGCAGGACGGCGCCGGCTCCGAGGATGGCGGCATCCCTCACCAGTTGCAGCAGCAGCAGCCAGGCCGGGAAGGACCGCCAGGCGACGAGGGCGCCGCAGACCGAGAGGATGAGGATCTTGTCGGCCACCGGGTCGAGGATCCGCCCCAGGCGGGAGACCTGGTCGAGGCGGCGGGCGGCGATTCCGTCGAGGAGGTCGGTCGCGCCGGCGAGGCCGAGGAGGACCAGGGTGCCCGGGCCGGCCTGACCGCCGTCCTCGCGGAGGCTGTAGAGGACCGCCGGCGCCAGGGCGATGCGCAGCAGGCTCAGGGCGTTGGCGAGCATGGGCCGGCCCCCGGCCGAGTCAGATCTCGCGTGGCCCGGGGCGGGCCGGGGCGCCGCTCACCGCTGTCCCGGCACCGCCGCGGCGCAGCGTGCCGGAAGGCGCCGGGCGGCGGCGGCCCGATCAGGCGCCATCGCCGGGATCCTCGTCGAGGGCCGCCTCGTCCTCGGCGTCGAGGAACTCCAGCTGGAAGTCGCCGCCGGCCTTCTCCACCAGCACCTGGACGCGCTTGCGCGTCTCGTCCAGCAGGCGGGCGCAGGCCCGCGACGCGGCGATGCCGCGCTCGAAGACCTCCAGGGACTCGTCGAGGCCGAGCTCCCCCGACTCGAGGCGGGCGACGCAGTCCTCGAGCTGGTCCATGGCCTCCTCGAAGCTGGGGGCCGAATGCGGGCTCTCGCTGCTCACGGGCTCTCCACCTCCTCCACCTGGCATCGCGCCGCTCCCTCGGAAAAGCGCAGGCGCAGGCGCTCCCCCGGCTGCAGCTCGGCGGCGGCGCGCACCCTGCGGCCGTCGCGCTCGCGCTGGCAATAGGCGAATCCTCCGGCGAGGCTGCGCAGGGGATTGCGCGCGTCGAGGCGCAGCAGGGACCGCTCGAAGCGGTCGCGGTGGGAACCCAGGCAGCCGTCGAGGGCGGCCGCCAGCCGGGCGCGGGACTCGTCGAGGGTCTGGGACCGCTGGTCGACGCCATCGGTCAGGCGGACGGCCAGCCGCCCGGGGCGCAACCCCTCGAGGCGCTGGCGGTTGTGATCCAGGCGCGCCTGCACCGCCCGCAGCAGCCGCCCCCGCCGGTCGTCGAGACGCTCCCGCAGGAGGACGCGCTCGCGCGTGACCAGCTCGGCCGCCGCCGAGGGGGTGGAGGCGCGCACGTCGGCCACGTAATCGGCGATGGTGTGGTCGATCTCGTGGCCCACGGCGGTCACCACGGGAAGGGCCGACGAGTGGATCGCCCGGGCCACGCTCTCGTCGTTGAAGGGCCACAGGTCCTCCGGCGAGCCCCCGCCGCGTCCGACGACGACGACATCGACGCCTCCGAAGCGGTTGAGCCGGTCGACGGCGGCGGCGATCTCGCCCGGCGAGCCCGCGCCCTGGACGCGCGCCGGCGCCAGCACCACGGGCAGGCCCGGCGCCCGGCGCCCCAGGACCTTGACGATGTCGCGGATGGCGGCCCCCGTCGGCGAGGTGACGACGCCCACGGCGCGGGGATAGTCCGGCAGGGGGCGCTTGTGCCGCGCCTCGAAGAGTCCCTCCTCCGCCAGGCGCGCGCGCAGTTGCTCGAAGGCCAGGGCGATCTCGCCGACGCCGGAGGGACGCAAGCGGTACACGTAGAACTGGTAGCGTCCGCCGCGCTCGTACACGGAGAGGTTGCCGTAGGCCAGGACCTTCATCCCCGGTTCCGGATCGAACCGGAGCTGCGAGGCGTAGGAGCGGAACATGACGCAGCCGAGCTGGCTGCGCTCGTCGGCCAGGCCCATGTAGATGTGCCCGGAAGCCGGCCGCGCCAGCTCCGAGATCTCCCCCTCCACCCAGCAGAAGGGCAGGGCCTCCTCCAGGGCCTGGCGGACGCGGGCGGTGACGTCGGAAACGCTGAGGGGGCCGGCGAGGGCCTCGAAGGCGCCGCTCATCTCAGTCCTCGTCACCCACGTCGGCGGAGCCGGCGCCCGTGAGGGGCATCTGAAGGCGCTCGATGCCGGTGGCCATGCCGCTGGCGTCGTCCACCTCGATCAGGGCGCCGCAGAACCAGGGCACGCCGTCGGCCGGCTTGAAGCGCGCCGGCACCTGGTTGAGGAATCGGCGGACGGCGATCTCGCTGCGCGTCCCGATGACCGAGTCGCGCACCCCCGTCATGCCGGCGTCCGTCAGGTAGGCCGTGCCCCGCGGCAGGAGGCGCTCGTCGGCGGTCTGCACGTGGGTGTGGGTTCCGATGACGGCCGACGCACGGCCGTCGAGATGGTAGCCGAGGGCGACCTTCTCCGCCGTGGCCTCGGCGTGGAAGTCGACGACCACGATCGGCGTCCGTCCCCTCAGCCGGTCGACCTCGGCCCGCCCGCGGGCGAAGGGGCAATCGATGGCGGGCATGAAGGTGCGCCCCTGCAGGTTGACGACGGCCACCGGCAGCCCGTTGCGCGCCTCGGCTACCGTCGATCCGCACCCGGGTGCCGCCACGGGGTAGTTCAGGGGCCGCAGGACCCGGTCGAGGGTGTCGAGGCGGCCGACGAAGTCGGCCCGGTTCCAGATGTGGTTTCCCGAGGTGATCACGTCGACGCCGTAGGCGTGGAGCTTGCGCCGGATGTTGTCTGTCAGGCCGAAGCCGCCCGCGGCGTTCTCGCCGTTGGCGATGCAGAACTGCACGTCCCGCTCCAGGATCAGCTTCGGGATGAACTCCGCCGCGGCCCGGCGGCCGGGGCGGGCGTAGATGTCGGCGACGAAGAGAATTCTCAAGCGAAGTCCCTGCCGGTCGGGTGCGGGCCCACCTGCCGTTGGACATCGGGGAGCGAAACCGGAAAGGTAAGCAGCGGGTCCGGCGGCCTAGCGGGCGAAGTGGACGGCGCGGACCTCGCGGATGACGAGGACCTTGATCTGGCCGTGCTGGCCGAGTTCCTCCTCCAGGTCGCAGGCGATCTCGTCGGCGAGCTGGTCGGCATAGGCGTCGTCGACGGCGCCGCTGTCCACGAGGACGCGGACCTCGCGGCCGTTCTGGAGGGCGAAGGCGTGCCGCACGCCCGGATGGTCGAGGGCGATCTCCTCGATGTTGTGCATGCGGCGGATGTAGTCCTCCACCTTCCCCTTGAGGGCGCCGGGCCGGTTGGTGGAGATCTCGTCGGCGGCTTCCACGAGGATGGACAGGGCCGACCGGCCCGGCAGGTGCGGAACGTGGTTCTCGATCACCTCCGCCACCTCGGAGCTCTCGCCGCACTTGCGGGCCAGGGCGGCGCTGGCCTGGGCGGGATCGGAGCCGACTTCCTGGTCGAGGGCTTTGGCCACGTCGTGGAGCAGGCCGGCGCGCCTGGCCAGGGCGATGTCCATGTCGAGCTCCTCGGCCATCATGCCGGCCAGGAGCCCGACCTCCTTGCTGTGGACGAGCAGGTTCTGCCCGTAGCTGGTGCGGAAGCGCAGCTTTCCCAGGTGCTCCAGGAGAGGCTCGGCCATGTCGTGGATGCCGAGGTCGAAAGCCGCCTGGGACCCGGACTCGCGGATCAGCTCCTCCGCGTCCTCCAGGCACTTGGTGTAGACCTCCTCGATCCGGCCGGGGTGGATGCGGCCGTCGAGGATCAGCTTCTCCAGGGTGTTCTTGGCGACTTCCCGGCGCAAGGGATCGAAGCTGGAGAGCATGACCACTCCGGGCGTGTCGTCGACGATGACCTCGACGCCGGTGGTCATGTCGAAGGAACGGATGTTGCGGCCGTCGCGGCCGATGATGCGGCCCTTCATGTCGTCGTTGGGCAGGGAGACGTCAGAGACCGTGCTCTCCATGGCCAGCCGGCCGGCGAAGCGCTGAATCGACCGGGCGATGATCTCCTTGGCCTCGCGGTTGGCGTTGGCGATGGCGTGATCCTTGATCTGCCTGACCTTGCGCGCCGCGTACTGGCGCGCCCTCGCCTCCTGCTGCTCGATGAGGAGGCGGCGCGCCTCGGGCATGCTCAGACCGGCGATCTCCTCGAGCCGCTCACGCTGCTGCCTCGTCATGTCGCCGACGCGGGCCTCCTCGGCGGTGATCGACTCCTCCCTCCGGGACTGCTCCTGCTCGGTCTTGAGGAGGCTGCGCTCCTTGCTCTCGAGGACGTCGACCTTGCGGTCGAGCTGTTGCTCCCGCTCCTGCAGATCGGTCTCGAACTGGCGCAGGGAGCGCCTGGCGTTCTCCAGCTCGCGGTCCAGGGGCTCGCGCTGCCGCCGCCACTCGTCCTTGGCCTCGAGGGTGGCGGTCTTCTTGAGGGTCTCGGCCTCGCCCCGGGCCTCCTCGAGGGTGCGCGCCGCTTCCTCGCGCGAGGAAGCGAGCCGGTTTCCCCGGCGCCGGCCGTTGACCAGCCATCCCGAGATGAAACCGAGCCCCAGCACGGCCAGGGCGAGAACCCCGGCCCCGAGGACCACGATCGTCTGGCCCGGGGACATCAATCGTCGCGGCCGGAGGTGGAGACGCCGGCGTCTTGCGGCGCCACCTCCTCGGCGTCGCGGAAGATGCGTCCGAGGGATTCGGTGAGGCGGTGGGTGCGCTCCGAGAGGTCGGCCTCCACGTTGGAGACCTCGGCCTGCAGGTACAGCAACTCGTCTATCAGTTCGAGGCCGGCGAGCACCGCCGTCTGGATCGGCGTGCTGCCGTCGTACTGGACCTCGCGCATCTTGGCGTCCACGAGCTCGGCCGCCTTCTGG
>JAJDTN010000180.1 GCA_022827165.1 Candidatus Latescibacterota bacterium
CCGCTACGACCTGCGCGCCCCCTTCCCGGACCAAGCCCCCCGGGGCTAGGCGCCAGGTTCCGGCGCCGGGGCGGCGGAGGTCCCGGCCTCGCGGACGATGGTCAGGATCTCGGTGCCGTACTTCTCCGCCTTGGCCGGGCCGATGCCGTGGGCCGTCCGCAGGGCCTCGAGGCCGGCCGGCCTCAGGGCGGCGATGTCGCGCAGCGACCGGTCGCTGGCCACCACGTAGGGGGGCACGCCGGCCTCCCGGGCCGTCTCCAGGCGCCAGGCCCGCAGGGCCTCGAAGAGGTCCCGCGCGTCCTCCTCCAGGTCGGGAGGGGGCGCCGGCCGCCGGGCGCCGGAGCGCGGGGCGGCGCGGGGTCCGCGCTCCGCCGCCGCCGGAGGCAGCAGCAGCCGCGCCGGCCGGCGCTCGTGGATCACGTCGTAGCCCTCGTCGGTGACCACCACCACGGGGCGGTCGCCGCCCTGGAAGTCGACCCAGCCGGCGGTCACGCAGCGGCGCAGCAGGGTCAGGATCCACTCCTCGGCGCGCTCCGAGAGCAGCCCGAAGGTGGAGGTCTCGTGCAGGCCGGCCCGCTGCAGCCGGAGATCGTCGGCACCGCGCAGCAGGCGGGCGGCGGCGCCGATGCCGAAGCGGCCGTGGACGCGGGCCACGCCGCACAGGGCCTGGCGCACGATGGTGCTCACCTCGGCCGCGTCCGGGCCGCCGCCGTCATCCAGCTCCAGGCAGACGTCGCAGCGGCCGCAGCCGGCCAGGGTCTCCTCCTCGTCGCCGAAGTAGCGCAGGATGGCGTCGTGGCGGCAGGCGCCGCCCTCGGACCAGCGCATCAGCTCGAGGAACAGGTTCCAGCGGTGGGCGACCGTCTCCGGATCGGGGGTGCGGCCCTCCACGTCGCTCTCGATCAGCCTCCGGCGCAGGGCCAGGTCTCCCGAGGATACCAGCAGCAGGCAGAGGGCCGGGGCGCCGTCGCGTCCGGCCCGCCCGGCCTCCTGGTAGTAGGCCTCTACCGAGCCGGGCGGCGCCAGGTGGACGATGCAGCGAACGTCGGGACGGTCGATGCCCATGCCGAAGGCGTTGGTGGCGACGACGATCTCCTGCGCGCCTCCGATGAAGGCGCGCTGCACCGACTCGCGGGTGTCGCCGTCCATTCCGGCGTGGTAGGCGGCGGCGTTCCAGCCGCCCGTGGAGAGCCGGGCGGCCTCTTCCTCCGTCTGGCGGCGGGTGGCGGCGTAGAGGATGGCCGTGCCCTGTCCGGAGCCGGGAGCGGTGAGGCTCTCGGCCAGGGCGGCATCGACCCGGGCCTGGCGCTCGCCCTGGCCGCGGGTGGGGTGCACGCGGAAGGCGAGGTTGGGCCGGGCGAAGCCGCGCACGTGCTGCGGCGTGTCGGCGGGCAGCCCGAGGCGCTCGAGGATCTCGTCGCGTACCACCGGCGTGGCCGTGGCGGTGCAGGCCAGGACGCGCGCCCCGGACAGCAGGGCGAGAAGCTCGCCGATCTGCATGTACTCGGGCCGGAAGTCGTGGCCCCACTCGCTGATGCAGTGGGCCTCGTCGACGGCTACGAGAGGGCACTCGAGACCGCCGACGAGTTGGCGGAACCCCTCGAAGGTGAGCCGCTCGGGGGCCACGTAGGCGAGCTTGTAGCGGCCCCGGGCCAGGGCCGCCATGCGCCGGCGGATCTCGCCGCCGTCGAGGGTGCCGGCCAGGTAGGTGGCGGGCACGCCGCGGGCTTCCAGGGCCGCCACCTGGTCGTGCATGAGGGCGATGAGGGGGGAGATGACCAGGGTCGTGCCCGGCAGGAGAGAGGCGGGCAACTGGTAGGTGAGGCTCTTGCCGCCGCCGGTGGGCGCCACGAGGAGGACGCGGCCCACGTCGAGCAGCGTCTCCACGGCCTCCCGCTGGCCGGGCCGGAAGCCGGTGAATCCGAAGCGCTGCAGTCCGGCGTCGAGATCGATGGCCATCACCGATTCGAAGGTCGGCCGGGGCGGCGGGCGGCGCAAGCGGGAGGAGCGGGCATCCGAACTCCGCGGCCCGGCGCTGGCAGTCCAGGAGTCGGTGCGAGCGCAGGCGGCTGCCGGAAACCGCGGACACGCGGCCCCCGGGGCCTCGCGTGACCCCCCTCGGGCGCGCCGAAGCCGGGAGTCCGGGCCCTCGGTGTGAGAGCCGTCAGGTGCCGGAGACCGCGGGACACGCTGCGCCCGGCGTCGAGGGCGAGTCCGGGGCGACAGCCGTGGAGGCCGGCAGGTGCCGGAGACCGGGAAACCCTGCGCCTGGCGTCGAACGGCGACGGGGGGTCTACCGCGTGAGCTCGGCGATGGCGCGCACCGTCCGGTGGGGCGCCGCGGGGGCATCGGCGGGCAGTCCGTGGCCGCGGACGTCGACCCAGACCGTGTGCAGGCCCAGCCGGCGGCAGGGCTCGATCTCCCAGCGGAGGTTGTCGCCCACCATCCAGGCCTGTTGCGGACCGGCGCCCAGGGCCGCGAGGGCGTGCCGGAAGACGCGCTCGTCCGGCTTGCCGGCGCCGAACTCCTCCTCGATGACGATGCAGCGGAAGAACCCGGCCAGGTCGAAGCGGTCGATCTTGGCGCGCTGGCCGGCGGCGTCGCCGTTGGTGACCAGGGCCATGGGCACCCCGGCCGACGCGAAGTGGCGCAGGGTCTCCACGGCGCCGGCGAAGGGCCGCATCGCCGCAGTGCGCGCCTCGGCGAAGGCGGCGGCGATCCGTCCCGAAAGGGAGTCAACCGTTCCGTCGTCGCCGATACCCAGGGCCCGGAGGGCATCGGCGACGTTGGCGCGCCTGGTGTTCGCCAGGTCCAGCCGCCCCTGGCGGTGGCGCTCGGGGTCCGACCACCAGGCCCGAGAGACCGCGGCGATCGAGCGGCGCACCTGCTCCGGCGGCACGCCCCCGAAATCTCCGGCGAACCTCTCGGTCACATCCTCCCAGGCGGGTGCGGCCACGGCCTCGAACTCCAGGATCGTGTCGTCGAGGTCGAAGAGAATGGCGGCCGGTGGTTCAGGCATCCGGTGCTCCGGGTTGGCGGCGGATCAGGGCGCGGCGATGGGGGCCCACCGAGAGCAGGGAGATCGGCGTCTCGATCAGGGCCTCCAGGCGATCGACGTAACGGCGGGCGGCGTCGGGAGCTCCTCCCAGCGGCGGGTCCCCGAGATGTCGGCGCGCCAGCCCGGCATGCTTCGGTACACGGGCTCGGCGCGCTCCAGGTCGCGGGTGCAAGGAAAGTCGGTGGTCTCCACGCCGTCGATCCGGTACGCCGTGCACAGGGGAATCTCGTCGAGATACCCGAGGACGTCGAGGTTGCTCAAGGCCGCGCAGGTGGCGCCCTGGAGCCGGCATCCGTAGCGGGTGGCCACGGCGTCGAAGGGGCCGACCCGCCGGGGCCGGCCGGTGGTGGCGCCGTACTCCCCGCGGTCCCCGCCGCGCTGCCGCAGCTCCCGGGCGGCCTCCCCCTTCCACTCGGTGACGAAGGGTCCGGCGCCCACACAGCTCGAGTAGGCCTTGGCCACGGCGACGATCTCGTCGATCGACCGGGGAGCGACTCCGAGTCCGACGCAGGCGAAGCCGGCCAGGGTGGAGGACGAGGTCGAGTAGGGATAGATGCCGTGGTCGGGATCGCGCAGCGCCCCGAGCTGGCCTTCCGCCAGGATGCGCTCGCCCGCGGCTAGCCGCTGCCTCAGGATTGCGCCGGTGTCGCGCACCATGGGCCGCAGCCGCTCGATCATGGGGGAGAGGTGGTCGCAGAGGCCGTCGACGGTCATCTCCGCGCGGCCGTAGAGGTGGCGGAAGAGGACGTTGCGCGCGGCCAGGGAGCGCCCGAGGCGATCCCGCAGCCAGTCCCGATCGAAGAGATCTCCCACCCGCAGACCCACCTTGAGGCACTTGTCGGCGTAGAACGGCGCCATGCCGGCGCGGGTGGAGCCGAAGGCCCTGTCCCCGAGGCGCTCCTCCTCGCAGCGGTCGGCGATCACGTGGGTGGGCAGGACCACCTGGGCCCGGTCCGAGATGACGAGGTCGGGCGCCGGCACGCCGCCGCCGGTCAGCCCGTCCAGCTCCTCCAGCAGGGCGGCGGGATCGACGGCGACGCCGGGGCCGAGGAGGTTGGTCACGCCCGGGCGGAAGACCCCCGAGGGCAGCAGGTGCAGGGCGAAGCGCCCGAAGTCGTTGACGATGGTGTGACCGGCGTTGCGGCCGCCCTGGAAGCGGGCCACGACGCCGGCGTCCGCGGCCAGGGCGTCGGTGATCTTGCCCTTGCCCTCGTCGCCCCAGGCGGCGCCGACGACAGCGGTGACGGGCACGGTGAATCCTCCGGTGAAGGGTGAGCCCGGTCGGTGGGGAATGTGCCGATTCGAATCTCATAACTCAAGATGATTCTACTTATACTTTGGATAAGCGAACGCGATATGATGTCACCCGGAGGAAGAGCTTGGAACTACAACAACTGCGCGGATTCTGCGAGGTCGCCCGCCAAGGCAGCTTCACGCGCGCAGCGGACAGGTTGTTCCTGACCCAGCCGGCCGTCAGTCAGCAGATCAGGGCGTTGGAGGAGGAGCTCGGGCAGAGCCTGCTGGAGCGGGGCCGCAAGGGGGTGCGCCTCACCCACGCCGGCGAGGTCCTGTTCCGGCGGGCGCGGTCGATCCTGGGGGAGCTGGCCGCGGCGCGGGCCGAGCTGGAGGCGATGGGGACGCGCGTGCGCGGCCGGGTGCTGCTGGCCACGAGCGACACGAACTGCACCTACGTGCTGCCGCCGGTGCTGCGCCGGTTCCGCGAGCGCTTCCCCGAGGTCGAGGTCGACATCCGCAACAAGATGTCCTCCGAGATCGGCGAGCTGGTGCTGGCCGACGAGATCGACTTCGGGCTGGCCACCCTGCCGATCCGCGATCGCGGGCTGTCGACGGAGCCGGTCTTCGAGCGCAGCGACGTATGGATCTGCCCGGCGGGGCATCCCCTCTCGGGGCGCAAGGCGGTCCTGCCGGCCACGGCGGGGCGCTATCCGCTGCTGGCCCTCGAGCGCGGCAGCCAGAGCCGCGCCCTCCTCGACGCGGTGCTGCGCGGCGCCGGAGCGGCCCCGGCCATCGCCATGGAGCTGGGCAGCATCGAGATCATCAAGCGCTTCGTGGAGATCGGCTTCGGCGTCGCCCTCGTGCCGCGGGTCTCGGTGGCCGCCGAGGTGGCCGAGGGGCGCCTGGCCGCGGTCGCCGCCCGGGGCGTGGAGCGGCGCTCCGTCGGTCTCGTGCGGCACCGGGGCCGGCCGGCGTCACCGGCGGCGGCAGCGTTGATGGAGCTGATGCGCGGGGAGCTGGCGGGGTTGCGCTACTGAGCCGGGCCCTCGAGCTCGGTGCGGCCGGTGCGCCGGGGCGGGTCGTAGAGGGCGCCCTCGGCCTCGGTGGGATCGGCCATGGGGCACTCGTCGTGGGCGAGCCTCACGGCAGGCTTCTCGCGGTCGTTCATGCGGTCCCAGCCTGTGGGGGCAAGGGGAAGTCGTGGTCCCCGGTCTCCTCGATCCACTGCCGCAGATAGCGGCGGTGCGCGGCGAGGGCGGGGGTATGGGAGGGATCGGCGGCCAAATTCCGGGTCTCCCCGGGATCGGCCTCCAGATCGAAGAGCACCTCTCGGGGCCGGCCGTCGGAGAAAGCCGCGTACTTGTGGCCCTCCGACACGACGATGCGCGCGGCGAAGGCCAGGTTCTGGTCGTCCGGGTGCAGCTCGGTGACGACATAGCCGCGCCCGGGGCCGTCCTCCTCGACGGCGCCGCGCAGACTGCGGCCGACCACGCCCGCCGGGACCGGCAGCCCGGCGTAGTCGCACAAGGTGGGCAGCAGGTCCAGGCCGGAGGCGAGCTGGTTCCGCACCCGCCCCCGGGGGATCGCCCCCGGCCAGGACAGGGTGAGGGGCACGGAGACGACGCTCTCCCACAGCATCAGCTTCACCACCCAGCGGTGCCGGGCCATGCCCTCACCGTGGTCGCTGGTGCAGGCCACCAGGGTCTCCTCTTCGAGTCCGGCGCCGCGGAGGGCGTCCAGGATGCGGCCCGCCTCGGCGTCGGCGCGCTCGGTCAGGGCGTGGTACTCGCGCAGGTAGCGGCGCCAGTCGTCGCGGTCCCAGCCCCGGGTAAAGGTGTTCTCCGGACCGTAGTGCGTGCGCCGCCGGCATCGGCGGATGAAGTCGGGCTCGTCCTCGGCCGGCTCGAAGCCGTCGGGCAGCGGCGGCAGGGGGCCGTCGCCGGCGGTATCGGCCGCCTTCCCCATCACCCAGTAGCAGATGTCGTGGGGGTTGATCAGGGTGACACCGAGGAAGAAGGGCCGTTCGCGCCCCGGCCTGCGCAGGTAGCGGATCGCCGCGTCGGCGATGGCGGCGTCGCTCTCGCAGCCCAGGCGGGTGCCGACGCCGTCGGGCAGGAGCAGCTCGAAGCGAGGCCCTGCGGCGGTCGACGAAGGCGGGTTCGCGGGCCGGATGCCGACCCAGCCCACGTCGTACCCGTGGCGCAGGAAGTGGCCGCACATCTCGGGCATGGCTCCGGTCCAGGGCATGCCGTTGGCCATCAGGCCGGTCTGGTGGGGGGGCCGGCCGGTGGCCAGGCTGGCGCGCGAGGGGCTGCAGACCGGCGCCGCGCAGTAGGCACGGGTGAAGCGCACGCCCGCCGCCGAGAGGGCGTCGAGGTGGGGGGTGCGCACCGACTCGTTGCCGGCGGCGGACTGGGCGAAGCGGGACTGCTGATCGGTGATGACCAGGAGGACGTTCGGCGGCATCCGGGGACCGTCGTAGTTGGTGGGCGTGCGGGCGGGATACCATATTGGCGCCCGGAGAGGGGAGCAAACCAGGAGAGAGGAATGAGCGAGGCCAGCCTTTTCGTCATCACCGAGGAGGAGAAGTACTACTTCGACCTGCGGGGGTACCTGGTCGTGCGCGGGGCCCTGTCCTCTGGGCAGGTGCGGGCCTGCAACGACGCCATCGACCACCACGCCGGCAGCATTCGCGCGCGCCCCGTGGAGGGGGGCGGCCTGGCGCGGGGCTCCGCGGCCCTCACCGGTGGCTCCGGCCGCCGCGAGCTGCGCGGGATGCTCGGCTGGCCGGCGCCCTACCGTCAGCCATTCCGGGACCTCCTGGTGCACCCCGTGGTCGTGTCGCGGCTCAACGAGATCTGCGGCCGCGGCTTCCGCCTCGACCACGGACCGCTGCTGATCGGCGCCGAGGCCGGCACCGAGGGCCACCTCCTGCACGGCGCCGGCGAACCCTTCAGCCCCGCCAACTGGTACCACCATCAGAACTCGGTGATCTCCTGCCGCGGCGTCACCGTCGCCTGGCAGCTGACCGATGTGGGCGACGGCGACGGCGGCTTCGCGGTGGTTCCCGGCAGCCACAAGTCGCGGGAGCCCACCCCGCGGGGCGTGCGCACCGTGGAGGACGACATGGGCCTGGTGGTGCAGCCGGCCATGGCCGCCGGCGACGTGCTGTTCTTCGCCGAGACCGCCACCCACGGGACCCTGCCGTGGAAGGGCGAGGGCGAACGGCGGTCCGTCCTCTACAAGTACGCCGAGCGCGGCGCCGCCCGGGCGGTGGGCCGGCACTTCAAGCCGAGGGACCGTTACGGCGAGTGGACCGAGGAGCTCACCGAGGCCGAGCGGGCGGTCCTGTACGGACCCGGCGTACACGGCAGCATTCCGCTGCTGGAGTCGGACGGGGCGGACGTGAGCGTCGTCCACAGAGGCTGAGGGGATACCGATGGACGAGAGAGAGCGCTACTTCTGGGACCTGACGGGCTACCTCGTGGTGCCGCAGGTGCTGACCGCCGATGAGCTGGCCGCGGCCAACGCCGCCCTCGACGACTGTCACGAGCGGGGCGCCGTGCACGACGCCGGGGAGATCTCGGGGCCGCGGGGATCGCGGCGCCTGCGGGGCAGCAGCTACCTGAGAATCACCGCCTCCGAGGAGTTGCTCACCCTGCCGAAGCCGAACTGCGAGCCCTTCCGCCGCATGCTCGCTCACCCGGCCGTGGTGAGCCGCCTCAACGAGATGTGCGGAACCGGCTTCCGCTTCGACCACGGGCCCCACTACATCGGCGGCGTCGAGGGCACGGCGGGCATGGTCATGCACGGCGCCGGGGAGCCGCACCGGCCCTACGTCGCCTACCATCACCAGGGCGGCCGGGGTTACTGCGCCGGCGTGACCGTGGCCTGGAACCTGGCCGACGCCGGTCCCGGCGACGGCGGCTTCGCCTGCGTGCCCGGGAGCCACAAGGCGGGGTTCCCCATGCCCCGCGGAGTGCGCACCGCCGACGACGACATGGGCCTGGTGAAGCAGCCCGAGGTGAGGGCCGGGGACGTCCTGTTCTTCATGGACGGCGCCCAGACCCACGGCACCCTGCCGTGGGCCGCCGGCCACGACCGGCGGTCGGTGCTGTTCAAGTACGCCGGACGCACCGCCACGCGCACGGGCCGCTCCGCCCAACTGGCGCCACCGCAGATCCACTGGGGGGAGGATCTGGTGGAGGGGATGTCGGACGTGGAGCGGGCGGTCATGTACGGCCCGGCGTCGGCGCCGGGCACCGATCAGGTCTTCCTCACCGTCGACGAGGACGGCACCGTCCGCGTGGGCTGACCCAACGGGCGGATGGGCGCCCTCAGATCGTGGGCCGGACCTTCTCCGCCCCCTCGAAGAGGACCCTGCGCACCGCCGCCGTGGCGCGCTCGTGGAACTCGACGGCCACCGGGTCGAAGTCCCTGGCGGGCCTCGGCGCATGGGTGAAGTGGCCGTGCCGGTCCTCCCCCCGCACCAGGGCGGCGCTGTCCCATTCGCCCACCATCTGGCGGGTGCTCGTGGGCATGTAGTGCAGGGACAGGCCGATGCGCCGGTCCGGCGAGCGGTTGGGGCCGGAGGCGTGGGCCAGCCGCACGTTGTGCAGGGAGACCTCGCCGGCCTGCAGGGGCATGGCCACGGTGAGGTCTTCATCCACCTCGACGGCGATCTCCTGCCCCCGGGTGAGGAGGTTGTCGGCCTTGAACTCGTCCTTGTGCTGCATCATGTCGCCGCGGTGGCTGCCCGGCAGCACCCGCATGCACCCGCTCTCCAGGGTGGCCGGCGACAGGGCCAGCCAGACGGTGACCAGGTCGTTCGTGTCCAGGCCCCAGTAGCGCAGGTCCTGGTGCCAGGAGACGAAGCTCTCGCTGCCGGACTCCTTGATCCAGAACAGGGTGTTCCAGCACAGCAGGTCCGGCCCGATCAGGTCCTCCACGGCATCGAGGATGGCCGGCAGCCGCATCAGGTCGTCCACCCAGCGGAAGAGCAGGTGGGATTTGCTGCGCTGGGCCCCGGAGATCGGCTCGCCCTGGGCGGCCTCGAAGGCCTCGAGGCGGGTCCGGTTCTCGGCGACCTGGGCCGGATCCAGGACCCGGACGGGGAAGTAGTAGCCGTGGCGGTGGTACTGCTCGACGGCGGCGTCACTCAAGACTCTGGGCATGGCATCTCTCCCGGCTGTGAATTGACCCTTGCAGGGCCGGCGGTGTTGATTCGAAGTCCAGTTCTCTAAGGTGCGCCGCCGGTCACTGAGGACGCAAGACGCGACCACGCGGAGATTCGAGGGAGGATGCGATGCCAGCTGATCCGGACGCCAGGGTTCTCGTGTACGTGGGGACCTACAACGAGGATCCCGAGAAAGGGATCTACCACTTCCTCCTCGATCCGGCCTCGGGCTCCCTGGAGCCGGCGGGCCGGACGCCGGGGGTGCCGACCCCGTTCTTCGTGCGTGTCGACGCCGCGGGCCGGCGGCTCTACGCCGCCAACGCCCTCGACGAGTGCGACGGCGTCGGGGAGGGGGCCGTGAGCGCCTTCGACATGGATCCTTCGACGGGCGCCCTGAGCTTCCTCGGCCGCCAGCGGTCGGGGGGCACCCTTCCGTGCTACATCGATTTCGACCGCGAGGGGCGGTTCCTGCTGACCGGCAACTACAACTCCGGCAGCGTCGCCGTCCTGCCCATCGAGGCCGGCGGACTCGGCCCTCCGGTGGCGACGGTGCAGCACGAGGGATCGAGCGTCGACGAGGAGCGCCAGGAGGGACCTCACGTGCACTGCATGGTTCTGGACCCCAGCGGGCGCTGGGCCCTGGCCGCCGACCTGGGGACCGACGAGGTTCGGGTCTACGGGCTCACGGAGGGAGGAGGCCTGAGGCCGGCCGATCCTCCCGCGGCTTCCAGTGCGCCGGGGGCGGGGCCGAGGCATATCGCCTTCCATCCGCGGCGGTCCGTGGCCTACGTGCTCAACGAGCTGGACACCACTCTCTCGGTCTTCGACTGGGACCCGGAGAGAGGGCGGCTCACCGAGCGCCAGACGGTCCCCGCCCTGCCCGAGGGATTCGACGGACACAACCACGCCGCCGACGTCAAGATCCTGCCCTCGGGGCGCTTCCTCTACACCTCCAACCGCGGCCATGACAGCATCGCCGTCTTCGCCGTGGACGAAGCCACCGGCTGCGTCGAGATCGTCGGTCACGAACCGGCCCGGGGAAGCTGGCCCTGGAACCTGGGCATCGATCCCACGGCGCGCTGTCTGCTGGCGGCGAATTACCAGAGCGATTGCGTGAGCGTCTTCCGCATCGACGGCGACTCGGGGGGCCTCACCCCCACGGGAGTGCGGGCGGAGGTCCCGAAGCCGGTCTGCGTGGCCATGCTCCCCGGGTAGCGGCGCCCCTCCGGACCGGATCGACCGCCTTCACCCGGGGTTCCCGCGGCGGGTGACAACGACGTTTCTGCCCATCTCCTTGGCCTCGTACATGGCGGCATCCGCCGAGCCCACGGCTTCCGCGGCGTCGGCGGGCACACCGCTGTAGATCCCGATGGAGACGGTGCCCTCCGTGCGGTCCTCGACCTCGCTGCGCAGGCGCTCGGCCAGGGCCCGGGCCTGGCCGGGGTCGCCGCCTTCGAGGGCGACGGCGAACTCGTCCGCACCCCAGCGGACGATGACGTCGGAGCGCCGGACCACACTGCGCAGAACCCTGGCCAAGGCGAGGATGAAGCGGTCCCCGGCCTCGTGGCCGCCCTCGTCGTTGATCTCCTTGAGGGTGTCGCAGTCAAGGAACAGCAGGCCGAGGGGTCGGTTGGAACGTCGCGAGGTCTCGACCATCCGGCCGAAGACCTCGTCGAATCCCCTCCGGTTGTGCAGACCGGTGAGGGGGTCCACACGGGAGTCGATCTCCAACTGCCGGGCCCTGGAGGCGTTCGCCCGGGCCAGGTCCCGGAACAGGCCCTCGGCCACTCCTCCCGGGTCCGAGGCCCCGGAGTCCTCCTCCCGGATCCAGAGGATCTGGTCGCAGCCCCGCTGCCTGGAGAGGGCCAGAAGCCGCGAGGCGGCACGCAGGAGGAGGCGCCCTGTCTCCTCCCCGGGGGTCAGCCAGGCCGGGTCGACGATCACACCGCCCCCGCACAGACCGTCGGGCAAGGGCTGGCCGGAAACCGGCTCTACGAAAGGGTTGAGCACGGCGAAGTTGGCGCCGCCAAGGCGGTAGGCGGCGCTGGGAGAAGCCGGCGCCAGGCTCCGGAGGAGACTTGGTCCCCTGTCATCTTCCCCTTCCAGTGGCTGGATGTGGACCAACAGAAGGGAGTGGAGGCGGTCTTGGCGCAGGGCCTCGGCCAGATCGGCGTCGAGCCGGGCCGCGCCGGGGAGAAGGCTCAAGGGGCGATCCTCTGCTCGCGGTGGCAACCGTTGGCAGGAAGAAAGGTAAGGGGATGTGCCCTCGCCGGCGCGGACCGGCGGGTCTCCGATTGACGGCCCCGGGAGGATCCCGCTTCCTACCAACGGTTGCTTGGGCGTTCCTCAATGAAGACCAGGAGTAGTCGATGGAATCGAAGACAGGATTTCGCTGCGGTGTAATCGGATACGGAGGTGCCTTCAACATGGGCCGCGCCCATCTCGCGTCGATGGAGAAGGCAGGCATGGCGGCCGCCGCGGTCTGCGATCTGGACCCCGAGCGCCGCAAGGCGGCGGACCAGGACTTTCCGGGGATTGCCACCTATGCCCGTCCTGGGGCCATGCTGCGACACTCCGACCTCGACCTCGTGGCCATCATCACGCCCCACAATACCCACGCAAAGCTGGCCCTGCAGGCTCTCGATGCCAAGGTCGGGGCCGTGTGCGAGAAACCGATGGCGGTCACCTCCCGGGAGGTGAAGGCGATGCTCGCGGCGGCTCGCCGCAACCGGGTGATGCTCTCCACCTTCCACAACCGCCGGTGGGACGGGGACTTCCTGCTCCTGCGGGAGTTGATCCAGAAGGAGAGGATCATCGGCCGGGTCTTCCGCCTGGAAGCCGGGTTCGGAGGCTACGGCAGACAACCGGACTGGTGGCGGGCGGACAGGAGGATCTCCGGCGGAGCGATCTATGACTGGGGCGCCCATTTCACGGACTGGATCCTGGGACTGGTGAGGGACGACATCGACTGGGTGAGCGGCTACCAGGTGAAGTGCCGGGAATGGGAGGACTATACGAACGAGGACCACTCCGAGTACACCCTCAAGTTCAAGGGGGGCTGCCTGGCCCACCTGGTGATCTCCAACCTGGCCATGTCCTCACGGCCGAAGTGGCGGATCCTCGGCGACCGGGGATCGATCGAAGCGGTGGCCGACGGCGCCTACCTGGTGAAGGCGATGGTGAATGGCCGCCAGATGGAGACGCGCCTTACCCCTCCCGCCTCCAATTGGGACGCCTATTACGAGAACGTGAAGCGCCA
>JAJDTN010000164.1 GCA_022827165.1 Candidatus Latescibacterota bacterium
CAGGATCAGGCGGCCCTCGGCGTCGGTGTTGTCGATCTCGATCGTCTGGCCCGCCATCGTCGTGAGCACGTCCCCCGGCTTGTAGGCCTTGCCGTCGAGGAGGTTCTCGGTGGCCGGGACGATGCCGACCACGGGCCGGGCGAGGCCCGCCTCGGCGACCACCTGCATGGCGCCGATCACCGCGGCGGCGCCGGACATGTCCATCTTCATGTCGCCCATGCCGCTGCCCGGCTTGATGGAGATGCCGCCGGAGTCGAAGGTGACCCCCTTGCCGACGAAGACGAGGGGCTTCTTCCGCCGCGCCCCCCGCCGGCGGGGGCTCAGTCCATGCTCCAGGACGATCAGCTTCGCCGGCTCGGCGCTGCCCGCCGAGACTCCGAGGATGGCGCCCATCCCCTCCCTGCGCATGGCCGCCTCGTCGAGGACCCGGCAGCGCAGGCCCTCGTGCCGGCGCGCCAGGGACCGCGCCCGGCCGGCCAGGAAGGCGGGCGTCGCCGTGTTGCCCGGATGGTTGACGAGGTCCCGGGCCAGGCAGGTGCCCTCGGCGATCGACCGGCCCATGCGCAACCCGCGCCGCACCGCCGCCAGCCGGCCGCCGTCGAACTCGACCACGGTCAACTGGCGCAGGACCTTGCCTTCCTTCCTGGACTTGTGCTCGTCGAAGCGGTAGCAGGCGAGGATGCTGGCCTCGGCCACCGCCTGGGCCGCCTCCTCGGTCTCCAGGCCCCCGGCGCCGGCGCCGTGGAGCACGGTGGCCGCCTTCTCAACGCCCAGCTCCTGCAGCCGCCGCGCCGCGGTGCCGGCGGCCTGGCGCGCCGTCTCCAAGTCGAACTCATTCTGCCGGCCGAGGCCGACCAGCAGCACCCGCCGCGCCGGCAGGCCCCCGGCGTCGGGATAGAGCAGGAGGGTGCGGTTCTTCTCTCCCGTGAAGTCGCCGCTGTCGACGACACGGCCGATGAGGCCGCCGAGCTCGGCGTCGACGGCCGCCGTGGCCCCGCCGGGCCTGGCCCCCTGGAACAGGTTGACGACGAGAGCCTCTGTTTCCGTCTTCTGTATCTCGCCCTGGCGAACGGTTATGTTCATGCGCCCCCCTCGGGTGGTGAAAGGCGCGTAACCTACTGCGGGCCCGGACCGTCAGGCAACGGGCCCCGCCGACCCTGCACACAACTGGTGAGGACCGCTATGGATCTGTTCCTGATTCGGCATGGAGAGTCGTACAACAACGCCCTGGAGGACGGCTCCCAACGGGTCTCGGACCCGCCCCTGACCGGCCTCGGAGAGGAGCAGGCCGAGCGCGTGGCCTCGCACCTGGCCCGCGGCGGTCACCTCGACGCCGCCGAGCGGGCCGGCCGGCCGGCCCTGGACAGCCTCTACTGCAGCCCCATGCGGCGGGCCCTGCAGACGGCGCGGCCCATCGCCGCCGCCCTCGGCACCGCCCCCGAGGTCTGGATCGACATCCACGAGGTGGGCGGCATCTGGCTGGAGGGGAAGGGCGACCTGCACGGGATGACGCGCGACGAGATCCGCTGCGGCTTTCCCGGTGTGGGGCTGCCGGACGGCGTCGGGGAGCAGGGCTGGTGGCCCGGCGGGCAGGAAACCAAGCACGCCGGCAGGGGCCGGGCCATCGCCGTGGCCGGGGAGTTGAAAGAGCGGGCCCGGAGGGGCGCCGAGAGCGGGGAGACGCCCGAGCGCCTGGGCATCGTCACCCACGGCGACTTCATGAGCGGCCTGGTGAAGGCCCTCACCGACCAGCTGCCCAGCCTGGGCCTCTCCTACAATCACCGGAACACGGGGATCACCCGGTTCTGTCTCGGCCCCGATCTCTGCGCGGTCCGCTACCTGAACCGCTGCGAGCACCTGTGACCGCGGCGGACGATCCCGCCTTTCTCGCCGCCCTGCGGGAGGCCGCCGGCCAGGGGGCGGTGCTCACCGAGCCGGAGGCGCTGGCCGTGTACGCCTTCGACGGCACCGCCACTCTGCGTCAGCCGCCGGCGTGCGTCGTCCTGCCCGAGCGCGTGGAGCAGGTGGCCCAGGTCGCGGCCCTGGCCGGCCGCCACGGCGTGCCGGTGGTCACCCGCGGCTCCGGCACCGGGCTGGCCGGCGGTTCCGTGCCATCCGAGGGCAGCCTGGTGCTGTGCCTGGTGAAGCTCGACCGCATCCTCGAGGTCGACGCCGCCAACCTGGCCATGGTCGTCGAACCCGGGGTGCTCACCCAGCGGGTGGCCGACGAGGCGGCGGCAGCCGGCCTGTTCTACCCGCCCGATCCCGGCTCGATCAAGATCTCCACCATCGGCGGCAACGTGGCCAACAACTCCGGCGGCCTCCGGGGGCTGAAGTACGGCGTCACCCGGGACTACGTGATGGCCCTGCAGGTCGTCCTCGCCGACGGCACCGTGCTGGAGACCGGGACCCGGTGCGTCAAGGACGTGGCCGGCTTCTCCCTGCGCGACCTGTTCATCGGCTCGGAGGGCAGCCTCGGGATCATCACCCGGATCACCCTCAAGCTGATCCCGGCGCCGGCGGCCAGGGCCACCCTCCTGGGACTCTTCGACCGCATGACCGACGCCGCCGAGACGATCTCGGCGGTCATCCGGGCCCGCATCATCCCCTGCACCCTGGAGTTCCTCGACCGGACCACGGTGGAGTGCGTCGAGGGGTACGCCCGCATCGGACTGCCCACCGACGTGGAGGCCGTGACCCTGATGGAGGTCGACGGCCACCCGGGCGAGGTGGAGGAGCAGGCCGCCCGGGTCGAGGAGATCGCCCGCGGCCACGGGGCCCGCGACGTCCGCCGGGCGGCCTCGGAGGCGGAGGCGGCGCAGCTCGCCGGCGCCCGGAGGACGGCCTTCAGCGCCCTGGCGCGGCGGGCTCCGACCGTGATCCTCGAGGACGTCACCGTGCCCCGCAGCGAGCTGGCCCGGATGGTGGGCGAGATCCAGCGTATCGCCGGGGACCACGACGTGACGATCGGAACCTTCGGGCACATGGGCGACGGCAACCTCCACCCCACCTTCCTGGCCGACGAGCGCGACGCCGCGGCCATGGAGCGCGTCGAGGCGGCGATGGAGGAGGTCTTTCGGGCCGCCGTGGACATGGGCGGCACGATCACCGGCGAGCATGGCGTCGGGCTCGCCAAGAAGCCCTTCCTGCCCGACGCCGTCGGCGCCGTGCCCCTGGAGGCGATGCGGCGGCTGAAGGCCGCCTTCGACCCGGCGGGCATCCTCAATCCCGGCAAGATCTTCGACTGACCGTGGACCGCTCCCCCGATCCCAACCTGCTTCGGGGCCTCGAC
>JAJDTN010000366.1 GCA_022827165.1 Candidatus Latescibacterota bacterium
CTTCGGCCAGGGCTTCATCTCCGAGGCCCGCTACCTGTCGCCGATCTACGACCTCGGCTCCGTGGCGACCTGGGGCAACATCAGCTGGGTCGAACGGTTCATCGACCGTCGCCAGGAGACCGGTGCCCGCGACGAGACGAGCGACAACTGCCAGGTCTTCGAGAAGGAGTTCGCCACCGCCGAGGAAGTGCCGGAGACCTGGGGTGACTGCGAGACCGCCGGCGAGAACCGGCCCGGAACCGGATACATCACGGTGTGGAACTGCGTGCAGTCGGTCTGCCGCGACGAGTTCGGCGGCCAGACCGTGATTCCCGGCCGGGCCAAGAGGTTGGCCGCTCCCGCGGCTCGGCCGGCCCAGTTCGACCCGGGCGAGGACGTCTCCCAGATCCTGGTGCGCACGCGCACGGGGAGCGATTCCACGCCCCTGACGTACTGGCGGCGCAACGTGGAGCGCACCAGTGATCCCGAGCGCTCCGAGTCGCTCGCCGATCCCTCGCAGCTACTGGACCGTGAGGAGTACCTCGATCTGAGCCCGAACCTCGAGGCCACCCCGCCAGTCGTCTGGGACAAGGGCGAGATCACCGACGACCTGGGTCAGTGGAGTCCCTGGTCGGCTCCTTACCGCAGCGGACACCTGCCCGCCGGAGAGCCCATCCTGTCGCCGGGTCCGCGGCGGTACATCCAGTTTTCCGTGGAGTTCAGGAACCAGGCCATCGACGCCACGAAGGTGATCGAGCAGCTGTCGATCGAGTACCTGTCCCCGCCGATCGCGGATGACCTGATCGCCGAGATCTTTCCCCGTGAGGTGGAGGCCTTCGAGGCCGTGCCCTTCACCTACGCCGTGCGCGCCCTGATGGACATCCCGGGGGTCAAGGGCTTCGACCGCCTCGAGATCTCCACGCCGACTCGGGTCCTGGGGATCGACCGCATCCAGATCCTCGACGGCACACCGGAGGAGAACGTCCTCCTGGAGGCCGAGATCAACGCCGACATCACTCCCGGCGACAGCCCGCAAGTGGTGCTCGGTGACGGCACCCGGCACCCGGTCCCCTACACGGCGGTCTCGGCGGCGGGAGACAGCTTCGGCGTCGAATCGGTGAGCGACCAGGGCTTCGCGGTCCGCTTTCCCGCCGTTGAGCGGCCCTCCACCGGCGGCCAGCGCCTCGTCAAGATCGACTTCCGCAGCCGTGTCCTGCTCTACAGCACCGTCTTCCGCGGGGCGGCGGGGTTCGCCGCCGAGGAGGGGACGGTGCAGCGCATCACCCCGGGCAACGCCTCGTATCTCGGCGAAGGCGACCTGCCCACGGCCTCGGGGATCACGGTCTTGAGCCCTTCCATCACCCGAAGCAGCCTGGTCGGGGCGATCAGCCTGGAGCCAAACCCCTTCACGCCCAACGGCGACGGCATCAACGACGCACTCGAGGTCGCCTACGACATCACCGCCATCACCCAGGCGGCCGAGGTGTCGATCATCCTCTTCGACCTCTCCGGCCGGCGGGTGCGTCAACTCTACCAGAGTTCCGACCTGAGCGGACACTACGACCCGGGATCTCAGCCCCTGCTCAGCTGGGACGGCCGCGACGACCACGGCAGCCCGGTGCCCCCGGGGATCTACATTCTGCGCGCCTCCGTCGAGGGAGACGCCCGCACCAGCGAGCAGGTGCGGACGGTCACTGTGGCCTACTGACCGGCTGCCGGCGCCGGCAACCCCTCCATCATCTCACGCAATCCCTGCTTGAGGCTCTCGGCAAAGCCCTGGTGACGCCGGTCCACGTGGAGCCGCTTCAGGCGCTCGATGTGGTCCTCCCCAACGAGTCGGTCTCCGACGACCTGGTGCAGATGGCCGGCGACCCAGGTCGCGCCCAGGTGATCCGGGTCGATGGCCAGGATCGCCTCGGCCTGCTCCAGGGCCTGCTGGCCTCGGTGCTCGACGATCAGCTGGGCCGCCAGCATCCAGCGCGCCTCGATCGATCCCGGACGCAGCTCGATGGCCCGCCTCAGATGGGACTTGGCCTCCTGCGGGCGATCCTCGCCGAAGAGCAGGTGGGCCAGTCGGATGCGGGCGTCCAGGTGCCCCGGGTCCCGCTGCAGGATCCGGCCGTACTCCCTCTCTGACTCGGCGAGTCTCCCCCCCTGCTCCAGCACCATCCCCAGCTGGAGACGGGCGTCGAGTGAATCCGGCGCCAGCGCGAGCACGGACCGGTAGGCGGCCTCGGACTCCTCCAGCTGGCCGAGCTGCGCCCGGGTCGCCGCCAGGCGGCCATGGATCCCGGCAGGTCCGGCGGCCACGGCGCCTCGGGCCTGCGCCTCGGCCAGGCCGGGATGTCTCAGCAGGTCCTCCCAGGCCTCCAGGGCGGCGGTCGGACGACCCGCCTGCAGGAGGGCGTCCCCCAGGGCCAGCAGGCCCTGGGGATCGTCAGGGAAGCGCTCCACGAAGGTCTCGAACTCCCCGGCGGCGCGGTCGAACCGCCCTTGCCGGGCGTACAGCGCCCCGAGATTGTAGCGGGCCTCGCGGATCGACGGGTCGAGCTGCAGGGCCCGCCGGTAGTGGCGCAGGGCGTTGGCCTCCATCCCCTTCTGCTGGTAGACGAAGCCCAGCCGGTGCTGCGTCCCGGCGCCTCCCTCCGGATCCATGGCCGGGGCGCCGACGTTGCACAGGACGCCGAGGGCGAGCAGGACGCCCGCGGGAATCGCGGCCTGGCGCCAGCCGAGGCGTATCCGCGCCGCCAGCTGCCAGGCGCCGAGGGCCGCCAGCAGGAGCAGCACCGGCACCACCGGGAGCCGGTAGCGGGAGGCGGGGAAGAAGGCGATCACCGTGCCGCCGTAGACCGCCAGGAACCAGAGCAGAAGGCGCGCCTCGGGCCGCCTGAACCAACCCGCCCGCCAACCCAGGAGAACGCCCAGCAGGGCCAGGGGCATGGCCAGCCCCATGGGGAAGGCCAGCCAGTGGCTCCAGAGCAGGACCGACAACAGTCCGGACCAGACCCGCGCCTGGTACAGGTCCAGATTGCGGCCGGCCTCGGCGCCGTGGAGGAGGCCGTGGGCCTTCCGGACGGTGAGCCTCATCCAGTCCCCGGGTTCGGTGACGGCGAACTCCACGGCGCGGCCGAGGAACCACCGCGACTGGTCCGACGCGGTCACCGCCCCGGCTTCCCGCCGGGGACGGGATACCAGCTCCAACCATTCGGGCCCGGGCTGGATCTCCAGGGTGCGCTCGAAGTCGGGGTTGTTGCCTATGAAGGCGTTGACCCCGGCGTTGGAGGAGATCAGCACGAGGTCGTGGCCGACCAGGAGGTTGCGCGCCGTCACCGGGGCCACGGCCAGGGCCGCTCCGAGGACCACCATCCCAGCCGCCAGCCACCCCCGTGATGCCGCGGCGGATGCCCGGCGCCCAAGCCAGGCTGCGGCCACCGGCACGAAGGCCAGGACGTTGGCCACGCACAGGGCGGCTACCCCCATGGCCGCCCCCGACAGCAGGGCTCGGCGGGCCCGGACGGCCGGAGAAGAGGCCTCCGAGGCGCGCAGCAGCAACAGCAGCGCCGCCAGGTCCAGCGGCACGGCGAGGACGGCCGGGAGCAACTCGCCGCCGAAGAGCACGAGGGGGCCCCAGAGGGCGGCCGCCAGGGCCGCCGCGAGTCCGAGAGCCGGCGACAGGGTGCGGCACCCCAGCCGCCAGAGGAGGACGCAGGTCAGGGCCCCGAGGAGGGCCTGCAGCACCCGGGGAGCGACCCATCCGACGCCGAGGAGAGACCACACCGCCCCGAGGAAGTAGGGGTAGAGCGGAGGCTGCCAGAAGGGGGCATCCGGTCCGAGCCAGGCGCCGGCGGCCAACTCTCGAGCGGCGTCGGCGTAGGTTCGGGCGTCGACGACGGGAGCGTCGAAGAAGGGACTGTCCTCGATCTCGCCCAGGTAGACGAGGCGGAGAACCAGGGCGAGGGCGAAGACCGCCGCCGCTCCATGGCCGCCGCTACAGCGGAACCGGGGACGGATCAGGGCCGAAAGCACGCCTCCGGACCGGGCCGTCGCCAGCGCCTCAGGGGGTGCCCAGCCCCGCGTAGACGGTGATGAAGCCCTCGGTCACGGACCGAGTCCTTATCGACGGATCCTCGAAGTCCCGCAGGTCGTGCTTGAGCCCTACCTGCGTGGTCAGTTGGTACCCCTGGTACTCGGAGACGTTGGTCAGCTGCCCCGCCGCGATGAAGGACTGGAAGTCGTTCACGTCGCTGTCCAAGTCGCTGAAGCGTACGTACTCGATCCCGGCGGAAATCACCGAATGGAGGAGCATGGGGAACTCGAAGATGGTACCCACGATCTGGGTCAGCTCCCGCCGCTCGCGATTGCTGAACAGGTCATAGGTCTGGTTCCGGAACTCGCTCTTCCACCGGGGCTCGATCTGTACTCGCCCAAGCTCGAAGCGGTACTCCGCCTTGTTGATGAGGCCGACGAAGAACTCCCTCGCCCCCAGGGCCAGGGGGCCGCGCTCCTCGGCACTCAACCGCTGGTGCCACAGGTCCCACTTGAAGCTGTTCTTCACCCGCAGGCCGCCCAGGGGCGAGATGGTGTGATCCAGGGCAACCGTGTTGAAGAAGGTGTCGCGGCCAAGGAGGGGATCGAGGACCTCGACGTTGCGATCGTTGCGCAGGGTGTTGCGATTGTCCCACTGGAGGATGTTGTCCGGCAGGTCGTCCCGCATGCTCTTGACCATCTCGAACACGCGGAGCCGCCCCCATCGGGGATGGTCGGCGTCGACACTCAGCAAGGCGTACGAAGTCTCGTTCGCGCGGTCGGAGGTGATCTCCTCCTCCTCGAGACGGCCGGCGGCGACACGCATCTGGGGGGTTAGGTACAGGCCGGCATAGGCGTTCCAGCCCCTCCGGTTCCTCTTGTAGGGCAGGTCGGGCTCGTTGTCGTTCTCGAAGCGGTCGATCCAGGTGTTGTTGTTGGCGTCGATCCCGTAGAGGAACTCCGGCCGGTCCACGTTCTGCCGCAGGAAGGGCTCCTCGTAGTCGGGGATCAGGTTGATGATGCGGCCGTTGTCGTTCTGGTTGAAGTCCGGGATGAAGTCATTATTCTCGTCCCATCCGGGGAAGACGGCGTAGTCCGTTCCCAAGGCGTCGTTCCGGCCCCAGTCGGGGGTCCGGTCCTGGTCGTCGTTGTCCTCGATGAACTCGTACATGAAACGCTCGATGCGGCCGGGCTCGCCCCGCTGGTAGTAACCCGAGGTGTAGTCGATGGTGCCGTCCTGCTGGCTGACCCAGATGCTCGTGGCGTACTCGGGTTCGATCTCGAAGGCCTCGCCGTAGGCGAAGAACGGATACTCGTGCTTGTCGGCGTGGACCATCCAGGCGCTGGCCGAAGGCCGCTGGTCGGTCCCGGAGGACGAGGAGTGGTCGGTATTGCCCTGGTCGTTGCTCGGGTAGGGATACCTCCGGTAGACGCGGCTGTTGTCCCACTCGCCGTAGACGTTCACGCCCTTGACGTCGGTGATCTCCACGGTGAACCCGAAGATGCTCGTCGCCGTGGGGAGGCCGTACTCGAAGGTGATGATGGACAGGTTGGTGTTGTCCTTGACGTTTCCGGGGGCCTGAGTCACCAGCAGGAAGATGGGGTCGCCGGCGCTGCCCTCCTGGCGGTTGGAAGTGTACTGCACCTTGTAGTCGTTGCCGAGGACGACCTCGAACTCGACCTTGCGGATCTGCGTCTTGTCCTGGGAGGCGGTGAGCAGGAAGTCGGGGCTCTCGAAGTCGTAGCGCAGGGTGATCTGTTCCTCGCCGTCGGCCGATACGAAGCCCTCCTGGGGAAAGCCGCCCTCCACGGTCGGAGCGAAGCCGATCTCCTTGCCCCGGTCGACGGTCCCGTCGAGGTAGGTGATGATGATGTCGGAACCGGCCGGGAAGAAAGCGGCGCCGCCCTCGCCATCCCCGGGCGAGTCGTCGGTCAGGAGGATCTCGATCCAGCTTATGGGCTCGGCCTTCTGATCGACGGTCAACTCCCCGGCCAGCGGGTTGCCCTGGAAGCCGTCGATGAGGGTGTTGGACTGGTGGGCGTTGACGAAGTTGACGCCCAGGGTGGTGAAATCCCCCACCTGAACCGCGCCGCGGCCCCCCATCAGGGTCGTGTTGTTGGTGCGGTTGATGCCCTCGGCAAAGGTCGAGCTGCCGCCCGACTCGCTCACCCTGGAGTAGAGGGCGGTGGCCATGTACTTGTCGGTGGCCACGTCGAACTGGACGCCGTCGAAGTCGGGCTTGGAGAAAGTCAGGGGCGTGAGGGTAGTGCGCAGGCCGTTGGCGATGGTTATCGCGTAGTGGTGTTCGCCTTTGCTGTCGGAGGAGACGACCACATCCGAAAACCAGTTGCCGAAATTCGCGTCCTTGAACAGCTGGCTGCCCCGCTGCTCCGGCTGGCGCTGGACGTTGTTGTAGATCAGCCAGCCGCGGGTGACGTAGTTGCCGAAGAAGTCATAGAAGTAGTCCCCCTCGCGGGTGGTGCTCACGTACCGCTGGTAGGCCCGGCGGGCGTAGTTGGAGTACTCCCACTGCCGCCAGCGGTAGTCGTTGTAGAGTTCCTGGGGGACGTACCACTTGCGGAGGGCGGGATCCAGGGCGTCGAAGAGCACCCCGGGGCCGCGAGGCGAGAAGTCGACCTCGCCTCCGCGTTGGACGCCGAGCCGCGAGCCGTAGTCCTGTCCTTCGGATACGCCCGCGAGCCCGACGAAGGCGAGCAATCCCACTCCGAGTGACCTCTTCATGTCTTGCGCCTCCCCGAGAGCTTAAAAAAAGGGGGGCGATGGGTCGTGCTCCCATCGCCCCCCATCCAGCCGGGTCGATCGGTGGGATCCCGGTCGCGCACCGACCTTCGCCGGACGGCGAACAGGGATCTCCCCCGATTGCTTGCTACCTGTCGATGAACTGCGACTTGATGCGGCCCCAGGCATCCGCCGAGACGGCCGACGCTGCCTGCTGCCCCCAGTCGATGTCCTCCATCTCGCTCATGACCATGTCGTTGGTCGCCTGGCAGCACGACTCGGGAGAAACCGACCAGAAGCCCTGGTACTGCGTTCCGGGCTCGTCGAAGTCGCCGAAGGTCCAGCTGATGGCGATGACCTGGCCTTCCTCGAGATCGGTCTCCTCCGCCGCCGACCGGTCGCCGTCCTCGGGGATGAAGTCGAGAGGCTGGATCCACAACTCGTAGTAATAGGTGCTCTCGCCGAACTCCTCACCCGTGAAGGTGTACTCCAGCTTCCAGGTGTCGTCGTTGAAGGGATCGACGCGCCACTCGAAGGCGGGCAGGTTCTGGCCCCAGTTGCCGCCCACCGGGGGCATGGCGAAGTTGAAGGACTGCTTGACCGTCAGCTCCCCGCCCCCGACGTGGTCGAAGTGGGTCGGGGTGAGGTAGATCTCCCAGGCGTCGTCGGTCCAGAACTGGGCCGGATCCTCGCGGTCCGAATTGTGGACGTTGTCGAAGACTTCGGCCATCAGGTAGAGGCGGTTGTTGTTGTCGTTCCAGCCGACGATCTGGCGGACGCTGAGGTCGGAGACATCGATCTCGCCGCGAGTCCCGCTGCCGAAGGCGGAATCGCTGTACCATTCGTTGCCGTACTCGTAGGGCACCTTGGGCACCACTTCCCATTCGGCCAGGTCGCCGTCGACGGTCGGGATGTTGGCGTCGGGGAACTGCACGGCAAAGAGGAACTCACCCGGGGGTGAGTGCGCCCAAGCCCCTGTCGTGGCCAGGGCTGCAACGGTGAGAAGGGTGAACACTCTACGCATGAGGTCTCTCCAGGCTGAGTGTGTGGGATTCGGAGGTTCGGGGCGTCCGGCCGAGCGGGTCCGGACCCGTTCTGAGCGCCAATTTATAGAGAATTGGCGGGGACCGGTCAAGGGAAAAGTGGCCGCCTCCCCCGTGCCTGCACCCGGGCGAGCCCGGCCTCCGCTTCGGCGTGATCCGGCGCCAGGGAGAGGAGCCGGCGGTAGTCCCTGGCCGCCTCCCGCGGCCGGCCCAACCCCTCCAGGGCGCGGGCCCGTCCCAGGAGGGCGCCGCGGTGGCCGCGATTCAGGCTCAGAGCCCCGCTGAAGGCGAGGGCCGCCTTCCTCATCTCTCCCCTGCGCGCCTCGAGGAGGCCGAGGTTGACCAGGGCCCGCAGGTTCTCGGGCCGCACCACCAGGGCCTCCCGGTAGAGGGCGACGGCGCCCCTCAGGTCTCCCTGGCGGGCATGCCAGGCGCCCAGATTCTCCAGGGCCCGGGCGTTCCGTGGAAAACGGCTTGTCACGGCGGTGAACAGGGCGCCGTCATCCCGCCAGTCGCTCGCCCTGGCCTCGACGCGCAGGATCCACAGGCCGGCCACCAGGCAGAGCGCGGCAGCGGCCCCCCGGCGCCGCGCCGCCGGGCCCTGGAGCAGACGCTCGGCGGCGAGACCGGCGGCCAGGGCGACGGGGTAGAACCCGGCGTACACGTATCGCTCTGCCATGGCGCTCGGGGCCAGCACCAGGAGGTTGGAAACCGGCAGCCAGGCCAGCAGGAAGGCACCGGCTGCAAAGGCGGCCATGCCCTCCTGGCGGCGGACGGCCACCGCCAGGCCGATCAGGACCGCCAGGCCGGCGTAGAGCCAGGGGTCGCGGAGCCCGCTCAGGGGGATGGAGTCGAAGGAGTAATCCGCCGACAGGTGGAGGGGGAAGACGACGAGCGAGGCGTAGCGCCCCAGGACCGCCACCGCCGTGGCCCAGCGATCCACCGGCCCGGCGGAGGCCAGGAAGTTGGCGCTCTCGGGGGGCCCCGCTCCCCCGGCGATCACGACCGTCCGCAGGACGAGGGCCGCGGCCAGGGCGGCCAGGTAACCGGGATGCCGCCGCAGCCAGTCGAGGCCGTTCCGCGCCAGCGGAGTCCGAGCCCCGGACGCGGGCCGGCAGCGGTCCAGCCACCAGGCGGCGACAGGCAGCAGGGCGCCGGTCTCCTTGGCCAGCGGCGCCAGGGCGCAGCAGCCGATGGCCAGCCACCGCCAGCCGCGGGCCGAGCCCGCCCCGGGCCGGGCCCGCAGGTGGGCGCCCAGCCCGAGGAGCACCAGCCCGGCCGCGAGCAGGTCGGCGCGCGCCGAGATCCAGTAGACGACCCCCGACTGCAGGGGGTGCAGCCCGAAGACCAGGGCCGCGATCCAGGCGGCGCGCCCCCCGGCGAGGGGCCGGGCCAGCCACCAGACCAGCCACGTCACCGCGCCGTGGAGGAGGACGTTGGTGAGGTGGAAACCGGCGGCACGATCGCCCCAGAGGGCGTGGTCGGCGGCGATGGAAATCAGCGCCAGGGGCCGGTAGAGGTCGAGCCCGGCCCAGTTGCCCAGCACCAGGGCGCGCAGGTCGAAGCCGCGGATCTCGGTGCTGCCCAGGTACGCGGAGTCGTCGAAGACGAACCCGTTCGCCAGGCTGCCGGCGTAGACGAGACAGGTCAGGGCGGCGGCGGCCCCCGGCGCGAGCGCGGTTGAGAGCCCTCGGAGTCCCCGTATATTCGTCATCCCCTTTCCCAGAATAGAGTTGTGGAGTGATGATCATGCAAAGAGCCGGCAGAGCCGGTGCGGGGCTGCTGACCCTCCTTTTCGGGCTGACGGGCAGCGGCTGCGGCGAGAGCGGTCCGGCCGTCGTCGCCCGGGTGGCGGAGCGGCCCATCGACGAAGAAGCCCTGCGGCGGTTCGTCATGACCCTGCCTCCGGGGCTTCGGACCTCGAAGCAGGGACAGGAGGCCCGCCGGGACTACCTGCAGACGCTGATCGACCGCGAGCTCATGCTGCTCGAGGCGGAGGCGCGAAGGCTGGACGAGGATCCGCAGCTGCAGCGCCGATTGCGGCGCAAGGTGGAGGACCGGATCCTCGCCCTCTACCGCCGGCGCGAGTTCCCGCCTGCGGAGGTGACCTCCGACGAGGTCGAGGCCCGCATGCGTGAGATGGGGCTGGACCGGGAGCGCCTGGCGGAGGCGATCCTCGTCCCCTCGGAGGAGGAAGCGCTGCGCATCCGCGCCGCCCTCTCCGGCGGGCAGCGGTTCGAGGACCTGGGCGCCCCTGGCTCCGGCTCGCAGGGAGACGTTGTGGGCTACCTCAACCGCCTCACGGCGCCGCGGGCGGGCATCCCGGCGGCGGTCTTCGACACGCTGGCCACCGGGGAGGTCTCCCGGCCCCTGCCGCTGGAGGGCCGCTGGCGCCTGGTCCGCTTCGTCGACGACCGCACCTCCACCGAGCCCTCCCTGCGGGACCGCGTGCGGCAGCGGCTTATGCGGGAGGCCCGCCAGGAGATGGAGGACCAGAAGGTCGAGGTGCTGGCCCGCGAGTTGAACTGGGCCCCGGATGCCGGCGGTATGGCGTTGCTGGCGGGGCTCGACACCGGCAACCGCCGGATCCCGGAGCTGACCCACTCCGAGGCCCGGGCGCCGCTGTTCACCTTCGAGGGCGGGGTCCGTACGGTGGAGGACTACCTCGATGCGATTCGCGAGCACAAGGTGCGCACCCCCCGGGCCCTGACGGACAGCGGCTTTGCCGCGGCCCTCGGGCAGCGCCTCCTCCAGGGCCGCGCCCTGTTGCTCATCGACGCCGAACGCCTTGATCTCGGCGAGGAGCCGGAGATCGTCCAGTGGCGGGACCAGGTGCAGCGCGAACAGCTGCTGCAGGCCCTGCGCTCGCAGATTGTCGACGGCGCCGACTCCATGGCCACCGGTGAGCGGGTGCGGACCTACTACGACGAGCACCGGGAGAGCTTCCGCCTGCCCGAGGAGGTCTGTTTCGACGAGATCCTGTTCCCGAGCCGCGAGGAGGCCGAGGAGGTTCTCGGCCAGATCGACGACGACGTCCAACTGCTCGATCTCTCCCGACTCAGGGGCAACAAGATCCGGAAGCGCCGGGCCGACGGCCTGCTCTGCGCCAACAGCATGTCCCGGCAGGTGCTTCCCGGGCTCTGGTCCGCCCTGGAGGATGCGCCTGTCGGCGTGGTGACGGGACCGGTATCGCTGCTGCAGGGCAGGGCCTGGGTGTTGATCAAGGTCGTCCGCAGGGAGCCGGAGAGGTTCCAGAGCTTCGACGAGGCCCGGCCGCGGGCCCGGGCCTCGCTTCTGGCCGGCCTCCAGCGGCAGCTTTTCGAGGACTGGCTGGCGACCGAGAGAGGGCGCCGGCAGGGGGAGATCGAGGTCTTCGATGACCGTCTCGGGGCCGCCCTCCCGGAGGCCCTGCTGGCGAACCTCGTCCCTGAGGACGAAGCGTGACCGGGGGGACTCCATGTGTTACATTCCCGGCGCCTTCAGCCACCGCCGCGCCGGGTTGCCGAGGCGCGGCCTGCGAGGATGCTTGCCGATGAGACGTCGAGCCTTTGGATGGGGGGGCTGGTGGGGGGTCATCGCCATGGGAGCCGGCCTCGGGTCTGCCACCGGGGCGGGAGCCGCCGACGGGTTCCGGATCAGCGGGGACCGCATCATCATCGACCGGTCCGAGGACTGGGGCGCCTGGCGCCGGCCGAGCCACGCGACCGAGATCGACCCGGAGGGCGGATTCGTTCGCCCCTTGCTGGTTCGCAAGCGGATCGACGCCATCCCCGGCATGGACCAGTTCACGAGCCTCATCGGCGACCAGAGGGCCCTCGACAAGCTGGCCAAGGACGTCAACCGGGAGGGAGGGGCCATGCCTCTGAACATCCGCTCCCAGGCGGCCTCGGTGGCCGGCGTCCCCATCGTGCACCTCAAGGACAACGAGAAGAAGGGCATCAAGGCCGGAGACCCGATCGAGTGGTTCTATTACTACGGCGGCATCCGCTACACGCCGCGCAATGCCGAGTCGGCCACCAACATCCTCGACGGCGATCCCTCCACCTACTGGGAGCCGACGACCCTGATCTCCGAAGGGGAGTGGCTGGACCTGCCCCAGTCCAAGCGCGGCCCCAAGATCTTCCTCGCTCCGGATGAGGGAGGGGAGCTGACGCGGGTCGACTCGCTGGCCTGGGCCGCGGCGTCCGCCGGACGTCGGCAGGTGGAGTTTCACAGCCACGACCTGGACGAGTGGTACGTCGACATCGAGCTCGGCAGGGTCCTGCCGGTGCGGTTCATCGTGCTGCGCTTCGCCGACCCCGAGGTGGGCGAGCCCTTCCGCCAGTTCCGCATCCTCGGCACGCCCTCGCACCGGCGCGACGCCTCCCTTGGGCTGATCGCCCGCACCAACACCCCGAACGAGGACCACCAGGTCGTCACCTTCGAGGTCGGCTCGGGTCCGGCGATCCCGGAGGTGGGCTCCGACGCCGTGGTCGATTTCGATTCCCCGGGCGGCTACCTGCAGCTCTCCCGCCTGCGCATCGCCGTCACCGACAGCCGCTTCGACCGCTTCCGCCGGCTGGCCTCGGAGGAGGAGTACCTGTCCCTGCCCCTGGAGGACCGCGGCAGCATCGAGTACCACATCCTGAACACCGCCGGGACCGAGACCCGGGTGGCCAGGGAGGTCTACGACAAGGTCGACGACGAACGCAAGGGCTCTCTCTTCTACTACCAGCGCGAACGCCCGCGGCTGGCCGATATCGAGGTCTGGACGCAGGGGGACAACATCTCCCTCGGCGTGATCGACGGCGGCGGCAGCGTCGCCCTGACGGGGAGCCGCGTCGCCGCCCCGGGTTTCGACGGTCTCCACGAGACCCAATACCTGCAGCTCGTGTGGTCCTCGGATCCCCGCTACCACGACCGGGGCATCCTGAACCTCGACCTGGGGGCCCGCTTCTGGCTCGACTTCTTCCGCATGGTTGGCTGGTTCAACGGCGTCGACGAGGTCGTCACCTGGATCTCCGACGGCAGCCGCGACCCGAACGGCAACCTGCGCTTCACCGAGATCGACCGCGATCCGAGCGGGCAGGGGCGCAACGACCTCCAGATCTCCCTGTCGGAGCCGGCGCCGGTGCGCTACATACGCACCCAGATCTTCTCCGACGCACCGGGCCGGGCAGGCGGATACAACACCGGCGACCGCATCCGGGAGTTCCAGATCTACGGCGAGGGCTATCCCTCCCAGGTAACCCTAACCTCTCCGATCATCGAGCTGCCGAGCGCGACCTTTCTCGGCGCCATCTCCTGGGAGGCGGAGGTGCCGGACCCGGAATTGGTCGACGCGGAGATCCGCACCCGCACCGGCGACCGCCTGGTGGACGTGACCGAGTACTACGGCAGCGGCGGCGAGCCCAAGACCGAGGACGAGTACAACAAGCTTCCCACCAGCTTCAAGGGTCCCATCGTGCCCCGGCGGGTCCCCGGGGGCGGCTGGAGCTCCTGGAGCCAGCGCTACCTGACCCCCGGCCAGCGCGTGACCTCGCCGAGCCCGAGAAGGTACCTGCAGATCCAGGCGCGGCTGCTGTCGCAGACGCCGGATCTCGCCGCCACCCTGCGCTCCATCGAGGTGGAGCTGCTGCCGCCGGCGGCCGCCAGCTCCCTGGCCGAGGTGTGGCCCTCGGAGGCGACGCCGGGCCACATGGAGGTCTTCGAACTCTTCGTGCGGCCCACCTTCATCGAGGAGGATCCGGACGGCGAGCCGAGCAGCCGTTTCGACGAGGTCCTGGTCGACGCCGACCCGATCCAGGAGTTCGAACTGCTCCACATCACCATCGGCGCCGACGGAGACATGGAGGACGGCGGCACGGCCCAGCAGTTCTCGGAGCCGGCGTCGCGGACCGATCCGGACACCGGGGCTCCGACGAACTGGTTCGAGGGCGACGCCGGCCCCTTCCTGGCCCTCCTCGACCCCTCCTCGGGCGACACCCTCAAGGTGCTGCAGGGAGGCCTGCCGGGGATCCCCGCGCCGGATCCGGAGGAGGCTTCCCGGGTGCTGCTGAGACTGCCGCGGAGGGTGGCCTCCCTGCCCGTGGGCGACGGCGATCGGCTCTTCTACCGGAAGATCCTCGAGGTCGACGAAGAGGTGCCGGTGGACGAGGACGGCCGCATCCTGAAGGAGCTGACCTACCTGGGCCTGCCCATCGAGCAGCGGGGGAAGATCCTGTACTTCCAGATCACCGGGCACACCGACGAGGGCGACCCCCTCCAGGAAGCAGTGGAAGAGTTCGACTACCGGGCCCTGCCGGACTCCACCAAGGGAGAGGTACGCTACTTCCGCAAGCTCGTCGGCTCCGGGGGGGAGTTCCCCTACGACCGCGAGGGGGTGCGCCTCACCGAAGCCGCGTACAACCAGTTGCCGCAGGCCGAGCGAGGGCGCGTGCAGGCCGCTGGCGAGCTGGTCCGCATCGCTTTCCGCGCCAAGGTGCTGCTCAACGGAACAACCCTCGACGTGGCCATCCGCGACTCCGATGGGGGCAGCGGCTGGCAGAGGGTCGACCCGGGGAACGCAACCCTCCTGCAGCCGGGAGACGGCCTCAGCATCGCCGTTCCCATCAGCCCGCAGGTGGTGCGCGGCATCGAGGTCGAGCCGAGGACGTTCACCCCCAACGGCGACGGCATCAACGACCTCACCGAGGTCCGGTTCTCGGTGGGCAACGTCAACGTGGCGCGCCCCGTGGAGGTGCGGATCCACGACCTCAGCGGGCGCCTGGTGTGGCGGGAGAAGCGCCTCACCTTCGGCGACCAGCGCTTCCAGTGGGACGGCTCCGACGGCTCCGGCAACCGCGTCGCTCCGGGCCTGTACCTGTGCCGCGTGGTGGTCGACGTCGACGCCGCCGGCGCCTCGAGAAAGGCTGACCAACGGCTCATCGCCGTCGCCTACTGATACCCCGGCTCTCCCGGGCCAACCTGCTGGCCCTGCTGGGGGGCTTCGGCGTCATCGGGCTGGCGGAACTCGGCCTCCGGGCGGTCGGTTACGGCCCGCCGAACCGCCTCTTCCTGCTCGACGAGACCACGGGATCCTACAAGGCCAACCCCGAGGTCACGCACCGCTTCTTCCCGCCCCATCTGCGCCGCCGGCCGGTGGCCCTCGACTTCTTCGCCGGCAAGCCGCCGGACACGGTGCGCATCTTCGCCCTCGGCGGCTCAACCCTCGTGGGGTTCCCCAACGCCCCCGGCCTCGACTTCCCGCGCTTCCTGCAACTCATGCTCGGCGATGCCTTTCCGGACCGGGGGTTCGAGGTCGTCAACTGCGGGATCACCGCGGTCAACAGCCACTGCGTCCTCGACTTCGCGCGCGAGGTCCTCGACTACGATCCCGACCTGCTCGTCGTCTACATGGGCCACAACGAGTTCGTCGGACCCTACGGCCCGACGACGCCCTTCGTCCGTCTGGGCCAGGAGCGATCGCTGATCCGGGCACACATGCGACTGCAGGGGTTCAGGCTCCTCCACGGCGCCAAGGAGGTGTTCTTCAGTCTGTCCTCGCTGGCCGGTAGGGAGCCGCCCCGCTTCGGCCTCCACTTGGTGACCGACCAGATCGACTGGACCGACGACAGCTACGGGAGCACCGTGGACAACTACCGCGCCAACCTCGACGACCTGGCGGAGGCAGCCGCCGACAGGGGCGTCCCGGTCCTGCTGGGGACCCTGGCGTCCAACCTCGCCGGAATCTATCCCCTGCGGTCGGACTGCGGCGGCGAGCTCGGCGGCCCGGAGCTGGCGGCCGAGGCGGACGACCTCCTCCGTCAGGGCCGGCCGGAGCGGGTGCGGACCCTGGCCAGGGAAGCGCTGAGGAGGTCTCCCTACTGCGCCGCCGCCCACTTCGAGCTGGCCCGGCTGCTGAGGATGGAGGGGAGAGACCGCGAGGCCCTGGCCTCCTACGCACTCGCCCGCGACCAGGACCGGGTGCCCTTCCGCGCGCCGTCGGTCTTCAACGAGGTCGTGCGCGAGACCGGCCGCCGCCACGCCAACGTGATCGTCGCCGACGTGGAGGCCGCCTTCGCCGCCGCCTCTCCAGGCCGCATCGTCGGGGACGAGCTGATGACCGACTACCTGCACCCCACCGCCTACGGCCACTACCTGCTGGCCCGGACCCTGGTCGAGCAGATGGCCGCCCGCGGTCCGGCTTCCGCCTGGGGGCCGCCGCGGCCGGCGGCCGGGTTCGAGTCCTGCCGGGACCGCCTCGGGTACACCCGGCTCGCCGACGCCCTCGCCCGCAACGACCTGATCTACTTCCTGCGCAACATGCCCTACCTCTCGCCGCCGCCGCTGCTGCGCGAACGCGTGGCCGGACTGATCCAGGAGCAGCTGGCCCTGTTCACGCGCCTGACCCCCGCCGACCGGGAGCGCTTCCGCCGCGCCGGGGGGCTCGCCTTCCTGCGCAAGGCCGTCTCCTACGTCCCGCCGCGGCGCCTCCCCGGGCTCGACGCCGCCCTGCGGCGCCTGGGTGCCTGAGGTGGCGCTCTACGTCCTCTTCCTGCTGTCCGGCGTGACCGGGCTGATCCACGAGGTCGCCTGGACGCGGGCCTTCGCCTTCATCTTCGGCAACACGACCTACGCGGTCAGCGCCGTCCTCGCCGCGTTCATGGCCGGGTTGGCTCTGGGCAGCTGGTTCTTCGGCCGCCGGGTCGACCGGCGGCCCGGAGACGAGCTCGGGCTCTACGCCGTCCTGGAGCTGGGAATCGCCCTCTCGGCGGTGGCCGTCATCCCGGTCCTGGACCGGCTGGACGAGGTGTACGGCGTCCTCTTCCGGGCCGCCCCGCACAGCCTCTGGCTGCTGACGGTCTGCCGCGGCCTGCTGGCCTTCCTCCTGCTGCTGGTTCCCAGCTTCCTCATGGGCGGCACGCTGCCGGTGCTCAGCCGCCACGTGATCCGGGAGACTCGCGACCTGGCAGGCGGCGTGGGGGCGCTCTACGGACTGAACACGGCGGGCGCGGCGGCCGGCTGTCTGATCACCGGGTTCTTCCTGGTGGAGCATCTCGGCGTGCGCGGCAGCATCGCCGCGGGGGCCGCCCTCAACCTGCTGCTGGCGGCCGCCTTCCTGGCCCTGCGCGCGGCCCACCGGAGGCACGGTACCAGGGCGCCGGGGCCAGGGGCGGCTTCCCCGGCGGAATCGCCGCCCGCCGGACTCCTGCTCCTCGGGATCGCGGCGGCCTCCGGGTTCGCCGCCCTCGGCTACGAGGTCCTGTGGACGCGGCTGCTGGTCTTCAAGCTCAAGACCACGACCTACGCCTTCTCCGTGATGCTGACCACCTTCCTCAGCGGCCTCGGATTCGGAGGGCTGCTGCTGGGCGCCTGGGAGCGGCGCGCCCGCGAGCGAGGGCCCGCCTCCGCCTGGCGCCGGCTGAGCGGACTGCAGGCCGGGATCGGCCTCTCGGCCCTGCTGTCGATCTTCGTCATCGGCGGTCTCGAGGGGGTCTCCGTGGCCCAGGACGGTTCATGGGGAGCCCGCACCCTTCGCCAGCTCGGGCTGTCGGCGGCCGTCATGCTGCCGCCGACGCTGATGATGGGCATGTCCCTGCCCCTGGTGGCGCGCCTGGCGGGCGCCGGGCGAGGTGTGGGCGAGGCCGTGGGGCGCGCCTATGCCGCCAACACGGCGGGGGCCGTCCTCGGCTCGCTGGTCGCCGGCTTCTGCCTGGCGCCCCTGCTCGGGACCCAGCACAGCCTGATCCTGCTCGCCCTGGTCAATCTGGCGCTGGCGGCGGCCGTCCTCGGGGCGGCGCCTGCCGGTGTCCGGAGCGGCGCCAAAGGCTGGCCCCGGACCCTCGCCGGCGCCTGGGCCGCCGCGGGTCTGGGCCTGCTGGCGCTGCCGTCGGACCTGCTCTTCGGACTCTACAACGCGGGCGAGCGAGAGGTGGACAGCCGCACGCGCATCCTGCACGCCCGGGAGGGCGCCGGGGGGATCACCACGGTGCACGAGCTGCCCAGCGGCGACCGCGTGATCTCCACCGGCTCGATCAACGTGGCGGGCACGACCCTGACCCTGCGTACCACGCAGATGCTGCAGGCCCACATCCCGGCGCTGCTGCACCCCGGGCCCCGGCAGGTGCTGCAGATCGGCTTCGGGTCGGGCGAGACGGCCCACATCCTCACCGGCTACCCGGGCTGCTCCCTCGACGTGGCCGAGATCAGCCGGTCGGTGCTCGACGAGGCCGACGCCTTCTTCGGCGACATCAACCACGGCGTCCTGCACCGTCCTTCGGTGACCCCCTTCGTCACCGACGGCGCCGGCTTCCTGCGCCTCACCCGCCGGAGCTATGACCTCATCCTGAACGACTCGATCTGGCCGTACTACGCCGGCAACTCCGGCCTCTACACGCGGGAGCACTTCGCCGCCGGACGGGACCGCCTGCGGCCCGGCGGCCTGATGACGAGCTGGCTGCCGCTTGACATGCGGCTGGAGAGCTTCCTCACCATCCTGCGCACCTTCCACTCCGTCTTCCCCCACTTCACGATCTGGGCAGCAAACACCCACTACACCAAGCACGCCCTTCTCGTCGGCTCGACCGAACCGCTGCGCATCGACGCGGCGGACTTCCTGGACCGCTTCGCCGATCGGGCCGCCGCCGGACTCGCCCCGGTGCACCTCGGCGACCCCGTGCTCCTGCTCGACTGCTTCCTCACCGACGAGACCGCCCTGGCCGGCGAGCTGGCCGGGGTGCCACTGCACACCGTGGACAGGCCGGTGCTCGAGTTCGCCCCGTCCAAGCCGAGCCTGCACGGCCAGCTGGCGGTCTACGAGCTGCTGGCGCGTCATCGCCGGCCGGTGACGGGCCATCTGGCGGGGGTCGACCCGGTGCGGGACCGAGGGTTCCTCGAAGCGCTCGAGCGCACGCGCGCGGCGAGCGCCCTGGTGATGGAGGCGACCCTGCGGCGGGAGCGGCGGCAACCGGGATGGCAGGCCCACCTCGAGAGCGCCCGGGACCTGCGGCCGGACCACCCCGGGCTCCGGATCCTTCTGGAGCGCACCGGCCGCCTGGCCCAGGTCGAGGAGACGGCCCTGGAAGGGCGCACCTACCGCGAGCTGGTGGGGCTCGCGGACCGCCAGGCCAAGGCCGGCCTCCACGCCAGGGCCGCCCGGGTGCTCCGCCGCGCCATCCTGCAGCAGCCCGACCGACCGAGGGCCCACCAGGATCTGGGCTTGGTACTGGCCGCCGCGGGTGATCTGGCCGGAGCCGCCGCGGCCCTTGAGCGCGCCCTCGAGCTGGCTCCCGGCTCGGCCGGAGCCCACCTGGGCCTGGGCAACATCCGGCGCCGGCAGGGGGACCCGGTGGCCGCCGACGCCCAGTATCGGCGGGCCCTCGACGCCGATCCCGGCCTGGCGGAGGCGCACTACAGCCTGGGCACCCTGCTTGCCGGGCAGGACCGGAGGTCCGAGGCCCTGGCGGCGCTGCAGGAGGCCCTCAGGCTGAGACCCGACTACGTCCGGGCCCACATCGCCGCCGGCGTGCTCCTCGACGCCGAGGGCCGACTGGAGGACGCCGTCCACCACTTTCTCGAGGCGGTCCGTCTGGCTCCGCGGAACCGGGCGGCCTGCAACAACCTGGTCGTGGCCCTGGCCGCGGGGGAGCGCCGGGCGGAAGCGGCGGAGCACCTGGCGGCGGCCCGGGCGCGGGGGGTTGACATGAGTCTGGCGGCGCAGGTGCTCGGCGCCCTGCAGAGTCCGGCGCCGGATTCCCAGCCCGACCAGCCCTGAGGGCGGGACGACCGCCCCGGGCTGCCGGCGGACGGCAGGCCCTGGCGGCGCGGCTCCCGGGGACCCCGCAGGTCCGGGCGCTCGATCCCCGCCTGGAGGCGGCCGGCCTCGCGTCCCCTGCCGATGAGCCGGTGCATCACCCCCCGGCCATCCGCTGTCTCAACTCCCGTAGCCGCGGTCCAGCCGCCGGATGGGCCGGATCGAGGCGCAGCACCGCCTCCCACTGTTGCGCCGCCTCCGGCAGGAGCCCCGCCATCGTGCAGACCTCGGCCAGAGCCACGCGGTTTTCCACCCGTCCGGGGTCCGCCCGGAGCACCGACCGCAGATCGCGCAGGCCCTCGTCGATGCGGCCGGCCAGGGCCGCCGCCAGGCCGCGCCGGGTGCGCAGCTCGAGCCGCCCCGCATCGAGCCGAAGGGCCGCGTCGAGAGCCGAGACGGCCTCTTCGAAACGGCGCGCCTCCATGCATGCCTGGGCCAGGTCGGCGTGGCCGGAGAGCCGCGCCGGATCGAGCCGCGTGGACCGGCGGTAGGCCTCGATCGCCGCGGCCAGATCGCCGCGCAGGTGATGAGCCGCGCCCAGGCCGTGGTGGGCGGCGGCCAGGGTCGAATCGAGGTCGAGGGCGGCGCGGAAGGATCCCGCCGCGGCCCGGTTGCGCGCCTGGGCCAGGTAGGCCAGGCCGAGACGGTAGTGGAGCCGGGCGTCGGCGGGGAACTCGCGCACCTGCCGCCGGGCGCGCCGCACCGCCTCCTCGGCCGGCCGCAGGCGGTCGAAGATCCGGCGGTGCTCCGCCGCCTCCCGGGAGCGCCCCTGCCCCTCGAGAAGATCGGCCAGATGCAGGTGAGGCTGGGGCTTCCACGGGGCCAGCCGGGCGGCCTGCCGGAAGGCCGCCGCCGCGGGCCCCGCATCGCCGAGCCGCACGAGGGCCAGCCCGAGCCGGGTACGGCTGTCCCAGTCCGCCGAGTCGAGCCCCACCGCCCGGCGCAGGGCCGCGACCGCCTCCCGCGGCCGGTCCTGGCTCAGGTGGACGACGCCGAGCAGGCGGAAGGCCTCGGCCCGGGTCGAGTCCAGGGCCACGATCTCCTCGAGAATCCCGCGCGCCTCGTCGATGCGGCCCATGGCCGAGTAGAGGCCCACGGCCAGCGAGTAGCGCGCCGGCAGGAAGTCGGGATGCCCCTCCGCGAGCCACCGGAAGGCGGCGACGGCCTCCTCGTAGCGGCCCTGGTCGTACAGCTCCCGCCCCCGGCGGTAGTGCTCCTCCACGGTCCCGCCGGCCCCGGGATCGTACGCGTCGGGGGCCGCGGGCACCGCCGCGGCGACGGCCCCCGCCCTCCCCGGGAAGGACAGGGTGTCGGCCCCGGCGTAGGAGGCCACCGGCTCGGAGACGCCCTCCTCCACCACGTGGTAGCGCCCCGGGGCCAGGCCGCGCAGCACCTGCCGCCGGCCGCCGGGCCAACGCACCACGACACTGTCCACCTCGGGCTCCTCTCCCAGTCCGAAGAGCAGCCGGGGGTCGCTCTGCGACAGGTAGCCCACGGCCCGCTGAACCTCCCGCGTCTGCACCAGGGCACCGCCGTGGAGGCGCACCCTCGCCCCCAGGGCGTCGCGGTTGCCCTCCCGGCCCCGCAGGCGCAGCCCCAGCCAGTGCCGCGGCCGGCCGGTGTTGTGCAGCAGGTCCGGCGGCCCGTTCAGGTTGACCACCAGCAGGTCGGTGTCGCCGTCGTTGTCGTAGTCGGCCAGGGCCGCCCCCCGGCTGACCCGGACCAGCGCCATTCCGGGACCGCCGTCGATCGGCTCGAAGCGGCCGCCCCGGTTCCGGTAGAGCAGGTTCCGCTGGGCGTAACGGGTGCCGGAGGGGAGCATGTCGACCTGGGGGTAGATGTGCCCGTTGGCCACGAACAGGTCGAGCCAGCCGTCGGCGTCGGCGTCGAAGAACGCCGTGGACCAGCCGAGGAAGGGACGGGCGCCGGCGGCCAGACCGACGCCCCCCGTGTGGTCCCGGAAGCGGCCTCCTCCCTGGTTCTGATAGAGGGTGTTGACGTCGTCCGAGAAGTTGGTGACGAACAGGTCCAGGTCGCCGTCGCCGTCGTAGTCGCCCGAGGCCGCACCCATGCCCGCCTGGAGGCGTCCGTCCTCGCTGTAGGCGGTGCCCGCCCAGGCGGCGACCTCGGTCAGGCGCCAGCGGCCGTCGTTGCGGTAGTGGACGTTGGGGTAGCCGTCGTTGGCCACGTAGAGGTCCTGGTCGCCGTCGCCGTCGTAGTCGCCGAGAACCACCCCCAGGCTCGGCTGGCGGTGGCCCGAGACGCCGGTCTCGCGGCTGCGGTCCGAGAACCGCCCGGATCCCTCGTTGCGGTAGACGACGTTGGCCTGCGGCTCCAGCCCTTGGGGGCCGCAGTAGACGTCCAGCCCCCGCCAGCCGCTGCAGGGCAGGCCCCCTCCCGGGGGGTCCTCCAGGTCGAAGACGAGGTAGTTGGCCACGAACAGATCGAGGAGGCCGTCGTCGTCGAGGTCGCCGAAGGCGGCGCTGGTTCCCCAGCCCGGGTCCCCGACGCCGGCGGCGGCGGTGACGTCGGTAAAGCGGCCGTCGCCGGCGTTCTCGAAGAGGACGTTCCCGCCCCAGTAGGTCACGTAGAGGTCGACATCGCCATCGTTGTCGGTATCGCCGGCGGCGGCGCCCATGCCCCAGCCGCCCCGGCCCAGGCCCGAACCCGGGGTCGCGTCCTCGAAGGCGCGGCCTCCCTTTGGGCCGGGGACGTTGCGGTAGAGGCGGTTGCCGACGCCGGCCGGATGCGAGGAGATGCGGGAGCTGTTGACCAGGAAGAGATCCTGGTCGTCGTCGCCGTCGGCGTCGAAGAACACGGCGCCGGACGACATCGACTCGAGGATGTAGCGCTGCTCGGGACCGCCGGAGACGTGCTCGAAGTCGAGACCGGCCTCGGCCGACCGCTCCACGAAGCGGAAGGCGGCGTCCTCCACCGCCGGCTCCCTGCCCGCGCCGGAGAGGCAGCCGAGGGCCGGCAGCCAGATCACCGCGCTCAGCAGGACCGTGCGGATCGACACCGGCGGCGGCCGCTCAGGGCTCGACGAGGACGCGGGCGCCGATGTTGACGTACCGGCCCGGTTCGGAGTAGCCGTCGCGGGCGCCGCAGTGGACGGACTCGGCGAAGTCGTAGAAGCTGCCCCCCCGTTTGACGCGATGTCGCCCGCGCTCCGGGCCCCGCGGATCGACGACGACGCCCTGCCGGCCGCGCAGGCCGTACCCGGGGGAGTACCAGTCCGCCACCCACTCCCAGACATTGCCGCGCATGTCATGGAGCCCCAGGGAGTCGGGGGGCTTCAGCGCCACCGCCCGGGCGGCGGCGGGGGGATCGGCGAAGGCGTTGTCGTGGTACCAGGCCGTCCCGCTCGCCGCCGGTTCACCGCCGGAGCGGCAGGCGTACTCCCACTCCGCCTCGGTGGGCAGGCGCACCCGCTCGCCGCTGCGGGCGGTCAGGCGCCCGGTGAACAGCTGCAGATCCGTCCAGGACAGGAACACGGCCGGGCGGGCGGGATCCTCCACCACGTGGGGCCGTCCCGCCCACGGCCGCGAGCCCATCACCGCGGTCCACTGTTCCTGGGTGATCTCGGTGGCGCCGAGGTAGAATCCGCGGGTGAGACGTACCCGCACCTGCCGGCCCCCCGGCTGGTGCGGAAGCGGACGGGCGCCGCCCATGACGAACTCGCCGGGGGGAATCCACACCAGCCGCATCCCGACGCCGCCGCCGAGGTCCAGGGCGCGCTCGCCGGCCTGGACCCCCTCCTGGCAGAGCAACCCGAACAGCCAGCACAGGCCGAGGGCGGGAATCGCCAGAGGCTTGCCTTTCGGGGAGGGACGGCGTAAACTGCCGCAGATCATCTGACCAAGGTACTCGCCCTCGCCGGAGCACGGAAGATGAGACGCCTCGGAGCCGCCCTGCCCCTCATTCTGCTCACCCTCGGTTGCGGCTACTCCTACTACGCCGAACCCCTTCAGCCCCTCGGGTCGCAGGCACCCCACCTGGAGGTCCAGGACGACGGGGGCGTCCACTTCACCCAGGGCCGGTTGGAGGTCCGGGTGCGGCCCATGACCGAGGACGAGCTCAACCGGCGCTTCCAGTCGGCCTCCGTCCACGGCGTCCACTCGACGAACCCCTACACCTTCGGAAACGCCGAGCGGCCGGAGCAGGAGTCGGAAGACCGCTTCACCGTCTTCCTGCTGAGCGTGAAGAACTACGAGTATCCCAAGGTCCTCGTCGATCCGATGAAGATCGCCCTCTACGCCGACAACGGACGCGAGTACTGGTCCCTCGACATCCTGCAGCTGACCAACTACTACCGCGCCTACGCCCAGGGCTACCGGGGCAACGAGTACGGCCGCTTCCGCGAGCGCCAGGACCTGCTCAACCGCACCATGTTCCCCAAGGAGATGATCTTCAGCGGCCAGGAGCTGGAGGGGTTCCTCGTCTTCCGCAGCCTGCACTCGGACGTGTCCGACCTGACCCTGACCATCCACGGCGCCGTGACCCGCTTCGACTACCGCGACGAGCCCGTGGAGAAGGTCGACATCTCCTACCGGTTCGGCCGCGAGGTGGGGCGGCTCTACCCCGGAGGCCGCCGCCAGCCGAGCACCGCCTCGGCCTCCTGAAGCCCCGATCCGGCCCCCCGCCGGATTCCGTCTCTCCCGAGTCAACCCTGCGGGCCGGCGTCCCGTTTCCCGCCGCCCCCGCCTGAGCCCCCGGACGAACCTCGCCGATCGCCTTACCGGTCGGCGGCGTCCTCCGGGGTCGGCACGTTGAGGGGGCAGCGGTCCCGGTACGAGGGCTCCATCTGGTCCCACAGCTCTTCGAGGGCATGCTGGTTCCAGTCGTGGAAACGGGATTCGCCGATCTCGTCGGCCAGGCCGGTGCTCTCGAGGACCTGGTAGACCCCGTGCTTGACACGGGTCACGTGGACCTCCACCCCGACGCCCCGCAACTCCTCGACGGCGCGGCGCAGGGCCTCCACTCCGGTGACATCGATGTCGTTGATGCCCCCCGCGTCGAAGACGAGATAACGCAGTTGCGGCAGCCGCGACAGCGCCTCGAGCACCTTGTCCTCGAACCAGCCGGCGTCCCCGAAGTAGAGACCGCCGTCGAAACGCAGGATGGCGATGCGCTGACCGAGGGCCAGGCCGTGGGCGTCGGCGTCGACGAGATGGCCCTCCGGGTGGCGGGCGAGGTAGGCCACGTGGGGACGCATGGTGCGGCGCAGGTACTGCAGCAGGGAGAGGGCGACGCCGATGAGGATGCCCCAGTGAAGGGCGGGGGCCAGGGCGAGGGTGGCGGCGAAGGTGACGGCGGCGATGAGGGCGTCGGTGCGCGACACCCTCCAGGCGAGGCGGATCGGCTGGATGCGCACGAGGCCGAGGACGGCGGCGACGATGATGACCGCCAGCGTCGCCCGGGGCAGATGGTGGAAGAGTGGGGTGAGGACCAGGAGGGTGAGGAGGACGGCGGCGGAGGTCACGGCGGAGGCGAAGCCCGTCACCGCGCCGTTGGTGAAGTTGACCATCGACCGCGAGAACGAGCCGGAGACGGCGTACGATCCGAAGAGGCTGCCCGCGACATTGGCCAGGCCCTGCCCGACGAGCTCCTGGTCGACGTCGATGTGGTGCTTGCTGCGCGCCGCGATCGTCTTGGCGATCGACATCGCTTCCATGAGGCCGATGAGGGTCAGCACCGCGGCGCCGGGCAGCAGTTGCAGGACCAGGCCGAGGTCGATCACCGGCAGCTCGAAGGCGGGCAGCCCCCCCGGGACGTGGCCCACCACCTCGCCGTCGAAGCCCGCCGCCCAGGAAAGGGCGGTGGTGACGGCCACCGCGGCGAGGACCCTCTCGAAGCGGTGCCGGAGCAGGATGAGAATGGCGGCGGCCAGGACCGCCATGGCCGCCGTCGTCCAGCGGAGATCCCCCGCGGCCGCTGCCAGCACCCGCCCCACCGTCTGCAGATGGAAGGCCCCCGCCTCGGCATCGACACCGAGAAGGTGGTGCAGCTGCGAGCTGGCGATGATCAGGGCGGCGGCGTTGGTGAAGCCGGCGATGACCGGCACGGAGAGCAGGCTGACCAGCATCCCCAGGCGCAGCAGTCCGAGGGCCAGCCGCAGGACCCCGACCATCAGGGCCAGCAGGATCGAGCAGGAGACGAAGGCCTCGGTCCCGGCTGCGGCCACCGACCCCACGGTGGCGGCGCTGATCAGGGAGGCCATGGCCACGGGTCCGGTGGCCAGGTGACGGGAGGACCCCCAGAAGGCGGCGATCACCGGCGGCAGGAAGGCGGCGTAGAGACCGTAAACGGAAGGCAGTCCCGCCAGCTCGGCATAGGCCATGGCCTGGGGCACGAGCACGGCGGCCACGGTGACGCCGGCGACCAGATCGCGCCGCAGGACGCCGGGGCGGCGCAGCTCCGGGAGCCAGCGGAGGAAGGGAAGGAGTCGGTCCATGAACAGCCCGTCCCGAAAGTAAGCGCGTGCGCCGAGGTCGAGGGAGGCCGTGCGGCGAGGCAAGACCGTTCGTCATGGGGCCACGGCAAGCCTGCCGTCCCGCCTGGCCGAGGTCTATACTAACCGCCATCGGGTTTTCGATACCAAGCCCCGGAGAGAGCAATGGCCAAGACCTCGGCGATCGTCGTGGGCACTGGCGGCATGGCCCGCCACCACATGAGCGTCATGCTCGACATGTCCAACACCCGCATCTGCGGCCTCGTCGAGGTCGCCGATGACCAACGGCAGCTGACCCGCGACCTCTTCGAGAGCCGGGGCAGGAGGTGCCCGCCCTTCTACGACACGATCAAGGCACTCATCGCGGCCCAGGGCGCGCCCGACACGGCTTTCATCAACACGCCGCACAAGTTTCACCTGGAGAACGCCCGGGACTGCCTGCGGACCGGCGTCGACGTCCTGCTCGAGAAGCCGATGGTGATCAACACCTCCGAGGCGAGGCGCCTGATCAGGATCCGTGACGAAGTCCGGAAGCTGCTCGTCGTCGCCTTCCCGGGCAGCCTGTCGCCGGCGGTCAAGAAGGCCAGGCAGATGATCGCCGGTGGAAGACTCGGCCGCGTAACGTCCGTCTCCGCCTACGTGCACCAGAACTGGAAGGCAATGACCGTCGGCCAGTGGCGGCAGGACCCGGAGATCTCCGGAGGGGGATTCCTCTTCGACACGGGATCGCACATGGTCAACACGGTCGTCGATCTCATCGACCAGGACGTGGTCGAGGTCTGCGCCCTCATGGATGACTGCGGCACTCCCGTCGACATCAACTCGACCGTGAGCGGCCGCTTCCGCGACGGCACCCTGCTCTCGCTGGCAGCGGCCGGCGACTCCATCCACTGCACCTCCGAAGTCACCGTCATCGGCGACCGGGGGATCCTGCGGACCGGAATCTGGGGGGAGCGGCTGCTCTTCAAGCCGGTGAAGGAAGGTGCCTTCGCCGAGGTCCGCTGCCCCCGCTCCCGGGGCGTGTGGGAGCAGTTCCTCAAGGTCCGGGCCGGCAGACAGGCCAATCCCTGTCCGCCCGAGGTCGGCCTGCGCTTCGCAAGACTGATGGACATGATCCGCAAGAGCGACCGCACCAGGGCCACGGTCAAGGCGCGCTAGCGGCGCCGCCCGACCTGCGTACCCTCATATGGAGACCCGCCGTGAGCATTGAGATCCACGTCGCCGTCGATGGCAATGACACACACTCCGGTACCCAAGAGCGGCCCTTCGCCACTCTGGCCCGCGCCCGCGACGCCCTGCGAGCCCTGCCGGTGGAAGAGCGCGCCGGCAGCACCGTCTGGATAGGCGGCGGCGACTACCCGCTCACCGAGAGCCTGCGCCTGGGCCGCCGCGACGGCGGCCGTCCCGAGGCTCCGGTGACCTGGCGGGCCCTGCCGGATCAACGGGTGCGCCTCCTCGGCGGCATCACCCTCTCCGGCTTCACCCCGGTGCGCGATCCCGCCGTCCGGGCGCGGCTGGATCCCGCCGCGCGCCGCCACGTACGCCAGGTGGACCTCGACGCCCTCGGCCTCGGGCGCCTGTCGCCGATGCGGTCTCGCGGTTTCGGCCGCAAAATGGCGGCGGCCCACGTGGAGCTCTTCGTCGACGGCGAGCCGCAGACGGTGGCCCGCTGGCCGAACGCCGATGCCGACGAGCCCTTCGCCCGCATGGCCGGCTATCCCGAGGGCAAGAGCCGCGACGACGGCCACGGCATGCAACTGGGGCTTTTGGAAGAAGGCTTCTTCTACGAAGGGGACCGCCCGCGCCGGTGGGCGACCGTGGACGACGCCTGGGTGCACGGCTACTGGGCCTACGACTGGGCCAACAGCTACGAGCGCATCGCCTCCATCGACACCGAGGCGCGCCTCGTCAAAACCCGCCCGCCTCACGGCCATCACGGGTTCAAGCCCGGAAACAGGATCTACTTCCTCAACATCCTCGAGGAGCTCGACTCGCCGGGCGAGTACTTCGTCGACCGCGCCGCCGGCATCCTCTACTTGTGGCCGCCCAAACCCCTGGGGAGCGCCGAGGTCATGATGTCTCTTCTCGAGAGTCCCCTCGTCGCTCTCGGGGGGGCCCGCCACGTCGTCCTGCGCGACCTCGAGCTCACCGCCACCCGGGGCCACGCCGTCGCCGTCAAGGGCGGCACCGGCTGCCTGGTCGCCGGCTGCCGCATCTCGAACACCGGCAACTACGGCGTCTGGATCGACGGCGGCACCGACCACGGGGTGCAGAGCTGCGATATCTGGAACAACGGCGACGGCGGTGTCAGCCTCCGCGGGGGCGACCGCAAGAGCATCACCCCCTGCCGGCACTTCGTCCACAACTGCCACTTCCATCACCAGGCCCGCTGGTCGCGCTGCTACTACCCGGCGGTGAACCTGGAGGGCGTCGGCACGCGCGTCTCCAACAACGAGATCCACGACCACCCGCACTGCGCCATCCTGTTCTGGGGCAACAACCACCTGATCGAGTACAACCACATCCACCACGTCTGTCACGAGACCGGCGACGTGGGCGCCATCTACACGGGCCGCGACTGGACCTACCGCGACAACATCATTCGCTACAACCACATGCACGACATTCGCGGTCCCGGCAACGGAGAGGCCCTCGTCGTCTATCTCGACGACTGCGTCAGTGGCATCACCGTGTACGGCAACCTCATCGTGAACACGCAGTGTGCCGTCGGCATCGGGGGCGGGCGCGACTGCGTCGTGGAGAACAACGTCTTCGTCGACAACCACCCGGCCATCGGCATCGACGCCCGCGGCCTCGACAAGAGCCCGGTCTGGGCGAACGGGGTGAAGGGGCTGGCGGAGAGCCTGCGAGAGATGGATCACCACAACCCGCCCTACTCCGAGCGCTATCCCGAGCTGATGGAGATCGACCGCTGGGTCGCCGCCGGCACGGGCGTGCCGCCCGAGGGCAACCGCTTCCTGCGCAATCTCTTCGTCGACGGCTGGTGGCTGCGGATCTTCTGGCTGGCCGAAGAGAAGCTCATCGACATCCGCGACAACTGGCTCGTCCCCGAAGCCGGCGATCCGGGCTGGGTCGACCCGGAGGATCCGGGCCGCGCCGGCTGGGCCCTGCGCGACGACGCCCGGATCCTGCGCGTCACCGGCTTCCAGCCGCTGCCGCTGGAACGCATGGGCCTGCGCCGCGATGAGTACCGCCCCCGCCTCCCCGTCCCGCCGGAAGCGGCGCCGCCGCTGAACGGCCCTGGCCAACAGCCGTGATGGCAAACCGCATCGTCTTCGTGTCCCGGGGCCGGACGGCGATCATGAACGCCGACGGCAGCGGTCTGCGTTACTTCGAGTTCGACGTGCCCCTTCAGGAGACCTGGCACCCCGGCGAGTTCTTCGCCGACGGCAGGATGCTGCTCACCAGCATGGAGGCGCGCCGCGACGGGCCGGGCAAGTCCTTCGACGAGTACTACCACCTGACGCCCACCCACACCTGGATCTACGATCCCGAGCGGGACGCGCTCGAGGAGATCCTCACGCGCGAGCGCCTGGCCGTCTCCCAGCAGCCGTACCTCCTGCTGAGGGACGGGCGCGTGCTCGTGCAGGTCGTCTTTGAGGACAGGACGGCCCAGGCCTACAGCATGAACCTGGACGGCACGGATGCGCGCGAGGTGACGCAGGCGGGCGAGGGCCTGGCGTACGGGCTCAGTCTCAGCCCGGACGGCAGCCGGATCGCTTTCCACCTCGTCAGTCCATCGGGGTACCAGATCTTGACCAGCGACGTGGACGGGGGGAACCGCGTCCTGGTGGCGGCTCACGAGGAGTACCTGTTCTTCGGTCCGAACTGGTCCCCGGACGGCGAGTGGCTGGTGTACCAGGGATGCCTCTACCGGCACGACTCCGGCCACGACTGGTCCGATCTGTTCATCAACCGCCCGGACGGTTCCGAGCAGCGGCAGCTGACGGACGGGCAGGCCCTTTGGTTCGGGGCGTCCTACGGCTCTCCCGAGACCAAGGGGGGCGGTTCCAACATGCCGGTCTGGTCACGGGACGGGTCGATCCTGGTGTCGCGCCGCCTGGCCGGTTCCAAGGTGGCCTGGGAGCACCAGCCGCAGCGTCCGGACATGGACCACTTCAACCGCGATTTCAAGCCGGAGCTGGCCCGCGGCGGCACCGAGATCCACCGGATCGATCCGGGCGACGGGGCGCTTGTGCAGCTCACCCGCTCGGATCCGCCGGTCTGGGACTTCCGGCAGAGCGAGTCACCCGACGGCAGGCAGATCGTCTTCTGCCGGGCGAAGACGGGTGAACCGCCGGCCCTCTGGGTGGCGGATGCGGATGGGCGGAATCAGCGGCTCCTCACCCGGGGGGCAGATGGGCGGGGTGCGGATCACCCGAGGTGGGTGCCGCGGGAGGATCGGGGGTCAGCCTGAGTTGCGCCAGTCGGGCGTGCGCTGCGGTTACGTGGGACGGCGCTCGGCCGGGGCGTCACCACACTGGCCTGGAGGCTAGTCCCGGTACGGGTCGTGGGTCTCGGGACCGGCCATGGCCACCCCCAGGGGCTTGAGGGTGTGCAGCACCCGGATCGAGCCGGCGTGGTGCTCCAGCACCTCCGGCAGCCGCTTGTAGCAGTGGGGCGACTCGTCGGTGCCGGCGCCGCGCAGCTCCACCCCCCAGTCGCGGACCCAGTCCTCCATCATGCGGCGGCTGATCCGGCCCTCCTTGACGACCACGGGCCTCTTGCGGCCGCCCTTCCCCTTCTTCCAGCGCACGCGTCCGGCGGCGGCGGTACGCGACATGACGCGGCCGGCGCCGTGCACGGTGGAGCGGTAGCCCATGGCCGCCTCCTCGGAGTCGACCCCCTCGACGATGACGGAGACGTCGCCCATGGAGCCGCCGATGAAGCCCCGCTGCCCGGGGAAGGCGGGTGTCGCCCCTTTGCGCACGACCCAGACCTTGCGGCCTTCGTGCTCCTCGAGCCAGGCGAAGTTGTGGTGGTTGTGGACCTCCTCCAGGGCCGGCGATCCGAGGATCTCGCAGACGCGCTCGCAGACCCAGTCGCGGCCGGCGTAAGCGTAGCGGCCGGCGAGCTCCATGCAGGCGCGGTACTCCTCTCCCGCCCGGGAGTCCACGGCGAAGAGCACGGGAGGGGCGTGGAAGTCGTCGGACCCGCCCCCGAGGCGCATGAAGTGCGTGGCCAGCCGGTGGCCGAGGCCGCGGGAGCCGAAGTGGACGCCGATCCAGATGCGGTCCTCTTCGTCGGCGAAGACGTCGACGTAGTGGTTGCCGGCGCCCACGGTGCCGAGCTGTCCCCGGGCCAAGCTGCGGAGCCCCGCCGCCACGTCGATGCTCCAGGCGGGATCGTCGTCGAAGAGGGGATGCTCCACCGGCTCCTTGTTCCTGCGGCCGATGCCGAAGGAGATGGTCTCCCAGATCTCGTCCATCAGCTCCGCGATCCGCGGCCGCACCTCGGCGGCGGTGAGGCCGACGCGCACCGCCTTGTTTCCGCAGGCGATGTCGTAGCCCACGCCCGAGGGCGAGATGCGGTCCTCGTAGGCGACGACTCCGCCCACCGGCATGGAGTACCCGAGGTGATGGTCCGCCATCAGGACGCCGCCCACGGCGCCCGTGCCCTCGGCCATGCAGGCGTGGATCTGGCGCACGGCGCCTTCGTCGACGGGATCGCCCCAGGCGGCGCGCAGCCGGCCGCTGTCGGCCCTGGCCTTGGAGCTCATCCGGCTCTCCGGCGACGCGCTTCGCCGCCGGCCGGTCCTGGCCGGGCCCCCTCGAGAGATGCCCTTCGTCGAGCGTCTCCTCATTTCACCAGGATCTCCGAAGCCTCGCAGTCCAGTCCGGCGCACAGACGGGCGACGATCTCCTCCTCCACCTCGGTCTCGCCGCCGACGAGGATCGCCGTCAGACGGTCGTAGCTGATGCCGACCTGGTTGGCCAGCTGGTGCTTGAAGAGGAAGTTCCTGCGCAGCATCACCCTCTGCAGGGCCGCGGCGTCGAGGCGCGGCATGTCAGCTCGAGCCGGCCGCCGCGTGGCGAGCTTGAGGCACGGGGGAGGGCGTCGTTAGCATTCGAGGCATGCGCATGCACGGCATCGGGATCATCGGAGCGGGCAGCGTCGCCGGGGCGCACCTGCGGGCGGCGGAGGCCCTTGAATCTACGCAGGTGCGGGCCGTGGCCGACACCCGCGCGGAGGCCCGGGACCGCGTCTCCGCGGAACACGGCTGCCGCGGCTATTCCACGTACCAGGAGCTGCTCGCCGACGACCGGGTCGACGTGGCCATCGTCTGCCTGCCCCACGGCCTGCACTGCGAGGCCGCCGTGGCCGCCCTGGAGGCGGGCAAGCACGTGCTCGTGGAGAAACCGATGGCCGTCGACGTCGAGCAGTGCGACACCATGATCGACGCCGCCCGCCGCTCGGGCCGGCAGCTCACGGTGGGCCACATGCACCACTTCTCGCCCCAGAACCGGGCCGTGAAGAAGCTCCTGGTCGAAGGCAGCCTGGGCGATCTGGTCTGCCTCTGCGACGAGGCCTACCGGCCCTTCAAGCCCGAGAGGCGGGCCTGGTATCTCGACAAGGCCACCTACGGCGGACTGTGGTACCAGAACGGCATCCACCTCATCGACCGCTCCTGCTGGTGGACGGGCAGCCGCGTCGCCGCCGTCAAGGCCCTGGTGGACAGCCGCTTCTTCGAGTTCTCCGCCGACGACGTGGCCATGGCCCTGCTGCAGTTCGAGAACGGGGTCCACGCCACCCTCATCCACGTGTGGTGGAGGACGGGCGGCACCCGCTTCAGCACCGAGTTCGTATGCACGGACGGGATGATCCAGTTGCGCAGGGGCATCCAGTCCGGACGGGAGGACGTCTTCGTGGGAAGAGAGGGCAACTGGGAGCAGGTGACGGTCAGCGAGGACCACGACACCACGGCGCGTCAGCTGCAGGCCTTCGTGGAGGCCATCGACGCGGGGACGGAGCCACCGGTGACCGCCGAGTACTCCCGCCACCTGGTGGAGGTCATGACGGCTTGCCTGGAGTCGTCCCGCACCGGTCGGGAGGTAGTGCTGACATGAACGACACGGATCTCTGCTATCACTCCGCCCTCGATCTGCGGCGGCTCTACCGGCGCCGGGAGCTGTCCCCGGTGGAGGTCACCGAGGCGGTCCTGCGCCGGATCGAGCACGTCGACGCCGGGCTCAACGCCTTCGTCACGGTCACGCCCGAGCGCGCCATGGCCGAAGCGAGAGCCGCCGAGGCCGCGTACGCCGGTGGCGGCGATCAGATACCGCCGCTTGCAGGCATTCCAGGATCCCTGAAGGACCTGACGGCGACGCGCGGGATCCGCACCACCCGGGGCTCGCTGCTGACCGCCGACTGGGTCCCCGACTTCGACGCGCCCCTCACCGAGCGCCTGCGCGACGCCGGCATGGTCCTCCTCGGCAAGACCAACACCCCGGAGCTGGGGTGGAAGGGGGACTCCGGCAACCGTGTCTGCGGACCGACCCACAACCCCTGGCGCCACGGGCGCACCCCCGGCGGCTCCAGCGGCGGCGCCGCGGCGGCGGTGGCGGCCGGCCTCGGGCCCCTCGCCCAGGGCACCGACGGCGCCGGCTCGATCCGCATCCCCGCCGCCTTCTGCGGCGCCTTCGGCTTCAAGCCCTCCTGGGGGAGGGTGCCCCAGCACCCGGCCAGCGTCGTCGAGACCCTCTCCCACGCCGGGCCGATCACGCGCACCGTGGGCGACGCCGTGCTCATGCTGCGGACCATGGCGGGCCCCGACGCGAGGGACCGCACCTCCATGCCGGCCGAGCCGGTGGCCCTGGACCAGATCGAAGGCGGGGTGGAGGGGCTGCGCGCCGCCTGGTCCCCCGACCTCGGGTACGCCGCCGTCGACCCCCGGGTCGTCGAGACCGCCCGGACCGCAGCTCTCCGCTTCCCGGATCTCGGGTGCACCCTCGAGGAGGCCCACCCGGAGACCGACGACCCCTGGCGGCTCCTCCACACCCTGTGGTCTACCGCCTTCGCCGCCACCTTCCGCGACGACTTCGACAACATCGCCGACCGCCTCGACCCCGGCCTGCGGGCCGTCATCGAGGAGGGCTTCCGCTTCCGCGGCACGGACGTGGCCGCCGCCTACCTGGAGCGCAACCCCTACTACCACCTCTGGCGGGAGTTCTTCGAGAGCCGCGACCTGCTGCTGACACCGACCCTGCCGGTGACCGCCTTCGCCGCCGGCGGCGACCACCCGGGCTCGATCGCCGGCCGCGAGACCACCTACCTGAGCTGGACGGCCTTCACCTACCCGGTGAACCTCACCGGCCTGCCAGCCGCCACCGTGCCCTGCGGCTTCGTCGACGGCCTGCCCGTGGGCCTGCAGATCATCGGCGGCTGGCGCCAGGACCTCACCGTCCTGCGCGCCGCCCGGGCCTTCGAGCAGCTCGCCCCCTGGAGCGGCGAGCGGCCTTCCCTGAACCCGGGGCTGTAACCAGCAAAGCCTCGAACCGTCCTGCAATAGCGGGAATGGTCCAAGCCATCCGCTTCTCGCTGACGGCCATACCGGCGCTACTTGGGAATGTGCCTCCGCCCCATGAACCGCAGTAGTACCTCCATTCGTCCTCGTCCAAACGACCAACAGGGGGAAACCATGAGGATTCTGAAGGTCATTCACGGCTACCCAAGGCGTTACAACGCCGGGTCGGAAGTCTACAGCCAGACGCTGTGCCAAGGACTCGCTGAGCGCCACGAGGTACATGTCTTCACCCGCGAGGAAGACCCCTTTGCGCCCGACTTCCGCCTTCGGATGGAACAGGATGCCGATGATCCCCGGGTTACTCTGCACGTCATCAATAATCCCCGTTTCAAAGATCGTTACCAGGCCGCCGGGGTAGACCGCGGCTTTGTTGAAGTCCTGGAGCAGTTGCAGCCGCATATAGTCCATATCGGCCACCTGAATCATCTCTCAACCTCGCTGACCCGCGAAGCAGCACGGCGGGAAGTGCCGATCATCTACACCCTACACGACTACTGGCTTATGTGCCCTCGGGGTCAGTTCATGCAGCTCCTTCCCGAGGATCCCAACAACCTTTGGGCCCCTTGCGAGGGACAGCAAGATCGCAAGTGCGCTGAGCGTTGCTACGCCCGCTACTTCAGTGGCGCGCCCGATGAGTACGAAGCGGATGTCGCCTATTGGACCAACTGGGTCGGCCGCCGCATGAAGCATGTACGCGAGATCGCCGAGATGGTCGATCTATTCATCGCTCCGGCCCGCTACCTCCACGACCGCTTTCGAGATGACTTCGGCTTGCCCGAAGGAAAACTTGCTTACCTGGATTACGGCTTTGACCTCAAGCGAATGACGGGTCGCGACCGAATCCCCGGCGAACCGTTCACCTTCGGCTACATCGGAACCCACATTCCCGCCAAAGGGGTCCACGATCTGATTCGCGCCTTCGGCACCCTTCGCGGAGACGCACGCTTGCGCATCTGGGGACGCCCCAGTGGACAGGAAACTGCAGCACTCAAGCAGATGACAAGCACTCTGCCGGAGCAAACGGCTGCCCGCATCGAGTGGATGCCCGAATACAGGAATCAGGACATCGTACACGAGGTCTTTGATCGCTGCGACGCAATCGTCGTCCCCTCGATTTGGGTAGAGAATTCGCCGCTGGTCATTCACGAGGCCCAACAAGCCCGGGTGCCCGTCATAACCGCTGACGCCGGCGGCATGGGAGAGTATGTCCATCACGAGGTGAACGGCCTCTTGTTTGAACATCGGTCTCCCGCCTCGCTCGCAAGCCAGATGCAGCGATTCGTCAATGCGCCCGAACTCGCCGCCGAACTCGGGACAAGGGGCTATCTGTACAGCGAGGCGGGAGATGTGCCGGACATCGAAAGCCACGTTCGCCAGGTCGAGGCGCTCTACACCAGTGTATTGAAACGGCGGGACACCGCACATCTCCCTCCGCGAAAGGGGCCGTGGCGGATCACGTTCGACACCAACCCGGACACCTGTAATCTCCGTTGCA
>JAJDTN010000357.1 GCA_022827165.1 Candidatus Latescibacterota bacterium
CGCCCACCAGCGGCCGAAGAACGTCACGGATTCCCGCCCTCCGGCTCGATCGACTGCAGGTGATGGAGGTAGGCGTCCTCCAGGCCCGGGGCTGCCGCCTCCGCCGAGGCCGCGGGCGGCTCGTCGGCCACCAGGCGGACCTCGTATCCGGCCACCGAGGGCACCGTGGAGACGACGGCGAAGCGCTCCTTGAGCCCGTCCAGCTCGGCGTCGGTGGCCGCCACCTTCCAGACGCGGCCCCGGGCCGAGTCGATCAGCCCCTCCGGCGAGCCCTGGTAGGCGATCCGCCCCCGGCTCAGCAGCGCCATGTCGGTGCAGGTCGAGGAGATGTCCCCCACGATGTGGGTGGAGAGGAGGATGACCATCTCCCCCCGGGCCAGGTCGGCCAGCAGGTTGCGGAAGCGCAGCCGCTCCTGGGGATCGAGGCCCACCGTGGGCTCGTCCACCACCAGGATCGAGGGATCGCCCACCAGGGTCTGGGCGATGCCGAGGCGGCGCTTCATGCCGCCCGACAGCTTGCCCGCCTGCCGGTCGCGCACCTCGAAGAGGCCCACCAGCTCCAGGAGCCGGTCCACCGCCTCGGCCCGCTGGCGGCGGCCGAGGCCGCGGAGGCGCGCCTGGTAGTCGAGGACCTCCCACGCCGCCAGCCGCGGGAAGCGGCTGAACTCCTGGGGCAGGTAGCTGACCATGCGCCGCACCTGGGCCCGGTGGCGGTCCACGTCCAGGCCGGCCACCAGGACGCGGCCGGAGGTCGCCTTGAGCAGGGTGACGAGGATGCGGATGAGGGTGGTCTTGCCGGCGCCGTTGGGCCCGAGGAGGCCGAACATGCCGCTGCCGATCTCCAGGTCCACGTCGCTGAGGGCGTGGAAGCCGCCGCGGTAGCGCTTGGTCAGGCCTTGTATCTCGATTCTCATGCGAGTCTCCGGCAGGCCAAGAACCCCCGGAACGCGGACTCCCGCAAGGGAAGCGGCCGGGCTCCCGGCGCCGGGGGCGGTGCGCCTCAGACGTTCAGGCGCGGACCCAGATCCTCCAGGACGCGGGACCAGCCCTCGGCGAACCGGATCTCGGCGGGGCGTTCCTCCCCGTGCTTCGCGGTGGACAGGCGGCCGGGGGCGCCTCCGGCCTCTAGACGCGCAGCTGCCGCCCGAGATCCTCCAGGACGCGGGGCCAGCGGCCGGCGAAGTCGATCTCGGCGGGGCGTTCCTCCGGGTGCTTTGCGGTGGACAGGCGGCCGGGGTCGGCGGCGTACCACTCGACGGTCCTGCGGGTCCACTCCACGCCCGGGGCGCGGAAGTCCAGCCCCACGTCGGCCTGGGCCTTGTCGAGGTTCATCAGCAGCGGGCAGGAGCTGAAGGGCGCGAAGGACCAGACCTTCCACGGCAGGCCCGAGTGGCGCTCCAGAACCTCGGAGGGCACCGGCACGGTGCGCAGCGGCCGGCCGGCGGCCTCGGCCATGATCCGCAGCCAGTTGACCAGGGACGGAGACTCGGCCTGGGCGTAGTTGTAGGTGTTGCGCGGCGGTCCGTCCTCCAGGAGCCGCACCAGGAAGCGGGCCAGGTCCTCGGAGAAGCCGACCTGCACCGCGTGGACGCCGCCGTCGGGCAGCAGGATCGGCCCGCCGTCGAGGATCCGCGTCAGCCACCAGGCGAACCTCCCCGAGGGGTCCGCCGGGCCGAGGGTGGCGGGCACGCGCACGACGATCCACGGCCAGTCCGCGGGCGACTCCAGCATGACGCGCTCCATCATGCGCTTGCCCTCGCCGTACTCGTCGACCTCGTCCCGGTACTCCCAGGACTGGCCGGAGACGTCGAGGTCGGCCTCGCGCACCGGCTCGAGGGCGCGGTAGTCGACGGCGAAGCGCTCCTCGTCGGGGAGGGGCTCGGTCACCGTGGACCGGCGGTGGGAGTGCCCCGCCTCGCCGTAGACCGAGACGGTGCTGGCCACCACGTAGCGTCCGACGCGCCCCCGCAGGGCGCCGATGGCGCTCTCCGCCTCCCGGCGGTTGAAGCACTGGTTGTCGATGACGCCGTCGAAGCGGCGGCCCTCCAGGCTGCGGGCGAGACCGTCGGCGTCCTGGCGGTCGCCCTCGATGTGCTCGATGTCGTCCCAGAACCACGGCCGCGAGTTTCCCCGGCTGAAGATCGAGACGCGATGGCCGGCCTCCAGCATCTGCTCGACGGCGGCCAGTCCGAAGTACCCCGTGCCTCCCATGACCAGAACGTCCACCCGGCTCTCCTTTCCTCGGGCCGGCGGTCAGCCGGCCGGTCTCTGCATGAAACGGCGGAGCCGCCACAGCCGCGACGGCGTCTTGCTGACGAGATGATAGGGGACCTGGCGAGCTCCGAAGGCGCGGAAGAACCGCTCCACCGGCTCGAGCATGGAGCCCTCGAAGTCGAAGCGCCGGGTCACCGCCGCCGCGTGGCGGATGGCGTGCCACAGGCACAGACTGGTGGCCCCGCTGGTGCGCAGCTCCGGGTCCCCGCCCCCGATCAGGTAGTAGGCGCTGTCCTCGTCCCAGACGACGTAGGCGCCGGCGTGGGCGCGCCCCTCGCCGTCCTCGGCGATCCAGATCCGCCGGCAGCCGTGGGACTGGCAGGCGCGTTCGATGCTGTCGACGATCCCGGGCGCATAGGGGACGGGCCGCCCCTGCCTGGCGAAGGTCTTGCGGTTGAGGTCGTGCAGCTCGGCGGGCGAGTCGGCGCTGCGCACGGTGAGGCCGTGGCGGCCCTCGGCCTTGCGGATCTCGCGGCGGATGTTCTCCCGCAGGTTGGCCCACAGGGCGGCCTCGTCGCGCAGGTCGGGCAGGACGTAGGTGTAGCGCGTCGTCTGCGCGAACCCCCTCCAGTAGAAGGGGAGCCAGTTGGTGACGCCGGGGTGCCAGCCCTGCTCGAAGTGGGCGAAGGGCGGCAGCCGGTCGATCAGCTCCGTCATGAGCCGCTTCTGGCGCTCCAGGGTCCCCGCCGGCCCGGCGTCCGTCTCCCGCACCCAGGGGCCGAGGCTCCGCGTCAGCGGCGGCTGCACGAGCAGGGTCAGCCCCAGGCGCCGGCGCGCGTAGTACGGCAGGGCGCCGGCCGCGGCTCCGCCGTGCTCGACGACGGCCGCGTCCCAGTGTTCGGGGCCGCAGACCGCGTCGAGCCACCAGTCCCGGCAGAACAGGGGCAGGCGGACTCCCTCCTCCTGCATCAGGGAACGGTAGGCGTCCTTGTCGCTCATTCGGGTCGGCGGTCTCGCCTTCCAAAGGCGGAGTTCCGTTGCTCGCGATGTACGGGGGCGCTACTATGGCCTAGCATAGCGAAGGAGGCGGCGGCGGCAAACCTCGGGCCCCCTCGGGCCCTTCCCCCGACGGATCGCGAATGCTCATCGGCGGCTTCACCCGGATCTTCGACCGTCCCTCCTTCGAAGAGGTCCTCGACGCCGCCGCCGGCCACGGCCTCCAGGCCCTCCAGCTCAACCTCGAGTCCCTCGGCCTGCCGCCGATGCCCGACCGCCTCGACCCGGACCTCTGCCGCCGCGTCCGCCGCGAGGTCGAGTCGCGGGGGCTGACCCTGGCCGCGGTCTCCGGCACCTTCAACATCATCCACCCGGACCTCGACGAGCGCGCCCGCAACTTCCGCGGCCTCCGCGAGCTGGCCGCCGCCTGCGCGGCCCTGGGGGCGCCGCGGATCACGTTCTCCACCGGTACCCGCAACGCCGACTACATGTGGGGGTCCCATCCCGACAACGGCTCTCCCGAGGCGTGGGCCGACATGCTCGAGTCGATGGCCGAGGCCGTGGCGATCGCCGCCGAGCACGAAGTGCCCCTGGTCTTCGAGCCCGAGGTCTCCAACGTGGTCGACACGGCGCTCAAGGCGCGGCGGCTCCTCGACCACTTCGGCTCCCCCTTCCTCAAAGTCGTCATCGACGGGGCCAACCTCTTCGGCGCCGGGGACCTGCCGCGCATGGCCGAGGTCCTGGACGAGGCCTTCGACCTCCTCGGCCCCGACATCGAGATGGCCCACGCCAAGGACCTGGTGCGCGACGGCGAGGCCGGCCACGTGGCCGCGGGAACGGGTCTGCTGGACTACGAGCGCTACCTGCGCCGGCTGCGCGAGGCCGGCTTCGACGGCGGCCTCATACTCCACAGCCTCGACGAGGAGCAGGTGCCCGCCTCCGTGAGGTTCCTGCGCCAGACCCTGGAGCGAATCGGCTGAGGGCCGCTGCCATGGCCACGAAGGGAGACTCCCTCTTTCTCAAGAACCCCGCCGGCGGCTACCCGACGATCGTCCGCGGCGAGGGCATCCATCTCTACGACGACGAGGACCGGCGTTACATCGACGGCGCCGCCGGCGCCAGCAACGTCACCCTGGGCCACGGGCGCGCCGACATCGCCCGCGTCATGGGCGAGCAGGCGGAGACCCTGGCCTACGCCTTCTCCATCCACTTCGAGAACCAGCCCGCCCGCGACTACGCCGGCCGGCTGACGGCGGCGGCCCCGGGTGACCTCGACAAGGCCTACTTCGTCTCCGGCGGCTCGGAGGCGATCGAGTCGGCCCTGAAGATCGCCCGCCAGTACCACCTGCTGCGGGGCAACGTGGGCAAGCAGCTGGTGATCTCGCGCTGGGGCGGCTACCACGGCGGCACCCTCGGGGCCATGTCCCTCAGCGGCGTGCCGGGGCCGCGGGCGCCCTTCGCCCCCTGGCTGGCCGACTTCCCCCACATCGCCCCCTGCTATCCCTACCGCTGCCGCTTCGAAGGCTGCAACGGGGTCTGCAATCTCAGCTGCGCCGACGACCTGGAGGCCGAGATCCGCCGCCGCGGCCCCGAGAACGTGGCCGCCTTCGTCTGCGAGCCGGTGCCGATCGCCGCCTTCGTCTGCGGCGTGCCGCCGGAGGGCTACTTCGCCCGGATCCGCGAGATCTGCGACCGCCACGACGTGCTCTTCATCGCCGACGAGATCGTCACCGGTTTCGGCCGCAGCGGCCGCCTCTTCGCCATGGAGCACTGGGACGTGCTTCCCGACATGATCGTCTTCGGCAAGGGGGCCAGCAGCGGCTACATCCCCCTCGGGGGGGTGCTCCTGCGGCAGGCCGTGGCCGATGCCTTCGCCGAGGCCGGGCAGGAGTTCCACCACATCTTCACCTACGTCAACAACCCCGTGGCCATGCGCGTCGGCCTGGAGGTCCTCGACATCATCGAACGCGAGGAGATCCTCGGTCGCGTCACCGATCTGGCCGCCCACATGGAGTCGCAGGCCGGGCGTTTCCGCGAGCATCCGAGCGTCGGCGAGGTCCGCACCTTCGGGCTGATCCTGGGGATCGAGCTGGTGCAGGACCGGGAGAGCCGCCGGCCCTTCCCCGCCGAGGCCGGTTTCAGCCGCCGGGTGGCCGGCCACATGCGCGAGCGCGGCCTCAACGCCGGCTCCACCACGGGCTGCGCCGACGGCGTCAACGGCGACGACCTCCGCTTCTATCCGCCGTTGACGATCACCCGCCAGGAGCTGGACGGCCTGCTCGACATCGTCGAGGAGTCGCTGGCCGCCGCCGAGAAGGAGGTCCTGTAGCCATGGCCGAGGAGAGGAGACTCCGGCGCGCGGCGCTGCTCAGCTTTCCCAGAGTGGCCCTCAACGAGGAAACCCTCGACCGGATCGTGGAGGAGGGGTTCACCGACGTGGGCGCCGGCCTGGTGGAGCTGCCCAAGGGCTACCACGGCTTCTCCCTGGAGAACGGAGAGCGGCTGGCCCGGATGTGCGCGGAGCGCGGCCTCGGCTACATCGCCTTCACCGGCTACATGAAGTACCAGGAGGCCCTGGTGGCGGCGGAGCCCCGGCGGCTCATGCACCTGGCCGGCGACGGCGCGGTGCAGGACCTCGACGGGCTGCGGGTGCGGTGGCTGTGCCCCTTCCGGCCGGAGAACAAGGCCTGGTACCTGGACCAGCTCATGGAGGTCTGCCGGTGGCCGGCGCTGGTCGAGATCCACCTCAACGACGAGGCCTCCCTCGGCTTCGGGGACGGCACCATCGGCTGCTACTGCGACTTCTGCCGGGCGGAGTTCCGCGAGGCCACGGGCCACGAGCCGCCCACCTCGCGCGACTGGAACGACCCCCTGTGGTACACCTGGCTCGAGGCGCGGTTCGACAACTGGGAGGCGGTGCACTCGGAGCTGCGCGCCGCCATCAAGGAGGTCCGGCCCGACGTGGTGGTGGGCATCCAGCACAGCCCCGTCGTCCCCGAGCGCAACTACAACGCCTGGCAGACCGGCATCCGCCTGGGCCGCGACGCCCTGACCCAGGACGTCATCGCCACCGACCCCTACCACTACAACCCCCACCACCTCATCCTGCACCGGCCCCACCGCCGCATCCTCTCGGAGACGACGCGCAGTCTGGTGGCCGCCTGCCTGGACCGCCAGGTCGACATCTATCCCCAGGGCTTCATGCCGCCGTCCCAGGCCGTGCCCATGGGCCGCCAGGACGGGCTGCTGGCGGCGGTCGTGCCCTTCGTCCTGGGCGCCGATCTGGTGATGCCCTACACCTACGAGCAGATGAAGATCATCCCCGGGTTCTTCGAGGCCTTCGACGAGGCCCGGCGGCTGATGCCGGCCTTCGCCGGCCACCGGCCTTGGGCCTTCGCCACCATGCTCATGCCCCAGCAGTCCGAGATCTACGGCCATCACGCCTCGGCCTGGGGGCACGGCGGCCTCCTCACCATGGTGGACCTGCTCTACCGGACGGGCCTGCCGTGGCAATGGTTCTGGGACGAACGCCTCGACGACGCCGGGGACCGCCTGCGGGGCCCGCTGATCCTGCCCGAGACCCACTGTCTCACGGCCGGCCAGATCGAGCGCATCGACGCTGTCGCCGCGAAAGGCGAGGGCCTGCTGTGGATCGGCAACCGGCCGGCGGGCCCCTGGGAGGGCCGCGGCCCCTGCCCCCTGCCGCAGCGGATCCACACCGGCGCCTTCGAGATGGAGCTGCAGGGCGATCACCCGCTCACCGCGGGCCTGGAGCACCCCCTCATCCTGAGCACACGGGTGGACGGGCCCGGGCCGGAGGGCGAGGTCCTCGGCACGGTGGAGGGCCGGCCGGCGCTGGTCCTGGTGGAGGAGGGAGACCGCCGCGAGGTCTGGCTCGCCGGCATGCCGGCGGTGACCTGGACCGGGAACATCCCCGCCAGCTCCCTCCTCGAGGAGACCAGCAACGTCGAGCTGCTGCGGCGGCTGATCTTGTGGGCCTCGGGGCGCCGGCCCCTGACGCGGCTGGACCCGTTCCCGCCGGAGGACGACTACCGCAGCCTGAGGCCCGCCGACCGGCGCGCCGTCCCCACCGTGGAGCTGCTGCCCATGGCCGCGGAGGACTCCCTGCTGGCGGTGGTCTTCCCGTACACGCCGGTGGGCTGCCGCACGTCGCTGGTCATCGAGCCGCCGCAGGGCCGGGCCATCGGCCCGGTGCGGGAGCTCTGGACCGGGGAGGACTGGAGCGGCCGGCTGGAGGCGGGACCGGACGGCACCGCGCGGATCCCCCTCGACATCCCCGGCGACTGCGACCTGCTGGCCCTCCAGGTGAGCCTGGAGGCGGCTCCATGAGCGAGGGCTGGAACATCGTCGTCGTCGTGGCGGATACCTTCCGCACCGCCTACCTCGGCGCCTACGGCAACGACTGGATCCACACGCCCAACCTCGACCGCTTCGCGAGGCAGGGCGTGCGCTTCACCAACGCCCATCCCGAGTGCCTGCCCACCGTACCGACGCGCCGCACCCTGCACACGGGGCGGCGGGCCTTCCCCTTCCCCACCTACACACCGGTCCCCTGGGACAACGTCTACATCCCCGGCTGGCAGCCGATGTCGGCCGACGAGCCGGCCATCGCCGAGGCCCTGGTCAGGAGCGGCTACCACACCGGCTTCTTCGCCGACGTGCCCCACTACTTCGTGCCGGGGATGAACTTCACCCGCGGCTTCCGGCAGTGGGAGTTCGTCCGGGGTCAGGCCGAGGACCGCTACCGGGCGGTGGCCCGCGCCGACGAGGCGCTGCTGTCCCGCTACCAGGGCAACGCGAACCGGATCCGCGCCCATCTCGTGAACGTGCAGCCCCAGCGGCCCGAGGAGACGTGGCCCACGGCGCGGCTCTTCCGCTCGGCCATCGAGTTCGTGGAGCAGAACGCCGGCCACACGCCCTTCTACCTCTACGTGGACGGTTTCACCCCCCACGAGACGTGGGAGGCGCCGCTGCACTACTACGACCTCTACGGCAGC